>JBJFFP010000023.1:0-58307 GCA_051891855.1 Lachnospiraceae bacterium | reverse complement strand
CCCAAAGGCTGCTCCCAATCCGGCCCAGGCATTGGATACCAGCCCCATAATGGAGCTTGCCGGATCCAAAGCAATGAGAAAGGCCAATATGGCGATAATCAGAACTGTAATTCTGCTTACTCTAAGCACCTTCTTATCTTCATTCTCATTCCCCAGAACCCCGCAGTAAATATCCTCTGCCACACTGGAAGCGCTGACCAGAAGCTGGGAATCCGCAGTAGACATAATGGCTGCCATAATACCGCACAGGAAAAGGCCTCCAACAATCGGCAGATTCATATCTACAGTAAACATTTTAATAATCATTTCAATAAAGACTTTTTCTTCCGCACCGCCCGAAAGAACCTCCGGATAAAGATAGGCTCTTCCCACAACACCGATTACACAGGCAAAAATCAGAGAAAGAGCAACCCAGATAATGGCTGTAATCTTGGATTTTACCAGCTCCTTTTCATCTCTGACGGCCATAAAACGGATTAGAATATGAGGCATCCCAAAGTACCCCAGTCCCCAGGCCAGCTGTGAAATAATATCCACCGCGCTAAAGCTTCCGCTTCCATCACTCATCACATCCAGATAGCCGGCAACCTCTACACCGGTAGCTTCAAGATTAGCTGTAACATTATTCAAGCCCATGATTCCTACCGCCGTAATAGGAATTGCCAGAATCCCAATCAGCATCAGCATGCCCTGAATAAAGTCTGTGGTGCATACCGCCCAAAAACCGCCCAAAAAGGTATAGACCAGAATGACCACTGCACCGATACAAAGTGCCGTTCTATACTCCAGGCCAAAAACGGAGTTGAACAGCTTTCCTCCTGCTGCCAGTGCCGAAGCCGTATAAACTAGGAAAAAAATCACTATAGTAATAGAAGAAACACCCAACAGGATTCTTTTTTCATCCCGGAATCGATTACGAAAAAAAGCGGGAATTGTTACCGAATTATTGGCACGAATGGTATAACGCCTCAGCCGTTTTGAAATAAACAGCCAGTTGCACACTGTCCCGATGAAAAGACCAACTGCAATCCATATCTGTCCCGTTCCCATGGCATAAACACTTCCCGGCAAGCCCATCAAAAGCCATCCGCTCATGTCTGATGCCTGGGCTGAAAGGGCAGCAACGAATCCTCCCAACTGTCTTCCTCCCAGAAAAAAATCGGCTGAACTGGTATTTTTCTTCGCATAAGCAGCACCGATTATGACCATTAAAATCAGATAGAGCACAAAGGCCAGTAATATCCATCCTAAATTCTCTGACATAGTTTCCTCCTTACTGTGTTCTCATCAATAGCTGACAAATTCAATCCAAAACTCAACTGGAATCCATTATAATACCCCAAATCATACAAGTCAATCAGCTACTATGGGAAAGTTTTAAAGTTTTATACTGTTAGCGCTGTATTTTAATGAAGTTTTTGCTTTATCTTTCCTATTTTAGTAGACAATACAGAGGAAACGTTGTATATTTATGCTAATAAGAATTATTCTATCACAGCCCTATCGGGCAAAATTACCACAAATGATAACTTCAGAATGGAGGAACAGACCTATGAGACACATTAATCTGAAAGTGAAGATGGCCTTGGTCGCTTTTCAGGCCCTTCTGGGACTGGCTATCATTGCCTTAATCAGTATGCGGGAAATGAAAACTATGAGCACCGGCTTCTCTGTAGCCACCGCAGAAACTTTACGTACAACCTACGATGACAAGATTCGGCTTCAGGTAGATAATGCCATCTCCATGCTGCAGGGTGTATATACCCGGTATGAGAATGGTGAACTCACTCTCAAGGAAGCTAAAAGTCTGGGGGCTGATCTTTTGCGCGGTCTTCAGTATGGAGAGGATGGTTACTTTTGGGCCGATACCTACGAGGGCATTAGCGTTGTCTTACTGGGTCAGGATACAGAGGGGACTAATCGCCTCAATGCTGTGGATGAAAACGGTACATCCTATGTAAAGCTTTTTATTGAAAACGGTCGTCTGGCAGATGGAGGATATACTGACTATATGTTCCCCAAAAAGGGAGAGACTGTTTCTTCATCCAAGAGGGCATATACAAAGGCCTTCGAACCCTTTGGCTGGGTTATCGGCACCGGAAATTATACCGACTATATTGATACTACCACCTTAGAAAACAACGCACAGCTGGAAAGTGCCTTGAACGATAAGCTAGGGGCAATTTTACTGAATGGTGCCATAGTCTTTTTTATTACCATGACTCTTACCATCTATATTTCCTACGATCTCACGATAAACTTTAAGCTTACTTTGGAATATCTTTCTTATATTGCCCAGGGCGATTTTACCCAGCCTCTTCCCAAACGCCTTAATAATCGAAAAGATGATTTTGGTGTACTCGCCTCCCATTTGGCGAGTACCAAGGAATCCATTGGCGTCTTGATTAAAGATATACAGGATGACGGATTGGAAATAGACAGAATCGTGGGGGCTACCGAACAGGCTGTTCTCACTCTCAACGATACCCTGGAAAACGTTTCTGCTACCACTGAGGAATTAGCTGCTTCTATGGAAGAAACAGCCTCCTCCAGCGAAACAGTGGCCAACATGGCCGGCGAAATTGAGGTGGCTGCCAAAAATATTGCCCTTCGTTCTCAGGACGGAGCAAAACGGGCTGCGGATATTCATGCCCGAGCTGCAAAAGCAAAGGAAGAGGTCAGCTCGCAGCGTGCTAATGCCCACCAGATGCATTCCCAAATAAGTGAGAGCTTAAAGGAAGCACTGTCTCAGTCAGCCATTGTTCAAAAAATTGGCGTTCTTTCCGATGCCGTAATGGAAATTACCACGCAAACCAATCTTCTTGCACTAAACGCCTCCATTGAGGCCGCCAGAGCAGGTGAAGCAGGACGGGGATTCGCCGTAGTGGCAACAGAAATCGGAAATCTGGCCAATCAATCTAAGAATACGGTAACAGAAATTATTGCCGTAACCGATCAGGTGACCAATGCAGTGAACCGTCTAGCCTCGGACTCCAAATCTCTTTTGGATTTTGTAGCCTCTGATGTGACACAAAGCTATGAAATGTTTGATGAGGTTACTTTAGCTTACAGTAATGACGCCAGTGATATCGACTCTTTAATTTCCGATTTCAGTGCTACTTCTCAGGAGCTGCTGTCCTCTGTAGAAAGTGTACTTAATGCCATGGAAGAAATTTCTCGGGCAACTAATGAAGGTGCAGAGGGAACCACAAATATTGCTACTAATACAGTGGATATACGCAGCAATTTCGATTCGGTGGTTCACGAAATTGAAAAATGCAGCAAGATAGCCCAGGAACTGCGTAACAATGTTTCTCGTTTTATTGTATCTTAATTAAACTAATCTTCAGGAGGACTCATGTGGATTGCCGATCAGTGGATAGACTATGAGGTGCTGGATACTTCATCCGGTGAAAAACTGGAAAGGTGGGGAAAATACCTACTTGTCAGGCCTGATCCCCAGGTTATCTGGAATACAGCCAACAAAAATATAGGCTGGAAGAAAAAAAACGGCCATTATCACAGAAGCAAATCCGGTGGCGGCGAGTGGGAATTTTATAATCTTCCCCAGGAATGGTCCATTCATTATAAAGAATTAACCTTCAATCTGAAACCATTCAGTTTCAAGCATACCGGACTTTTTCCCGAACAGGCAGCAAACTGGGATTGGTTCAGTGAACTTATCCGAGCCTCCAACCGCCCTGTAAAAGTTCTGAATCTTTTTGCCTATACCGGAGGAGCTACTTTATCGGCTGCTTCGGCCGGTGCCAGTGTAACCCATGTGGATGCTTCTAAGGGAATGGTGAACTGGGCAAAGGAGAATGCTGCTGCATCCGGTCTTGCCCACCGTCCAATCAGATGGCTGGTGGATGATTGTATGAAGTTTGTAGAAAGAGAAATCCGACGGGGAAATTCTTATGATGCCATCATCATGGATCCTCCCTCCTATGGACGGGGTCCTAAGGGAGAAATATGGAAAATAGAAGAAAGTATTTATCCTTTTATCTGCCTGACTGCGAATCTTCTTTCCGATAATCCCCTGTTTTTTCTCGTAAACTCCTACACTACCGGTCTGCAGCCTGCAGTCTTATCCTATATGATAAACTTAGCTGTCTGCTCCCGTTTTGGCGGAAAAGTAACTGCTTCGGAAATCGGTTTGCCCGTGAAAGAAACCGGGCTTATTCTTCCCTGTGGTGCCAGTGCCAGATGGACAAATCGCTAAAAGATATTATTCGGTTTATAAGTATACAAAAAAGGACTCCCTCTGCGGAGTCCTTTTTATCAAATTATTAGTATTTTTTGATTGGGATTTCTGGCGTCAACCATTTTCTGTCAAATTCCCTAAAATCTCTTATGACACGGTCAGCTCCAGTATGAATCAAATCATCTCTTACCGAATCAGAACCTATTCCTATAATCATTCCTGCACCATTTTCCTTTGCATGTGCAATAGCACTTATACTATCCTCTACAACAATACAGTGGGAAAGTATGGTTCCCAATCTCCTTGCTGCTTCCAGATGCATTTCACCCTTATTCGCATAAGTTCCATCATCATAAACACATCTGCTTTGATCAAACCATCTGTTCAATTCAAATTGCCGAAAATAGAAATCCATATTCTCCTTAATTGAAGCACTGACCAAAAGAAAAGGAACCTGATGTTCCCTTAAATAATGAAGAAATTCCTCTGCACCGGGTACAAGATGTACCTGCCCGGGATTTTCCATACATATTTGCCTGTAAAGAGCTTCTTTTTTATGAGAATAGGCCATTCGTTCTTTGGGAGTAAGCCACGGTGCAATTTGCTGAATAATTACGTCATTACGCGGTCCACAATAAAAATTCTGTCCCGGTTCATCATCTGTTTTCTCACTAAGCTCCCTGTAAATTTTGCCCCAGGCTTCCAAATGGAAGCCTGAGTCAAAAAACAGAGTACCATTAAAATCAAGGAGTATCGCTTTCATCTAACCTAGAAAAGTCCAATGAAGGGAAGTGCACCAACAATACCGATTACAATAAGCAATACGATACATGCAACGGGCGTCCATCCTTTTTTCTTCAACAGGAAGTACAGTAATAAGGTTAAGAACAACGGAATCATCTTAGGAAGAACACCATCTAAGATGCTCTGGATAACTATAGGGCTTTCACCATTTTCAATCGTCAGATTAATGGTTGTTCCACCATAGTTGGAGGTTAATGCACCAACGATGAATACACCCAGCATGGAAGCTGCACGGGTAAATTCCTTCGCATTTTTAGTCAGAAGCTCAATAGCCTTTGTTCCCAAAGCATAGGACCAGTTCATCAGCCAGAAACGAACAATAAACTGTACCACATTGAAGATCACAAGGAACAGGATAGGACCCATAATCGATCCGTCAATAGCCATGTTGGCTGTAATACCTGCTGTAATCGGAACCAGGGTAAACCAGAAAATAGCATCACCGATACCGCCCAAAGGACCCATGGCAGCAACACGCACCGCACGGATAGTGTTGATGTCAGCCTTCTGTTGCTCTAAGGATAATACAATACCCATTACAAAGGTCACCAGGAAAGGATGGGTATTAAAGAATTCCAAGTTGTGCTGCATGGAAATGGATAAATCATCCTTATTGGTGTGAATCTTCTCCAGACCGGGTAAGATAGAATATAACCATCCGTTAGCCTGCATTCTTTCATAGTTAAAGGAGCCCTGAAGGTTACAGGAACGCCATACCATCTTATTCAGTGTTGCTTTATCAAGCGGCTGAGCCGGTGTTAAGTCATTATAATGTGTTGCATTAGATGCCATCTTCGTCACCTCCTGTAGATCCTCCGCCAACTCCGGCAGATTTCATTGCTGTACGTGTCTGGAAGTCATACAATGCGATTGCGATACCGATGAACGCAATTAACAGCAATGCGGAACCACTCAGACCATCAATATAGCCGATAACGGTAGCCACTGCAAAACCGGCAAAGTAAATGCCCCAAAGATCGTTGGAAAGCATCATTCTAAGCAGAATAGCAAAACCAACGAAGCGCATCATACCACCTGCCGCACCTAAGCCGTTCATTATCCATGCATACTGCTCTGATAATGCACTCAAGGTATCGCCAAGTGCTGAACCACCAATAAGTCCGGCTACACAAACGATGGCAAACAAGAGACCAAGTGCTGCCATAGCCAGCCAGTTAATCGCAACGATTCCCTTAGGTTCTGCCTTCTCTGCATATTTGTCAGACAGGGACATCAGAGGAGACATAACAGTAAATAGTAAGGTAACCATATACTGTCCGATTAAGGCAAAGGGTACTGCAAGACCTACCGCTGCAGTGGGCTCAAGTCCTGAAGAAATCGCAAATATGGTTGCCATGATACCACCTATAACAGCATTGGGGGGCTGCGCACCACCTACAGGCATGTTACCGATTGTCATTAACTGGTATGTACCACCTACAACGAGACCGGTCTGTAAATCTCCCAGAATAGCACCGATAACGGCGCCGGTTACGATGGGCTGGTACAGAGATTCCAAGAAGTCAAACTGGTCAATCGCAACGATAAAAGCAACGATGAACACCAGAATAATCTGAATTGCATTAAAACTCATGATTGTCCTAATCTCCTTTCCAAAAGATGTAATTATTTGAACAATTTCTCAACACTCTCTGCGGCTTCAGAAGGAACTCTTCTGATCTCGAGCTCTACTCCTAAATCACGCAGCTTTGCAAAGGCAGCTACATCAGCATCATCAACGGCTACCGAACCGGCTACCTGACGCTTCCCTTCTGCCATATGCATATTACCAATATTCACTTTTTTGATTGGCACACCACCTTCAACCAGTGTTAAAACATCCTGTGGATTCTCACACACGATGAAAATCATCTGCTTGTCGGATGCCTTATGAATGGTTGAAATGGTCTTCTCCAACGTCCAGTATCGCATGGAGGCATAGCTGGGAGCAGCCATATCCATTAAACCCTGACGAAGTGTATTTCCAGCCACTTCATCATTGGCCACTAAAATAAGGTTTGCACCAATACTGCCACACCACTGTGTCGCTACCTGACCATGAACCAGACGGTTGTCGATTCTCGTCAAAACAATATTAGGCATGTTTTTCCCTCCTTGATTATGATTCTCCCTGAAAATCCCCTTCAGAGTGTTTTTATTATAATACAATTTGCCCATTTTGTCATTATACTTTTTAATGGCTAATTTATTTCTTTTAGTTTTTCTTTATTATTTTTTGTTAATTGTTAATATTTTTCGCCTAATTTTATAGATGTTTTTCACAAAATATGATATAATAAATTAATTTTGGGAGGGTACTATGCAGCACAAGACATCCATGAAAGAATTTGAGCCCTACGGCTCCGTTCATGAACAATCCTTTTCTTCGATTAAGGGAGACTTAATCAGTAGAGTTTATCATCTGGTTCCCCAACGCAGTATCAGCCAGCTTCTTCACTTTGACTGCCCTGTTTGTCTGGAGATGGAAAGCGGTATGGCTGCTTTGATTGTAGGCTTTTCTCCCGATACTGAAGGACTGGAATCTTTTTCTATTCATCGTAAGGTACTTCTTAAGCCGGGGATTTATTTTGCCATTACGGCCATTGGAAAGGAAGCCTGCTGCAGGCTATCCACTATTTCCGGCTTCAGTATGTCTACCCAGGAGCTTGCCACTCCCTTCGTCATTAACCGTATTCTCCCCCGTATTCAGATTCGGGAGATTCTGGGCTATTATTATAATATCCGCAATTCGGGCTACTGCTTTCGGGGAGAAAAGCATGAATACTATGAATTAACTTATGTGGACAGAGGCTCTCTTAGAACCCAAATAGAAGATACGGAATATCTTCTTCAGGAAAAAGAGCTGATTCTCTATGGTCCCGGGCAGTTTCACACCCAGTCCATTGAAGAAGGCCAGTCCTGTTCCTATGTTACCATTGTTTTCTCCATGGAGAATCCTGAACCCGGCGATGAAGGTAGGGAAAATCGCCTTCTTCTGAACAAAAAATTCAGTTATAATAAAAAAATTTATTCTCTGATTAAATCCTTCGTTCAGGAAAGCTCCAGTCAGCTTCCTTACTTAAACAGCCTTATGCTGTGCCTATTGCAGGAAATCATTATCCGCCTGCTGCAGACCGAATTTATCGTTCATAAGGAAGAGCATCCCATCGGTATAGCCCGCCAGCACTATCAGGATGAGCTTCTGGAGAAAATTCTTTCCTACATTGAGACCAATATATGTGAGCCTCTGACCATTGCGGAGATCTGTCGAAGATTTTCTCTCTCCCGCTCTTCCCTACAGATGCTGTTTAAGGAGAATCTGGATCAGACACCCAAAAAATACATTAGTGACCTTAAGCTGGAAAAGAGCTGCCAGATGATTCGGGAGAATAAGTATACGATCAGCGAAATTGCCCTTATGCTGGGTTTTAACTCCATCCATTATTTTTCCCGAGCCTTTACCCAGAAATATCATATGGCTCCCAGCGAATATTCCAAGCAGATGTTCAATCAAATTTAAGGTCCCTGTGATTAAAATGCTGCTAAAGCAGCAGAATGAGAGGAAAAAATGAAAATCGGAGCTGTAGGAACCAGTTTTATTATGGATACTATTTTAGAAAATATCCAGGCTGTAGAGGGCATAGACTGTATGGCAATTTATTCCCGAAAGGAAGAAACAGGATACGCTCTGGCAAATCGGTTCGGTATCAAAAAAGTATATACCTCCTTAGAGGAAATGTGCTGTGATGCTGAGCTGGACTGGATTTATATTGCCTCCCCCAACTCCCTCCATTACCAGCAGGCAAAAACTGCTCTTTTAGCGGGAAAGCATGTACTCTGCGAAAAGCCGTTTACTCCCAGAGCCGATCAGGTACGGGAGCTGGCCGAAATCGCACGCCATAAAAGGCTGTTTCTTTTTGAAGCCATTCTTCCCCTCTTCCATCCTCATTATGAAAAGGTAAGGGAATATCTTCCCTCCATCGGTAAGCTGAAGCTGATACTGGCCACCTTCTGCCAGTATTCCAGCCGATATGAGGCTCTAATGTCCGGCAATGTCCCCAATGTATTTAATCCCCAGTTTGCCGGTGGTGCATTGATGGATTTGAATCTATATAATATCTATTTTATCGTAGGACTGTTGGGAAAACCTGTTTCCCTTCAATACTACCCCACCCTGTTCTCCAATGGTATAGATACCAATGGCATTCTGATTATGCAGTATCCCCATTTTCTGGCTCAATGCACCGGTGCCAAGGATGCCTTCTGTGAAAATGGAGTGCAGCTTCTGGGAGAACAAGGCTATATTCACATCACTCCTACGGCAAGTAACTGCCGAGAGGTAAAAATCGTAAGACGGGGTGAAGAAGACCTATACTTTACCACCCGGCAGAACCCATGGCTTTATGAAATGCAGGGACTGGTGGAGCTGGTGAAAAATCAGAGTTATGAAGAATGCTATAGGCGTCTGGATACAGCCGTTGCCGTTGCAGAAGTGCTGGAAGAGGCCAGAGGAAGCGGAAAGCTTTGCTTCTGAAGCACTAGCACAGAATATTCGACAGCTTGATATAACACAGACACTAAAAAGGCTGTGACCTTTCTGGTATACTTACCGTAAAGTCACAGCCTTTTTTAATTCCCTTCTTTTTCCAAATTGGTAATTGCCTGAATGGCAAAGCGATCTATCTTAATCACCGTACTTTTTGCCACTTCCACATTCACTGTCTCATCCTCAATTCCCACTACTCTTCCGTAGATTCCTCCACCAAACAGCACCTCGCTTCCAATCCTGAGACCGGTATGGATATCCCGCATATTCTCACGACGTCTGCGCATGTTCTTAGAAGAAATGATACTGAGGATAAGACCAAACACACCCATTATGAGTGCTAGGGTGATACAAGTCCAAGCAACTACCTCCCAATTGATATTCATCCTTAAGCCTTCCCTCCGTTTCTGAACAGGCCTTAATCTTAGATACCGTCTTCTTCTGCATTATCCTCATGCTTTTCCAGTTCAAAACGGATAATATAGTCTTTGCCGGTAGGGATTAATGCCTCCGACATTTCCAACGGACAGTCGAATGCTGCCATCATCATACCGCCTTCAACCAACATGGGAAGATTGGTTCCAGCAATAACTTCAATTTTCTGCTCTGGACGTGCAAATTTACATTCTACCGCACATTTAAAGGGTGATCCGCCTGCCAAATCAGATAATACCAGAATACCATCACAGCCCTTCAGTTCATCCATGGCTTTATTGATATTATCCGTTAAAATCTCGGTAGAGTGATCTGCTTCAAAATCCACCAATACAACATTTTCAGTGATACCGGTGATCAGCTTCAGACTGGAACCCAATCCGCTCGCAAAGTGTCCATGTCCCGTAACGATTATTCCTACCATTTATCCATCCTCCTATTTCAATGTGTACGGATATAAGGTTACTCCTTTAACTACACGGTTTACTTCTCCGGTAGGGCAGGGGTTATCCGGTGTGATGCCCAGAGAAAGGGATTTGAGAACTGCCAGAGTCTGTGCAAAGGTAATAAATTCAAAACCAAGAAGCACATTATCCATTGCTTTACCGCAGTTCATTACCAACTGATAATCGCAGAGGCTCTCTAATCCGTCACAGGGTGTATTCATAATCACTGCAATACGGTTCTTCTTTCTCTGAGGCCCCATTTCCTTAATCAAATCGATTTCATACTGTCTCTTATATGGGTCATCACTCAAATATACAACAGTCAGGGTAGTATCGTCAATAATGGATTTGGGTCCATGACGAAATCCCAGGGGTGAATCATACATGGTTGCCACCTGACCTGCTGTCAGCTCCAGCATCTTCAGGGCAGACTCCTGAGAAACCCCTTTCAGTGCGGTATTGCCCAGGTATACGATTCGTTCAAACTTAAACTCGTCTACAATTTTTCCGGCGATCCCAAAACCATCTTCCAGGAAGTGCTCGGTTGCTGCACAGATTTTTTCAATTTCAGCTGTCAGCTCCTCCAGGCGATCCAGATTAAAGGCCAGATAGGTTGCCATATACATATTGGAGAAGCTGGAAGTCATGGCAAAGGACTGATCATGGGTCTCCGGGGTAAGATTTAAGGCAAAGCAGTTATCACGGCTATCTGCCAGCTTGGAAAGCGTACCTTCGTGGTTGCAGGTTACAAATAGATGGCAGAGATTTTGGCAAACGGCTTCCGCCGCCTGAACTGCTCCCAAAGACTCCGGGGAATTACCGGAACGGCCAAAGCTTACAAGAATAGTAGGCTTTGTCCGGGAAAGAAAACTCTCCGGTGCCGGAACGATGTCCGTAGTCCCGTAGGATTTTACCTTATGATTATACTTCTCATTCAGGGATTGAAATAAAGAATTTCCCACAAATTCACTGGTTCCCGCTCCTGTAAGAACGATATCAAAATCCTCTTCCTTTATGGTTTTATTCAGAAAAGCCTGCAGCTCATCCTTACATGCCGCAAGCTGTGCGCAGGTCTTTTTCCATGTAGCAGGCTGCTGATAAATTTCCTGCAGAGTGAATTTAGAGCAGGTTTCCTGCATCTTATCCGCTGAAATATTGAAAATATTCATTTTGATTTACCCCCTATGTTTTTTTTCATTTTGCCATTATAATATTACAGAGAAAAGAAAAAAACAATGTGCCTGTTAAAAGAGATAATAGTTAATTTAAAAAATGCAAATTCTTTTTTTCTTTCCACGATTATAATAGACAGCAGGAGGAAATTTATATGATTATTCAAAGTAAAAAAGTATGGATCGCCGATCAGTTTTTTGCTGCTGCGATCGAGATGGAAAAGGGCAAAATTCTGAATGTACTTCCTTATGGAAGCAAGCCTGCAGATGTGGATTATGGTGATAAGAAGATCGTCCCCGGTTTTCTGGATGTGCATTGCCACGGTGCATTTGAGTTTGATACAAATGATGCCCAGGAGGAGGGACTTCGTAACTGGAGTCGACATATTGTGGCCGAAGGGGTAACCGGCTTTCTGGCTACTACCATTACCCAGAGCAAGGAGGTTCTGACCAAGGCCTTGAAGAACGTTGCAAAGGTAATGAGAGAGGGCTATGAAGGTGCGGAGATTTTAGGTATCCATTTTGAGGGTCCTTATCTGGATATGAAGTATAAGGGCGCCCAGCCGGAGCCTTACATTGTCCAGGGAACCATTGAGCAGTTTCAGCGCTATCAGGAAGCTGCTGAAGGAAATATCAAGTATATTACCATGGCCTGTGAACACGATCCCGACTTTACTTTTACCAAATATTTATCGAGTCATGGTGTAGTCGTAAGTATTGGTCATTCTGCCTCCACTTACGAAGAAGCCGTTCTGGCTTTCGCCAACGGTGCAACCTCCATGACACATGTATACAACGGTATGACACCCTTTAACCATCGTGCCAACGGCCTGGTAGGAGCAGCTTTTCGGTTAAGAACCATGTATGGGGAAATTATCTGTGACGGTAATCACTCCACCACCGCTGCCCTGAATATGTTTTTTATGTCCAAGGGCCCTGACTTTGGTATTATGGTCTCTGATGCTCTTATGGCCAAGGGTACTCCTATAGGAAGCAAATTCCTGTTTGGAGGTAATGAAATCGAAATTTATCCCGACGGAAGCGCTCATCTGACTTCCACCGGCGGCCTGGCAGGCTCCACGCTGAAGCTGAATGACGGGCTTCGCATTCTGGTTGAAGAAGCTAATGTACCTTTTAACTACGCCATTAATTCCTGTACCATCAATCCTGCCCGCTGTCTGGGTATTGATGACCGTAAGGGTAAAATCGGTGCAGGCTATGATGCCGACCTGGTGGTTCTGGATACAAATTATACTGTTCTGCAGACCTATTGTATGGGTGAAGCAAAGCTATAGAACGGAGGAAGAGAGGGAAATATGAAACATCCACTTCAAGAAATGATGGACAGGAGACGAAAAGGAGAAATCTGCGGTATCCCTTCCTACTGCAGTGCCAATGAACTGGTGCTGGAGCAGGCACTGAGACGGGCCAGGCAGCTGAATACTCCCGTCCTGATTGAAGCCACTGCCAATCAGGTAAATCAATTTGGGGGCTACACCGGTATGGTTCCCAAAGATTTCTATCAGATGGTTCTTCAAATTGCCGAAAAAACAGATCTGCCGGAGAATATGATCATCCTTGCCGGCGACCATCTCGGCCCTCTTACCTGGCAGAATCTGCCGGAAAAAGAAGCTATGAACAATTCCATAGAGTTGGTTTACCAATATGCCCGTGCAGGCTTTACTAAAATTCATCTGGATACCAGTATGAAGGTAGCAGACGATCCGGATGGCCTTCTTTCCACAGAGACCATTGCCCGCAGAGGTGCTGTACTTTATCAGGCAGCCATGAAGGGATATGAGGAATTGAAAGCAGAAAAACCGGAAGCTCTCCGTCCCGTTTTCATCATCGGAAGCGAGGTCCCCATTCCCGGTGGTGCCCAGGAGGAGGAGGATTCTCTTGCGGTGACCAGCCCGGAGGCTTTTAAGGATACTGTAGCTACCTACAGCCGTGTATTTGCTGAAGAGGGAATTGCCGACGGAATGAATGATGTCATTGCAGTGGTGGTTCAGCCCGGTGTGGAATTTGGTGATGAACAGGTATTTTTATATGACCATGACGCTGCCGTGGATTTATGTGCAGCCCTGAAGGAATACCCAAATATCTGCTTTGAGGGGCATTCCAGTGATTATCAGAGTGCTGAATGTCTGAAAAACATGGTTCAGGACGGCATTGCCATTTTAAAGGTCGGACCGGCCTTAACCTTTGGCTTAAGAGAAGCTCTTTTTGCCTTAAGTATGATGGAAAAGGAGCTGGTTCCTGCTGAAAAGCAGGCCAATTTTATGGAAACTCTGGAAAAAGTAATGTTGGAGAATCCTTCCAACTGGCAGAAGCATTACCATGGTGATGAGAAGCAGCTGGCCCTGGCAAGAAAATACAGCTTTTCAGATCGTGCCCGATACTATATCGGCCAGCCTCAGGTAGTGGAAGCCATGAACAAGCTGTTTGATAACCTGAGAGAATATCGGATTCCCATGAATATGCTGCACCAGTATATGCCCCTTTCCTATACCAAGGTACGGGATGGTCTCCTGCCTTTGGATCCCCGTGAACTGGCATTGGATGGTATACAGATGTTTATGGCAGATTATGAATATGGCACAGGCCTGCTTTAGAAGGTCTGTAAAATAAAAAAAGCTGGTGGGATTCCCACCAGCCTTTTTATCTCAATCAATTAAGCCATAATGCCTCAATGCCTGTACAAGTCCGTTTTCATCAATATGTCCGGTAACATGGTATGCCACAGCTTGTACCTGTGGTGAAGCATTTCCCATAGCCACTCCTATTTTGGCATATTGCAGCATTTCCATATCATTTTCTCCATCACCGAAGGCCATAATCTCCTCTTTGTCAATTCCGTAATACTCCAGTATTTTTACCATTCCGGCCACCTTCCCTCCTGATTTGGAAATAATGTCCATTCCCCCGCTTGACCACCGGGTTATTCTGCAGCCTGAGGGTATCAGCGGTTCAAACCGCTTTTCCTCTTCTTCACGAATAAAGGCGATGGCCATATACAAAGGGGCTCCGTCATAGGATGCCACTAAAGGCAGAGGCGTGGAAATCTCCTTCTGGGCCTGTACCACAGTATCATTAATAAAATTTACATACAGCCGATTTTCCTCTACCAGCATCAAGGCTTCTTCCCGTCCCTCAAAAATCTCCAGCAAGGCTTTTTTATCTTCCTCTTTCAGGGGCTCCCGGTAGATTACCTCCTTGTCCCCATTTGCACAGAGCTGTCCGTTCAGTGTCACATATCCGTCAAAAATAAGACCCTCCAAGGGCAGCTTATGCAATTCACAAATATGTCTTCCTGTAGACAAAAATACCTTGATTCCCTTTTTTCTTAATTGCTCCAGTCCCTCTCTTGTACTTTCCGGCACCTTGCCCTGAGCATGGGAAACCAGAGTTCCGTCCACATCAAAAAAACAGGCCTTTATCATATTCACCTACCCAAATCGTTTTTTTATTTCTTCGTAAGCCTTTGCCGTCATCAAGGCCCAGGCTTCACATCCCTTAAATTTTACCACATATGTCCATCTTCCGTATGGTTCAATTTTGGAAATATGCTCCAGATTAATCAGATAAGATTTGTGGCAACGCAAAAATTCCCCTCCATCCAGCTTTTCTTCCAGGCTTCCCAGAGAAACCGAGGTTTTATACTCTCCATCACCGGTAATGATTTTCGTTACATTATCCCTTCGTTCGATGAAGATAATTTCCTCCTTATCGATAAAAACCATCTGCTCTCTGCCTCTGATCATTAACTTATCGCTGTTTTGCTCCGCACAATTTATCTTTTCATGCTTCCCCTCTTCCCTCTCCTCCAGTTCATCCTTCAATCTGCTCAGAGTTCTCCGTACCCGCTCTACATCAAAGGGCTTTACCAGATAGTCAAAAGCGTAGATTTCAAAGGCTCCCGCCATATACTCACTGTGTGCAGTGGCAAAAATCACCTTCAATGCAGGGTCTATCGTGGTCATCGTGCGGGCACATTCCAGTCCGCTTTCCCCCTTCAAGTCAATATCCACAAAGGCTACCTGGGGGCGAAGCCGGGTAAAATCACAAATAGCAGCGGCAAAGTCTCCCGACTCTGCCACCACCTGAAACCCCTCCTGCTTTTCAATAATTTTTCGCAGCAATTTTCGTATTTCCGGTTCATCCTCGATAATACATACCTTAATCATGTTCTTTTCTGTCAATCCTATTCCTTCTTGCTGTGAGCATAGGCTTCTGCACCCTTGCCGATATTTTTCTTCATATCCGTATCGGCCAAAACATTCTGCATCTGATAGTAGTCCAGAACCCCTATGTTTCCGCTTCTCAGTGCCTCTGCCAGTGCTTTGGGAATTTCTGCCTCAGCCTGAACCACTGCCGCTCTCATTTCCTGTTCCAGTGCCACAGCCATGGCTCTTCTTTCTTCTGCCCTTGCCTGGGCAATTTTATTGTCTGCCTCTGCCTGGAGACTCTGCAGATTAGCGCCTATATTTCTACCTATATCCACGTCCGCTATGTCAATGGAAATAATTTCAAATGCCGTTCCTGAATCCAGTCCTTTCGCCAGTACCAGCTTGGAAATATTATCCGGATTCTCCAGTACCTCGCTGTGTGCTGCAGAAGACCCTACCGTTGTAACGATTCCCTCTCCCACTCTGGCCAGCACCGTTGATTCTCCGGCTCCACCAATGAGACGTTCAATGTTGGTACGCACCGTAACTCTGGCCTTTACCAATAACTCAATACCATCCTTTGCCACTGCTGAGATTAAAGCAGTTTCAATTACCTTTGGTGTTACACTCATTTTTACCGCTTCAAATACATTCCTTCCTGCCAGATCGATTGCCGAAGCTTTCTCGAAGGATAATTGAATATGGGCTCTTTCTGCAGCAATCAAGGCATTTACCACGCTGTCTACGTTACCCCCTGCCAGATAATGGGCCTCCAGCTGATTTACCTTGACATTCAGCCCCGCCTTTGTGGCTTTAATCATAGGCAACACGATTTTGGATGGAGATACCCGGCGAAGGCGCATGCCCACAAGGTTAAAAATACCGATTTTTACTCCGGAGGCAATAGCCGATATCCACAATCCCACGGGAACAAAAGTAAAAAAGATAATAACCACTAATAAAATGATACCTAAAACAATAATTTTGCTGATTAATCCTGTTACCATAACAGTTTCCCCTTTCTTTTCCTCATAAGATTATTTTTCCCGAACCATGAGAATATTTTCGTGAATGCCGGAAATAACTACATGGGTATTCTTTTCCAGATACCTGCCTTCGGCACGGACATCAAATTCAACCCCATCTATGCTGCACTTTCCTACGGGTTTAAGATCCGTAACGGTGGCACCTTCTTTCCCTATCAGATACTCTAAATCCTTTTCATTTAAAAATTCGGAATTGTTTTCCAGATTATCCTCCAGAACGACCGGTGACTTCACCCGCTTAAACAACAGCATGATCAGCGTCATCATCACGGCTAAAACAGCCACCACAATCATCGTGATTGTAATTCCTTCCTCCACCGAATCAGCAGTCAGTACAATGGCCAGAATCAGGCAGGCTGCACCACCCAGTCCCGGTGCTCCGAATCCGGGAATGACCATCTCTATGCCTACCAGGATAAAACCCACGATAAAAAGACCAATTCCCAACAATATCAGTGTGTCCATAACTACCTCCTTTCTTTTGGAAAGAAAACCCTAAAGCAGGTTTCCTCCTGAGTAGAAGAAAGCTTCAGACTTCCTCCATATTCCCTAATTACATTTTTGACAATATAAAGTCCCATGCCGTGTCCTTCCCCTTTTTTAGAGGTAAAGCCCTTTTTGAAGATCGTCTCCTTAAGATGTTCAGGAATCACAGGTCCGTTATTGGAAATAAAAAAACAATACTGATCCATTTCCTCTCCAATATCTACCCATATCTTCTTCTCTCCTGTTTGATTTTCCAGTGCTGTCATGGCATTATCCAAAAGATTGGAAAGCACCCTGCACAATTCCCAGTCAGCCACCTTCAGCTCCTTTAAATCGGTCTTGACCTCCACATAGAAATCAATTCCTCTCTTTTCTCCTTCATCCATCTTGGCCTTGAGCAGTGCATTGATTGCAGGCCTGGCTGTTTTTAGCGCTTTGCCCGTTTTTTGCATATTACGGTAAACCGGCTCCAGATATCCCTGCAGTTCCTGATATTCCTCCAGCTCCAACAGCCCGTAAACCACCTGCAGATGATTCAGGTAATCATGCCGCTGACTTCTTAATTCACTGTTAAGCTGCTCCAGATTCCGATAAGCGGTCTGCAAATCCAGGTACATATGATTCAGCCGGTTATACCAGAACAGAAATGCCAGGATACAGGCTACCAGAACGATTACCAGAGCCAGACACAGAGCTAGGCTTATGGTCATCTTTTTCCCCACCTTCCTTTGGCAAGCTGCCCGTTACTTTTATATTGTCTTTATGGAATTAAGTATAAGGGAAAAACTGCCCCTTGACTACGGGCAGTTTCTGAATTATACATTTTTCTTATTTAACTGTCAGTTTTTTCAGTATCTCTTCCAAACTCAAGCCGTTTTCTCTGGCCAGATGGGCAAGCTGCTCATACTCATACTTTTTACGGACAACCCCATAACCTGAAGCCTCCTTAATCTGTACCGGTCCCAACAAAGTCTCTTCCTCTCTCACAGTTCTTTCCAGTATATAGCGCTGCAGCTTCTGTACCCGTATGCCCAAAGTTGTAGTGTATTTAAACATGGAGCGTATCAGCTCTTCTTTCTTCTCCTGCTTACATAACAGAAAGAGACAGGTTCCCGGACGGGATTTCTTCATTCCTGCTGCCAGTGTATAAACCTCCAAAGCGCCTGCAGACAACAGTCTCTCAAGGGCAAAGCCTATTGCCTCTGCTGTCATATCGTCCACATTACAGGACAGCTCCCATACCTCATCCTGCTTTCCCGCATTATTTTCTCTGTCACAATCTATGTGTGTGTCTCCGTCTCCCCAAAGAGCCCTTATACAGTTGGCTGCCTCAAAATCCTTCTTTCCCATGCCATAGCCTATGGACTGAATACGCATTGCCGGCATATCTCCAAACCGGGTTACAAAATGCTTCAATAAGGCTGCGCCTGTGGGCGTACATAATTCTCCTCTTATTTTTCCTCCGTAGATGGGAATATCTTTCAAAAGAAGGGCTGTAGCCGGAGCCGGTACCGGGAGAATCCCATGAGCACACCTGACCTGTCCGCTTCCCACATGCACCGCAGATGCGATTACCTGCCCAGGCGACAGCTTATCCATTAACATACAGACTGCCGTTATATCTGCCAGAGCATCCATAGTTCCCACCTCATGAAAATGAACCTCTTCTATCCCCCTGCCGTGAACCTGACTTTCTGCCCGAGCAAGCAGGGTATAAACCGTCAGAATATGTTCTTTTACCCTTTGAGGCAGAGCAAAATGGTCATTGACCAAATGCTCAATTTGGTGCAGACTCCCGCGAGAATGACTATGAGGATGAGGATGAGAGTCATGAGAGTGATTCCCGTGATGAGGGTCATGAGGATGAGGGTGATTATGTATATCTTTACTTTCTTCCTCTTCTCCCCTGACCTTCACCGAAAAATGAGTTCCCGTAATTCCGCACTTGACGGCTTTTTCTCTTCCCACACTTACCCCTTTAAGACCCAGGGCATTCAGCTCTTTCAAAAATACCTCCGGTTCCGGTATAAGCTCCAGCAAAGCTCCTGCCAGCATGTCTCCTGCTGCTCCCATACTGCAATCTAAATATAAGGTTTTCATGGTTTTCTCCTTTCTGAAATATGGTTGATCATACTGGCCTGATAGGCCGCCCCAAAACCATTATCAATATTGACCACGGATACTGTGCTGGCACAGGAATTTAGCATAGACAGCAATGCAGACAGCCCCTGAAAGGAGGCGCCATAGCCTACACTGGTGGGCACCGCAATTACCGGACAGTCTGCCAGTCCCCCAATCACACTGGCTAAAGCCCCCTCCATTCCGGCTATGGCAATAATTACCGTAGCACTCATAATCTCCTCCAGGTGTGCCAGGGTACGATGCAGACCGGCAACCCCCACATCATAAAGGCGGATTACTCGATTGCCCAGAATCTCTGCCGTTAATGCCGCTTCCTCCGCAACAGGAATATCACTGGTTCCTCCGGTAGCCACCAGAATGGTTCCCACACCATCAGGCTCAGGAAAATCCCCCACAATTCCTATGTGAGCCTCCGGATAGTAGCTGAATCCCCTTTCCTGCTCTAATATTCCTGCTGCCTCTTTACTCAGACGGGTAATCAAAATTCTGTTCTCCCCGTTTTTTTTCATTGCGGCTACAATCCCCTGTATCTGCTTGGGTGTCTTTCCTCCGCCATAAATCACCTCTGCCGCTCCCTGTCTAAGCTTACGATGCAGATCCACTTTTGAATAACCAATATCCTCAAAAGGCTTCATTTTCAACTGAAGAAGAGCCTCCTCCACGGAAACCTCTCCCTCCTTCAGCCCCTTAAGAATCTGTCTGATCTCACTGCTCATCTCTCACCTCCAAATCCAGTACTGCACCTGCATATTCTGTCTTTAATTGTTTTAAAATCTCTTCTCTCTTTTGCATAAAAAGCGGAATTTGTTTCTCTGTAAGCTGAATACGCGCCAGTCCCTTAAACAGGCGTATCCGGAAGTTTTCAAAGCCCAGGGAAAACAGATATTCCTCCGCTCTCTCAGTGGTTGTAAGCTTATCCCTCGTAATTTCCTCTCCGGTAGAAATTCTTGTGGCCAGACAGGCATAGGAGGGCTTATTCCAGGTAAATAATCCTGCCTCCTTGGACAATCCGCGGATGATATCCTTAGTCAGTCCGCATTCCCTTAAGGGAGAACGAACCTTAAGCTCCGAAAGGGCTTTCATTCCCGGACGGTCATGGGCATCGTCGGAAGCATTAGTTCCATCCAAAATCAATTGGTACCCATCCTTTGCCGCCTCTTGGATTATGGTATTGAAAATTTTATTTTTACAAAAGTAGCATCTATTTTGGGGATTAGCGGTCACCTGCCTTTCTTCCAAAATATTCACTTCAATCACCTTCAGCTTCACACCCAGACTGTCAGCCAGACGGCAGGCATCCTCATATTCAAATGCAGGCTGAAATGCGGATTTTACGTAATATGGCTGCACATCTGCTCCCAGTTTTAGAGCTGCATACAGCAAATAGGAGGAGTCCACTCCACCGGAAAAGGCCAGTGCCGCCTGATTGTTTTTTGTAAAAAATTCTTTTAAACTGCTTTCTTTTTTCATCCTTCCTCTCTCCTTGCTGCTATAACAGCCTTTTAAATTTTCAAATGACTTACTCTGGGATTCTTTCGTTTTTCTATGTAGTCTCCCAAATTAGTCATACAAAACAAGGTACTGATCAAAAAAATTCCCGGAATCAAAATCATCCACCAGGCTTTTGTCAGCAATGCCCCTCCTGCCTGCGAAAGCATGCTTCCCCAGCTGATGATTTCCAAAGGCAGTCCCATTCCCATAAAACTTAAAGTAGCTTCAGCCAGAATGGCATTCCGAAAATTCATTATCGACATAAACATAATGGAGGAAAAGAAGCCCGGTGTCAAATGCTTCCACAAAATAGAAAAGAAGCCTGCTCCCAATGCTTTGGCTGCTAACACATATTCACTGTTTTTTAACTGTTTTATCTCTGTATTGATTACCTTTGCCATGGTCATCCAACCGGTAATTCCAATTACCACTGCCATGCCCATAAGATTATTTTGTCCGAAAGCTGCCTGAAAAAAAATCAGCAGCAATAATTCCGGCACACTTAACAGGATTTCCGTAAAACGCATCATCAGATTATCCAGCCATTCAGGAGCCATGCCGCTTACTGCTCCATATATCACAGCAATCAGGGCAGAGAGCAGGGAAGATGCAAATCCAATCACCAAAGAGCTTCTCCCTCCATACCATATCATAGAAAAAATATCCCGTCCCAGAGCATCTGTACCAAACCAGAATTCTTTTCCCGGGGGAAGGCTAAAACTGCTTAAATCCATATAAAGTGGATTCTTTGGGATAAAAAATTCACAAACCATACATCCTGTGGTAATCCCCAGCAGGAGGATTGCCGATAGCCTTGGTTTACGATTGCCCATTCTGTTCCCTCCCTTGCTTATCGTTATTTCTTCGCATTCTGGGATCAATCCATCCATTGATTAATTCCACCGCAAAATTTCCAAAAAGCATCACCACGCCAGTCAAAATGGAGAGTGTCATCAGCAGATGATAATCCTTATAGCGTGCACTTTCATAGACAAGTGTTCCCAGTCCCGGATAGGAAAACACTGTCTCCACAACGTAGGTTCCCCCTAAAATATGAGGAAGTGAGGCTGCCATCAGGCTAAGGTAGGAAGGCAGAATATTGGGAAGGCAATGACGAAACAGAATCCTTCCCCCCGAGACTCCCTTCGCCCTTGCCAGTAATACATAATCAGCCTTCACCTCCTGCAAAAGCTTATTACGGATCAGGTAGGCATAATACCAAAGATGCCCCAGTACCATTACGCTAAGGGGTAGGATTAAATGGATAATCCTGTTCCACAGATTCTCTTCTTCTCCAATAGAGTAAGCCCCGCTTATGGGAAGAATATCCAACCAGATACAAAAAACGTACATAAGAATCAGAGCCAGCCAAAACTCCGGAATACAGCCTGTTAATATTCCTGTCCTGCATATAATCTTATCCGTCCATCTTCCTTCTTTTACTACACATAATATTCCTAACAGCAGTGCAAAAATAAAGATCAGCACAAACCCTGTAACACCCAGAAGCAGCGTATTTCCCAAACGTTGGCCGATTACCTGAATTACCGGCTCCTTATACTTAAAGGAAATACCGAAATCTTTCTGAAGAATATTGTTCAGCCATTTCCCATACTGAACGGGAATTGACTCCTTCAGTCCCAGTTTTTCTTCGGCCTCTTCCCTTTCCCGGGAACTCATCTTTTCTACCCGTTCACCATAATAAGAATCCAAAGGGTCTCCCGGTGCCATGCGGGCAAGCCAAAAGATTAACAGGGAAAGAAGGAATAGGCTGCCAATAAGAGCCATACATCTTTTTCCAATCAAAATAATGAATTCATTCATTTCTCTATTGTCCATTCCGTAACATTCCAGAATATTCCCACTCCATGATGCCCCATAACCGTATCTTCAGTTATTCCCTTCAGCCCCGACACTGCCACATAGGATGCATCTACATAACAGATGAACGCATAAGGAGGATCCTTTACCAATTCAAGCTGAAATTGGTCATAAGCCTCGGCCCTTGCTGCAGAGTCAGCAGTCCGGCGCGCTTCCAGCAGATATCGATCTGCCTCCGGGTTGGAATAGCTGCTGTAATTGGCCCCTTTATCCGTACCAAATACCTTATAGGTATGATCATCTGCATCAAAGGGACTGCCCCAGCCAATCAGATAAGCCATCTGCCCACTCCAATCTACTTTGGTAGGAATTTCTACGGATACATCAATACCCACCTCCCGCAGCTGCTGTGCTGCTGCCTGAGCGATCTCCACACGTACCCGATCCCCCGCCGCCACACTGAGAACAAAACCGATTTTCTCCCCATTTCGATAATAGAACCCGTCCTCCCTTAGGCTGCAGCCTGCTGAGGTTAAAATCTCTCTCACTTTTTTGGGGTTATAGCCATAATGTTCTGCTGCCTCGTTATGATAGCCATTTCTTTGCAGCGGACCATAGGCCACAATTCCCTGTCCCAAAAGTACCGCATCTACAATGGCCTGCCTGTCTATTCCATAGCAGATAGCCGGAATAATATCCCGATTTATCTGCCAATACTCATGCGCGAAATTAAACATAAGTCCCCGGTAATCTGAGGTTTGCATATAATAACATATATAATCTGGTTTCCCACTGAAATTCTTTGTATCCTTCGGAGAAAGCAGAGCCAGATCCAAATCCCCGGACTGCATTTGAAGTGCCTTTACAGTATCATCGGTTACAATCTTAAATATAATTTGGTCAATCTTAGCAGGAGCCTGAAAATAATTCTCATTTTTCACCAATACGATGGCCTGTCCCTCGTCCCAGCTTTTCAGCTTATAGGGCCCGGTTCCCACGGGATTTCTGAAAAAATCTGAGGTCTGCATATCCTCTCCCTCAAGTAAATGTTTAGGTAAAACTGCTATAGCCATATAATCCAAAAAAGCCACATTGGGTGCTGAAAGCCTGAATAAAATCGTGTTTTCATCTATAATGGAAATCTCTTCTACATCCTCATAATTTGGGGCATTCTCTGAGCCATTCCCCGGATCCATAATGGCTTCAATGGTAAACTTAACATCCTCTGCCGTAAAGGGCATGCCATCATGCCAGGTTATCCCTTCTCTAAGCTTAAAGGTATAGGTACAGGCATTCTCATCATAAATCCAGCTTTCTGCCAATCCCGGTACCACCTGATTATTTCCGTCATGAGCAGTCAAACCGTTAAAAATTAAAATATTAATTTCCCCATGTTCATCCATGGCCGGATTAATTCGGGTATAATCCCCACTGCCGTAGACCAAAGTCGTGGGCCCATCCTTTGTTTTGCCTACTGCTTCTGCAAAAAAGCTTCTGCATCCGCTCATACTGGTCATCAAAAAGAACAAGAGCAGTAAACCTGCTGCTTTTTTCATACCAAATACCTCCCAAATCAAGTCTTCTGTTAGACATGAAAAAGGTATATTTCTCTTCTAAGAAAAGAAATATACCTTCCTGGCACATTTTAATATCGCTTGTTATTGATAATATCTTATAATTAAATCAAAATTAAACTATCAGACTTCTGTCCATTTCAACTTGCTTCTTGCAAATTGTTTCCAGCAAATTACCGCTACTTTATTTAGGATACCGCAAAGGATGGCTACTGTCAATTCTCTTCCCTTCTTTTCTTACCGACAGTAGAAATTTTTTACTATATATATCTATTTTTATTTACAACTTCGATGTTTTTATGTTACTATTACGTTAAGCATATGATATCCTAATCTTTCGGTGCAAGCCGTCTTTTTCATTTCTTGGAAACTCTATGCGAACTAATTCTATCTAAGCAGGAGATTTCCGGGAAATCTGATGAAAGCATTCAGTGGTATCCATTTCCGCAAGAAATAGCTTTTCGGCTTGTCTAAAGCGGGCTGCTATCTCCCCGACCTCCTGTAGTCTAAGGAGGTAATTTGATGAATAATACCAACGAAACTCAACCACTCTATCCCACAGCCTGTCCTACCGTTACGATTAATCGGGAGTATAAAAGCACTGTTTTTTCCATGCTCTATGAAAAGCCGGAGGATTTATTAACACTCTATAATGCAGTAAATCACAGTCACTATACAAATCCAGACGAGCTGATTATTGTTACTCTCAAAAATGCCATTTATCTGGCCATGAAAAATGACAATGCCTTTATCATTGACCACCGCTTAAACCTTTATGAGCATCAGTCTACTCCCAACCCCAATATCCCCCTTCGGGATTTGTTCTACGTCTCCAGGGAGTACGAAAAAATGGTCGCAAAGGAATCTCTTTATTCTACTAAAAAGGTGAAAATTCCTGCTCCTCATTTTGTCGTCTTTTATAACGGAACCGCTGCTCAGCCGGAACGCCAGATTTTAAGGCTTTCCGACTTATACGAAATTGCAGAGGATAGTCCCAGACTGGAACTGGAGGTGGAATTTTTAAATATCAACAGTGGATTCAACCAGCAATTAAAGGAGGATTGTAAAAGCCTGAAGGAATATATGCTTTTTGTAGAACGGGTACGCGAATATGCCCACCGGGGGGATTTTAGTCTGGAAGAGGCTGTGGAACGTGCGGTAACCGAGTGCATAAAAGAAGGGATTTTATCCCGGTTCTTAGAGGCAAACCGGAGGGAGGTTATATCCATGAGTATTTTTGAATATGATGCCGAAGAGGAAATGAGAAAATACAGAAAAGCAGAGCGAGAAGTTGCCCTTGAGGAGGGACATAAAGAGGGCTTGGAAAAAGGGTTGGCTGAAGGGTTGGCTGAAGGATTGGCTGAAGGATTAAAAGCAATGGTTTTATCCTTAGAAAAATATCTTCCTGATTTTGATGCGGTATTTAGAGAAGTCACATCTAATGAACCCTATAAGAACTGTACCAGAGAACAGGTAAAAGAATATTATAATGCCAAGAGCAAAGGTTCTGAAGACACCCTCTAGGAGAGAATATGTCCAATACTGATTATCTTATGCCGATACAATATCTTTTTGAATATACAGATGTACCTTCGGAAATTTTATATAGGAAAAATGATGAAGCTCTTCGGACAAAAGGAATGAATCAGCTGCAGTCGGAAAAGAGGCCTTCTCTTCTTTGTGTAGGAATCGGCACCTATAAGACCAGAAAGGACGGAGAAATCTATCTGTGTATTTTGATTTCTCCTGACAGCCGGGAGATTCTTTCCTATTCTCTGGGAGTATATCGTTCACCGGAGCTGGTGGCAAGGGCATTGGATATTCTGTTTCAAAATGGTAAGTTTCCCCTCTCACTGCGTAGCAGCAGAAATCCCATCTACCAAAAGAAGGAATATGAACAGATTCTTGCCAGATACGAAGTATTTCAGGAAATGACAGAAAAAGGTACCTGTGGAGGGGTTTCAGCCGTCAGTACCTTCTTCTCCCTGCTCATGCGAAAGAAGGGAAGACTGATGTTCCAAAGCTGGCAGGAGGCCATAGACTGGTTGGAGGAATATATCAATCGATATAATTCCTCCCGGGTATAGCTTCTGTCACCGCATATATAAGCCGGCCAGCTCCATATTTTCATTAAAGGAAATGGTATAGGTCACAGACGTATTTTTATAAGAAACATTTATCTGTACCACAGCCAGCTTCCTTCCCATCTGTGTTACTTCCACACTGTATGGCTTTCCCATGCTCTCTCTCGTTCCCCATTCCGGGCTGATTAGGGTCTTACCTGATAGGATACTGTCTTCATCAAAATAGGACCTCAGCTCATAAACTGCACATTCCTGAATGGCTGCATAGTCATCTTCTTCAACCAGGAGGATAATTTCTTCAGCTTGGGCAAGAACCTCTTCTTCCTGAAAGCTGCTACTGTCCGAAAGCCATTTACTTTTGGGCAGAAACCAATAAACAGCCAAGCCTAAAAGAAGAAGTAAGACTGCACTGATCAGCAGGATCTTATTCCTCTTTTCCTTCTTGCATTTCTTCTGTTCCTCTGTTGAAAAGCTGCGATTAAACTCTTCTGCAATTTCCTTTGGTGAACCCATTCTTTCCATAATCCCTTCCATAGGCTCTCCACTTTCCAGATCTGCCATAATTTCAGCAGACAGCTGCTGCTTGATTTCATTCCGCCTCTTTCCTGAGCATTTCAACCCTCTGATAATCTTCGTCACATATTTTTTCTGCATATATTATCTCCCTCCATCTCTTAGGTGTTTTTAATAAGCTATTCTCTGCTTTACTCTTCATTTCCCGACATAATTAAACTGACACTTTTATTGATTTCCTCCCAGAGAGCCCCTATTTCTCCCAAGGCCACAAGACCGGAATCGGTAATCCCATAATACTTTCTGGGAATCGTTTTTCTTAATCCCTTTTTTCTCAGGCCAGTCTTTTCTACGGCTAAATCTCCTGTCACTGTCTGCTCAGAGGCTTCACTCCATCTACTGATGACCAGTCCGTCATCCTCCAGTCGATAAAGAATAGGATACAGTGTTCCCTCCTTCAAAGCAAAGCGTTCTTTACTCTTCTCTCTAAGCTCTGTAATAATTTGATAGCCATATTTAGGCTCCCTTTCCAGAAGCTTTAAAACCAGCATATCCAATACACCCTTTTTCATCTGACTTTCATATTTTTCATTCATTGTATTCACCTTGCTTATTATTTAGTATTGCTAATCATATTGTATAATTAATATTTTTTTCTGTCAAGCTAATTTCGCTTCAACAGGTAAATGAGGTATCAGTAATTTTCAAAAATAATTTTTTTGATAAAAGAGATTGACAAAATCTTCTTCTACACATATTATACTTATGTAAATATATATCGAGTATCGACATGTCGATTCAAAATATATCGTTATAAGATATAAATCTATCAAGGTAGGAGGCTTCCCATGGAAGAAAAACTTTTAAAAAAATACTGTCCCATGACGGAAACTATTTTCTACACTCTTCTGGCCCTGCTCACCCCTAATCATGGCTACGGAATTATGAAATTCGTCCGTGAACTGACAGATGACCGGGTAAAAATGGGCACCGGAACCCTGTACACCATGCTGGGGCGACTGGTAGAGGATCAGATGATTGTGGTCATCAGTGAAGAGAATGGCAAGAAAACCTATCAGATTACACAGGACGGTAAAACCCTTCTTCTTAAAGAAGCAGACCGCCTGGGCAAGCAATATGAAAACGGCATTAGAATATTAGGTAAAGAGGGAGAGCAAAAATGAGAAAAGTCAAATTTTTTATCAGTTTTATGAAAGAAAGAGACTGGTTGGAGGAAATGGCCTCTAAGGGCTGGCTCTTAACCAATATGTCTCTGGGCATTATATACCAGTTCAAGCCAATAGAGCCTTCCGATAAGGTATATGAGGTGGAACGCTTTGCTGTCGGGCCCGGCTCTTCTATCACTGACCTTACAGCAAGAGGTCGGGCTCTGGACATTGCCGGGCAGTGTGGCTGGGAGCAGGTTACCCATGATGAGGATATGAACTACTACTTTGTAAAGGATAGGGCCGGAGATGAAACCGATGAATTTTATGACAATGAAGAAGCCCGGCGGGAGAGGGCGGAGCGCTATCGCAGGAGATTCTGTATCGAATTGCCCTGCTACCTGCTGATTTGTATGCTTGCAGTAGGAATTCTTTATCTGTATGCTTCCATCTATTGGGATGAGAACCTCTGGCTTCAGAAATTTTTGTTCCAAGCCTATATATGCTTTACCCTTGTAGAAATTCTCTTGATTCTTTTTACCAGCCACCTGGGCCAGCACCTCCATCGTGAATTTTGCATGAGTCGGGAAGAATGGAAAAAACATAAACTATATAGTGAGAAAAGACGCTTCAACAAGGTACAGCAGCTGCGTGTCTATCTGCAGGAAAAAAGTGAAATGGGTCTTTCCTTGCAAGGCTACGAAAACGGACGCTGGGTCTTTGAAAAGGATTCTGCACGCTACAACTATTTTATCGACAGCAAATCCTGTTTAAAAAAACGTATGAAAAAAGAGGGACTTTCCTTTAGGAAGGAAAAAAAGGACTGGTATGCCCAAAGTCTGAAATGGTATGAAGTAAGCATTTCCGATGCGGCCAGGTATCAGCTGAAGCCCGTGGCTGTCGTCCGTCAATCTATCCTAATCTATAAGCGGCCTTTTTCTGACGAACTGCTTCCCTGGGAAAATGGAAATGAGAATCTTTGGCTAAAACATCCTGTGGTTCTGGCCGGTATCACTCTGATTCTGATCCTTACCGCCAGTTACTTTGTCGGATATATGCTGGGAATTCTTTCCCGTCTTTTCCTTATCTGACCTTTATTACAGATACTAACCATATTAAGGAGGAATACTTATGGATAACACAATATACAAAGACGCCCGTAAACAATTTTCACGGATCGGACTGGTTCTCTTTCTGGGAACCCTCCTAATCTCTGCCGTGCAGATAGGTGCCATAGAAGTTGCTTCCGGCATAGCTATTCTTGCCGGAAATAAAGACCTTTTGTTTCTCAGCTATATGCTTCCCATGTATCTCATTGCCTTCCCCTTGACTTTCCTTCTGTTTAGATGTGTACCTGCCAAACAGCAAAAGGAAAAGAAGACTATGTCCTTAAAGGACTTTTTCTCCTCCTTTCTGATCACCTACTCCGGGGGATATCTTTTTGCTGTTGTTGCCAATTTACTGATTTATCTTATCGGTATATTGAAGCAGAACCCGGTTAACAATGTACTGATGGATACCCTTACCGGTATTCATCCTGCCACTACTTTTCTGCTTACCGTAATCTGTGCTCCACTTTTCGAGGAGCTATTATTTCGCAAAATGCTTATCGACCGGATAAGCAACTATGGTGAAGGAGTATCCGTTTTTTTCTCCGGTTTTATTTTCGGACTGTTCCACGGTAATCTGTCCCAGTTTTGCTATGCTTTTTTTCTGGGTTCCTTCTTAGCCTTTATCTATTGTAAGACAAAAAATATACTCTATCCCATTATTTTGCATCTGCTGTTTAATTTTTTCAATGGTTTTCTGTCTCTTCAGATTATGGGAAGAGAGGAAGACACTATCACCCTCCTTTATTCCTGCCTGATTATCTGTGCCGTTATCAGCGGTCTGGTAATTTTCTTAGTCAACAAAAAGAAATTCATTTTTACCGAAGGAGAATTTCCCCTGGAAAAAGGAAGGCGTTTTACCACCATCTTTTTAAATCCCGGTGTTCTTCTCTTCTGCATCTTCTGGATAGGAATCATCATCTATCAGCTGCTTATGTAGTGGACGGATAATAAAAAGGAGCCTCTTCTAAGGGGCTCCTCTTTATGTCTGCTCTGCTTTCACAATAATGGGCAAAGCCTTATGCAAATTCTCAATTTTAATCTCTTTATGCTCTCCTCCAAATTCACCATCCAGAGTCCAGCTTACCTTTTCCTCACAGTATATTTTCAGACTGGAAGACTTAAAATACTGTATACACTTGGAATCAAATTTAGGAACCATAAGGGAGGAAACCGTATTGTCCAACTCCACATAGGTGATGGGCCGTTTAACCAGAAGTACCTCAAATTTACCGTCATCCAGCTCCACATCCTTTGCAGTAATATTTCTGAATCCGCCTACCGAGGTAGAGTTAGTGACCATTCCCAGAATAAAGTCTCCCTCAACCCTTTCCTCTTCACCTTCTATCCGCATTTTATAGGATTGTATGGAGGAAAGACTTTTTGCTCCCTCCAGAAGATAGGCCAGATGCCCCAGCGCATTTTTCAGCTGCTGATCCGTGGAATAGGATACCTCTGTAAACATCCCGAAAGCTGCCACATAAACGAAGACCTTCTCATTAAACCTTCCTACATCACAGAAAAAAACCTTCCCCCTTACTATCTCCCGAGCGGCCTGCACCATATCGGAGGAAATCCCCAGACTGCGGGCAAAATCATTGGTGCTTCCCGCGGGAATATACCCTATGGGAAGCAGTTCTTCAGACTGCATCATACCAGTCACAGCCTCATCCAGGGTACCATCACCACCACTGCAGACAATCAGCTCATATTCCCCCTTCTTCCGTTCTTCCACAACTTTTACGGCATCACCCTTCTTTTGGGTAGAATGTATGGTAATCTCATAATCTGCCTGGGTAAACGTATCAATAATATCTGACAGCTTATTTCGTATTTTGGCCTTTCCTGCCTTTGGATTATAGACAAATAGCATTTTCTTCATCTGTTTCCTCTTTCCTGCTTCCAGCCTCTAAATGCTTCTTAAATTCCTAAAGCTTCCAATAGCTCCTGGCGCAATTCAAGAATCCGTTTGACATGGTAATTCGTCACAATACAAATTTCCCCCTTGGTATCCAAGTTCCTCATATCCCGAATATCTGCTCCACTGTCTTCAAGTCGTCTGCGATTTTCTTCGCTCAGCCTTCCGGGACTTTCCATTGTGCATAAAACCTCCATTTGAGCAATCAGCAGCCTGGCCTTTCCTTCACAGGCCCAAAACGCATCATAATCCTGTTTTCTCCTTTGTCGGTGGAAAAGAAAACGCTGCTTGGAAAATATCTGCAGCTGGCTCTCCATCTTATCTATCGCAGCAGCCATTTTTTCCGTATCCGGCAAAGGGCTGTTCCCCCCAAACATATCCTCTAAAAATGAAATAAGCTCTTTATCCAGGCTTTCTGCCGTTGCCCTGATTTGGCGGCTGTTGTCATAGGGAAAAATCAGAATATTGATCAGCATCCCCACTCCCAGACCAATAGCCGTATCCCAGCATCTTCCCAGAGCATAGGTAAAGGGCTGAATATCCGGTGTAGTACATAGCAGGATGACGATTAGACAGGGTAGCGAGGGGGAAAAACGCAGACGAAAAAAATTATATAGCGTGATTACCACAATCATTCCGATTACTGCCGCCACCAATGGGTGGAGGGGAAGCATAAGCAGCAAAACACCTATGAGACAACCAAACAGAACTCCCACAATCTGTGTGAGACAGGATTTCAAAGAATCCTTAAAGGTAGGCTCCATAGCCGTCATCGCTCCCAGCATAGCAAAAATCAGCTTTGAAGAGGAAGTACCATAGCTATTCACAATCAGCATGGCAATGGTTGCCGCCGCTGCCGTTTTAATGGTTCTAAGTCCGATGTGAATTCTCTTCTGCTTCATTTTCCTCCTTTCCCCTTTTATCGGTTAATTGACTTTGTATATTTTGATGGAATCCACCTCCAGATGTACTCCTTTCGCCCTATCCACTGCATACAGGAATAACTTACAGCTGCCTGCCTTGCCAGCCCTGTAGGTAACGATTCCCGTTGCATATCTGTCTCCTGATGGAACGATGGGATACCAGCCTGTCTGTGTACTTTTGATTCCCCATTGTCCGCTGCCTTTTACCCTATACTCAAAGCGGTAGGTAGCGCCTTCTTCCAGCACAGATACTGCACCCTTTGTCAGATCGGACAGCTGCAGACAGTAGCCTGCATCATGGTTTCCCGTTGACATTCGCTCCAGACGAAGTACCCTCCCGGAAGCACTTCCCGTGTCCGTAATGATACTCTTCAGCATGGAATTGGAAGAATCTTCTCCATATGCCGTAATGGTACAACTTTCCCAATCCCTGCTGAAGGAAGCAATCAGGCTGTCTTCTGCCTCTGTCCCATCATTAATCTCAGCAGTATCGGTTAAATTTATGGGTACTCTTGCATTTACCTCTCCATTGATTACCGTATCGGAAATGGTAACACTGCTTCCGGCATAGTTAAGAAAATCACCGTTCATTCTGCAATTTACAATATCCACTTCATTGGCTGCGGTGATGATTCCCATAGCTGCCATATTGTTTCCGGTAAAGGTACAGTTATAAATCATAATATTTTCACAAGGATTTGCAGCATTATTGGTTTCAATATCTATACCATACTCCGGTGCTGTTCCCCCGGCATCCTTAAAACTGCTGCTCTCCACGACGACCCCATCGGCACATACGATAGAAAGATTATTCCTTCTATTATCGGCTAAGATACAGTCTGAAATCACAATACGGCTGCAGCCTGCACCCACAGCTTCTTCATTCCGAGAACCAAGATAAATGCCATCCCCCCAGCACACACTGATTTTTACATTCGAAACAGTAATATTGTGGCTGTCATAAAGGCCAATACCCATTCCCCATTCTCCCGAAGTGCCGCTGTGAAAATAACGCTCTCCTCTAATGCTGCCTCCTGAAATAGTAACATTACTTACATTGTTTCCGCAAATAATGTTATAGCCACCGACAGAATTTCCCAAAGCCTGTATTATCGCCTCGGAATCCAGAATAAGCCTCATATTGCTTTTCAAATTGATTTCCATTTCAGCGTTAATTATATAGGTTCCGGCAGGAACATATACCGTTCCATTCTTTCCTAACTGGCTAATGGCTCTATTAAAGGCTGCCGTATCATCCTGATCATCATTTTCCACAGCTCCAAACATCTGTGGGGTTAGATAATCACCTTCTTCTGCTTTTTGCTTCAAATCCCCTGCAATAACCAGACATTTTCCAACTACCTTCGTGCCATCTCCGGGATTGTCCCAGATGGCCTTCACAATAGCTGTTCCCTCTTTAATCAGCAATACTTTTCCGCTTTCGTCTACCAAAGCCACCTGAGGATTACTGCTTTCCCAGCTAATGGTCTTATCCGAGGCATCCTCAGGCAAAATCTCAGCGATAGTCAGCTGAATCTCCTCCCCTAAATCTCCCTCAATCTTACTTTCACTTAAGCGGATTGATGTTACAGGAATAAATTCTACCTCTACCCTACAGGCTGCCGTTATTTTTGTATCCTGTGAAACAGCAGTAATCAGTGCTTTTCCCGCTTTTTTCCCGGTAACGACTCCCTCCGGGCTGACCACTGCCACCTCTTCATCTGAGGAAAGCCAGATAATCCTCTGGTTAACTGCATCTATCGGCTCTATAGATGCAGTAAGCTGCTTGCTCTTTCCTGCACTTAAAAATATTTCTGAATAATCCAGAGTAAGCTTTTGTACCCGGGAGACAGAAAATCCCTTTGGCAGAATCTGAAAGGAAAGGGTACGGATTCCTCCATAACCATTGATTCCCTGAAGGGTAACTCTGGCCTGACCTGTTTTTACATTATTGGCATAGCCTGTAATTTTATAGCTGTCTGCCACTTCCTTTCCCGCTTTCTTATCTGCTGTATTGGCATAGACATGGATATCCTCCCGGGATAATTCAATTTCCTTACCCGTATATTCCTGAGAATCAATTTCAATGATCAGCTTACTTAAAGCTGTATGGTATATTCCATAGCTTCCTGTCAGGGTACCTGTATAATTTCCTATTCCCGTAACCGTAACCGTTACTACTGTACCCGGCTTAGGAATGGGGTCATTATCCATTCCGTCATAATAATAAGAAACAGCGCGGTCATAATCTATTCCTGCCCTGAGCAGCTTTCCATCCGTATCCCTTACGATAATCGCTGCCTTCCAGCCCTCCGGTTCCCTGCTGTAAAGCTTGTCCGAAGCAGTAATTACTGCCGTATGAATATCCTCAGGGACTACCTGCACCTCATGCCGGGAATAATAGCCTTGATAATTTCCTTTACCGTAGATTTCACAAATCATGGTTCCAATTGCCTGATTGTTTTGCAAAATAACGGTATAATCCGTCACACTGCTTAGGAGAAAGGAGTCCTTATCCGACAAGGTAAACCGGGGTACGGCTCCCCCTTTTTTATACGCTGCCACGGGCAGACCCTTCTGGTCTGTCTGCTGCCATTCCACAGATAAATCGGTGTTTGGCACTATGGTATAGGTTAGGGTAAGACTTCCCCTGTATCTTCCCAGTCCGGTAAAGGTAACCGAAGCCTTTCCTACCTTTTTATGATTCAGATATTGAACCGTATAATCCTTCCCTTCAATCAGAGATTCCGTCCCTTGATCCGAATCATAGACAAGCACACCGTCGGTCTGTTGAAGTATCCCTCCTCCCACGGCAACAGCGTTCTGGGAAAAGGTGATATTGTCCTGCCAATTCCCACCCTTAAGAGCAGCTTCCAGATTACGATCACCTACCACGCGGATTTTCAGTTTTTTTCTTCCGAAATAACCGGCATTCCTTCCTTCCTTGGAGGGATAGATTTCCACATAACCGATTCCCACGGTTTGGGCATCCACCTTATATTCATAAAGTGAAGCATCCAAAAGCTTTCCTTCCAGTTTAACGGATTTAATTCCCACATCTGCCGCGGAAAGAGGCTCCCCATGATATTCATACTGCAGTCGATCAAAGGTAGTAACTATCCTGCCAAAATCATACTGTTTATCCCGCACCACTGCCAGTCGCATGATAAAGGAGCCTGTATAATTGCCTTTGCCCACAACCCGGTATTCATAGCTTTCTCCCTCAATATATTCCTCTATAGCCCCGTTATAGCCGGGCAGTGTGCTGTAATCACAGTCAAAATCTCTTCCGTATACCAGCTTTCTTCCGTCTACATAAACGGCAGGCTCCAAAAGCTCAAAGGGCTCCCGATAATCCATAACCTGTTCATAGCCCTGGGTCTTATCCTCATCAATATCCCGCGGAAAAATAGTAAAATACAGTGTCCTGCTTCCACTGTACTGTCCTCTCATACTAATGGTAACGGAGGGAGCGTTCAAAGAATCATACTTTGCTGCATTAATATTATTCTGATAAGTTAGGATGTAGTCTGTTTTTTCCTTAAGAAGGATATCCCCGTGGTAAAGAAAAAGCTGCTGTCTGATTTCATTCCCCGTATAGATACAGGAAGCCTCCTCCTGACCAAAGCCCTCAACCCATATTTCATCGGAAAGCATAATTTTCCCATTTCCATCCCACTCCTGAACCTCATCTGCAGAATATAAAGCATATTGAGTAACTGCTTCCTGTAAAGACTGCTCATCAGCTACATCAACACCGCCGGCATTACCGGAAACAGTCTCGGACACAGCAGACTGCCCAAAGAGATCTTCATCACCTTGGGCTTGTTCTTCCTCACTATTCACTTCCTGTGCTCTAACCTGAAATGGATTCCCCGGCAGCTGCACCATATTTCCCAACAGGGCAGCTACCAGCAGAAAAATCAGCAGGCTTTTTCCTGTGTTCTTTTTCATAAGGTCATTTTAGCATATCCTATTGGATTTTCCTAGCTTTACATTATTCTTCAAACAGCCATCCCAATACTTTTTCTGCATTCATTTTTCTCAACCCCTGTGCATCAGACAAGGTGTCATCATTCCAGCGCATACGGGAAGAATGGGTCAAATAGCTATGGTCAACTCCTGACTCAGGATATCTTGCATACCAATCCGGATAATAACTGCTCATATATTTTCCGGCCAAAAGCTTGGCCGTACTCATCTTGCCATCCGGCAATGTTGTCCCGGATAAAATCACCCCCGGAGGGCTGGCGTGTATGAGAACCACACTGCCGTCTTTACAGCTTCCCAACGCCATCCAGACATGCCCCTCCATACTCATAATGTCTCCTGCCTGCCAGTCCTCAACCTTCCCTGCCGGAGTAAATTGTCCCAGTCCCCGTTTTGACAGACTCTCAGCCATAAGGGAAGCCTTTTCCACATAGCCTTTCTTCCCATCCCTGTCCTCTAACAGGTTATATATTACCCATCCCATATAGCCGGAACAGTCCAGTCCGTCATGAATCTGATAACGGGTCTTTCGATAATCATAGGTTTTATCCTGTTCGGAAGCAAATTCTTCCCAGCGAGGACTTAGTCCTAAGCTGCGGGCTTCCTCGCCTGCCGCGGTATCCTCCCCATTCCAGCCACCACCCCAGACATACATGGTATGTCCTAATGGCTTTTTGGCAATCTGCAGAAGGTCGGCAATAGCGTTGTCCTCTTTCTTTTTCTCCTTCCGGTACAAGGCTCCACACAAAAAAAGATCACTTAAAAACAGGAGAATCAGGGCATAAGGCCATATTTTTTTCATCAATAAAAAATACCTACTACAATACCTTAATCTACTGTATTAACTATATCCTTCAGATAGCACTTTATTTTTCTGCTTTTTCTCTTTCTAGTATAACGGCTCTATGCCGGTATATACCGCTGATAAATTTCTACATGATCATAAATACATCTCCAGCTGCTGGTAGAATCCGCAGTTACACAGATATAATATTTCCCTCCAAAGTAGCCATAGCTTACTGCACAGCTGCCCGACTGTACCACATAGCCTGTTTTAGCACAAACCACCTCTCCTCTGGTATCCTTATCCTCAATTCTTCGGATAAACCAGTTAGAGATCTCAATCCCCTGGGGATGCTCTGCCGTGGAAGAGGTGGTATAGGTACGGGCTGACAGAACCTCCCTACAGATTTCATTCCCAATGGCCGCTTTCATAATGACAGCCATATCATAAACCGTACAATAATGTTCCGGATGATAAAGCCCAACACAATTGGTAAAATGTGCACTGTCAGACAAGCCAAGTTTTTCCAGCTTTGCATTCATCATTTCTACAAATGCTTCATGGGAGCCGGCCACATAGGTAGCCAGGCCCAATGCAGCATCACTTCCCGAGGGCAGGATTGTTCCGTAAAATAAATCTCTTACCGTTACGGTTTCCGTATCCAAAAAGCCCACTTCACTGCAGCCATTGATATAACCATAATCGGTTATTTCCGTCGTCATCGTAAACCAATCATCCAAATTTTCTTCCTGAATATGCTCTGCTGCCACCAACACCGTCAATACCTTCGTCATGGATGCCGGTGAAATCCTTTCTTCAGATGCTTTGGAGGCCACAACGGTATCCGTCGATTCATCAATCAAAATAGCGTAAGAGCTGACAATTCCTTCCCCTGAAATCCTCTTTGTATCTGCCGCCCGATTGAAGCTGAAAGAGGTATTTTCGCCTTCTTCGGCTAATCCCTTTTGCCCATCCTGCTGCTCTGCTATTTCTTCGATAATCAGTGGATCATCAGCCTGTCCTTCTGCCTCCTGTTCTGCCTGAAACTGTGTCCCGGCTTCTTTGGCAAACAGGATTCCCCCCACCTGTTTAAGAGCCATAATTCCCATAAAAATCACTGCAAAAATAACAAAAAATCTGGCACCTATGCGTAAAAACAGTATCGTCAGACGTCGTCGCTTCAGCTGAAGCTTTTTCTGACGGCGCATATATTCCCGACGTTCTTTGCTGCGAAGGTGCCTTTCTCTTTCCTGAGCTATACTGCTTTGAGTGTATCCCATTTCTCTTTTCCTTTGCTTTTTTATTCCTTAAATGCATCGATCAGCCGTATTCCGGCTACCATCCTTTTCAGCTTTGGCAGCTGATCCTTCATATATTCCTCCAACTGCCTCGTCTCATCCTCTGTAAATCCGTTATTAGACAAAATTCTGCATTCCGGTATTTTCCCCTCAGCAGCACGGCTTCCATCCGTAAACGATACGAAAGCATATCTTTCTCCATCCTTTGCACAGACTGCCGATACCGTCATCTTCAATTCCTCTTCCATAAATACACCTGCTGTCTTATTGATTAGTAAACATTCTTCTTTTTAAATCATTCCCGACAGCACCTTCTCAATGGTGTCAATCAGCCTATCCTTTTGGAAGGGCTTCAAAATATATCCTGCCGGCTTAAGTCCCAATATGGCAATAATATCCTTTTTATCCGCAATGCTGGTAAGAAAAACTACCGGGATTTCCTTTAGCTCCTCATCAGCCCGAATTTCCTCCAAGGTTCTTTTCCCATCCCACTGGGGCATTTCATAATCCAGTAAAATCAAATCCGGCAGCTCCTTTTTGGCTTGTTTTAATGCCATTTCTCCTGATGTGGCCACGCGGATATCATAATCCTTCTCCAGAATGGATTTTACATTCCTAAGCAGTATTCCACTATCATCCACAGCTAAAATCGTTTTTCTGCTTCTTCCTGACGGCTTTGGAACATAATAAGCTTTCTGGGGTATTTTAATCTTTAGTATTTCTTGACATTTTTTTAATAATTCAGATGAGGTAATGGGCCTTACCAGACAATTAAACTGTTCTCCTCCGATATACTGCCGACAGCTGTTCAGCTCCTCCGTAGTCCCTAACAGCAAAACAGGCAGGTTGGGATTTTCTCTGTGATAATACTCAAAAACTCCTTTGTCTATCTCATTTCCAAAAAGACAGATAACCACCATGTCCGGTTGGTGAATCCTGGTCATTCCCTGTACTACTTCCAAAGAATCCGCACATATTTCTGTACGAAAACTTCCTGAAAGATGATTATTTACGCTGCTCACCGTCTGATTTAATTCCCCTACTAAAAGTACTTTCTTCATATTTCTTCTCCTTTATTCCTGATTCTGTAAACTCTCAATTATTTTCTCTGCCTGTTCCACATCCAGATTGGTGATTAGCACACTCAATCGTTCTATGTCGGACTGTATTTGCTCCGGATAGGAAAATTCCTCCAGTTTTTCCATCAGCTGATCCATCAGATCGATATCCATTTCCTCCAAAGCCTCTTTAAGCTGCTGTAAATAGCCTTGAATCTGCTCTGGATTATCTACCATATCTTCAGTTCGTCCTGCTGCCCTGTCCTTTTTATCCGCACCAACAAGGAGTGCTAATCTTTCCCGATAGCTTCTCCATTCCTCCATAAAGATCCCATGCAGAGCATCAATTCTTTCCAGCTTACCTTCTCTTGCTGCATTTTCCAGTATTTTTGCCATTCCTCCCAGAGTAAGTGCTCCAATCAGGTTGGCCGAGCTTTTCATGGAATGTACCTTTATCCTGTACTGCTCCAGCATCTTCTCATTTTCTTTGCTTTCCTGATAAAACTGTTCTAACAGTTCTGCCTCTGCTTCAATGGTTTTGTAAAAATCCTTTACCGTGCTTAACAGCAGGTCCTTGTCCGGAAGATGTATGAATCCATAGGCCCAGTCTATCCCATCAATTATAGGCAGCTCTTCATCCCCCGATACTGAAGAGGTAAAATGTTCCTGCTTTTCTTTCGTTTCTTCCGATTCCCTTATTTCATCCTCCCTTGTATCAAAATGCAGAAGCTCCCGGGGAAGAAGTCTTAAAATCATCTGCTCCAGCTTATCCGGATTTACCGGCTTGGACAGGAAAGCATCAAAGCCTTCCGCCAAATACATTTCTTTGGCTCCGGTTATGGCATTGGCCGTCAGAGCAACCACGGGGGCCTGTGATGACTGATTATCCTCAAGTGCCTTTAATCTGTGAAGGGTTTCGATTCCATCCATTTCCGGCATCATATGGTCAAGAAAAATCAAATCGTATTGATTCTTTCTTACCATATCCAGACAGGTCTTCCCACCATCTGCCACATCTACGTTGACTCTGGTATATTTCAAAAGATTGACCAATACCTTCAAATTAGTATAATTATCATCCACCACCAGAATCTTAGCCTCCGGTGCAGTAAAGGCAGACATATAGGAGTAGTCTGTCGGCTGCTGGACAAGCCTTTTTTCAAGACTGCCGACAGGAGTAGAGTCTACAATCTGCTGTTCAAGACTGAAGAAGAATCTGGAGCCCTTTCCATAGGTGCTTTCCACCCCCAGCTTACTTCTCATTAGTTGGAGAAGCTGGGCAGTGATGCTGATTCCAAGTCCGGTTCCTTCTATATTACGGTTTCTCTTTTCCTCCAGACGTTCAAATTCCTGAAAAAGCTTTCCGATATCCTCCTCTTTAATCCCGATTCCTGTATCTTCAACGGAAAAATCCAATATAACTCTTCGGCCCTCCACCTGTCCTTTAATGCTTAAAGTTATACTTCCCTTCTGGGTATACTTTACCGCATTATTCAATAAATTAACCAGCACCTGGCGAATACGCACATCGTCTCCCAGCAGCTTGGAGGGAAGCTGTTCGTCCACCCTAATCTTAAGCTCCAGCCGCTTATCCTTTGCCTTCTCCTTAATCATATTGGAAATATCATGGATCAGACTGCTCAGGTCATACTCTGCCGTAATAATTTCCAGCTTTCCTGATTCAATTTTGGAAAAATCCAGTATATCATTAATCAGAGCCAGCAGACTCTGCCCCGCATTCTGAATATCCAAGGCATATTCCTTAATCTGTAGATCTGTAGATTCCCGTAAAATCATGGTATCCATACCCAATATGGCATTAATCGGTGTTCGTATCTCATGGGACATATGTGCCAGGAACCTTCCTTTGGCAGCGTCTGCATCCATAGCCTCCTGCCTTGCCTCCTCAGCCAGCTTATTGGCTGTCTCAAGCTGCTGGTTTTTTAATTCTACCGACTCCATTTCCCGCTGTAAAAGCCGGGCATTTTCTTCAATTTTTCTTGTATATCCGGTGGTCATCTGGCTCATGTGCTGATACAGCATGATTATGCTGAAGCAGGCTGTTCCCAAACGGCTGAATTTTCCCATATCACCGATGGTCGCCATGTACATTCTGGCAATATCCGCCGTTCCCCCCAGTCCCATGAAAAGAATGGCCAGCATACCTACTTTGATGCTTCTGTCCGGGTTGGTTTTTAAGGTGTCCCAATAACATTTGGCCACCATAATAAAGGTAAGGGCAATCAGGGCATGGGAAAAAACAGACATTTCCAATAAATCCACCAGATTAAATAACTGCAGTGGAAGCTGAATGGCAATATTCAGACTGGTCAGTCCAAGCAACAGCTTCCAGCGCTTCTGATATTCCCGGAGAACGCCGCTGCTGTAATAGAGAGCAATGAAAAAGGGAATCAGCATAAGGCAGAGAAAGACCAAAACGGAATACAGCGTCTGATTCCCATAGAAAATATTCATGGTCTTCGTTTCAATAAAGTAATAAATTGCCGCCACAATACAATAGGCACTCAGATACTGCATTCCTTCGGTACTTTGATGGGACAGTCTTTGAATCATAAAGAGAATAAAGAAAATAATCCCGCAGATAATGATTGCCACATTGCAGATAATGTTAAAAATATTTTTCTGTAAAAGCTGAAGAATCAATACATCTCTGTTTCCAATGAAAATTGTACTGATTTTTGCTCCATAATCCTTATAGGGGGAAATCATTTCGATTTCCACATGACCCTCTCTGAGATTATAGGGTATATCCACAAAATTGACTACACTTCCCGGAGTGTGCCCAAAGGCCCTCTCATCCTCCATTCCAAACTCATAGACCACTTCTTGGTCCATACGGACTCTTAAGGCCTTGTCAGCAGATAAAAAGGCAAGGGTTTTTCCAAAATACTCCGGCGGGATTGTATTTTCCATCACCAGAGTTTCTTCTGCCGTGCTTTCTCCCATATAGGGCAGCTTATCCAAGATAACGCTTTCTCCATCCTCTCCGGTCAATACCCAGCCGCTGTTAAATTCATCTACCTTTCCTTTGGAAAGAGTCATATCGTCTACTTTAAACCCCAGAGCAACAAAAAGCAGAAGGAGCAGATCAAAACCCAGAGTAAAGAACACAATTTTTTTAAAACAGCTCATTCCTATCTCTCCTATAGAATGTACAGATTATTTTTACTTCGATTTTTAGCTACATACAGTGCCTTGTCCGCATTACTGTAAAGACGCTCAAAATCCCGGTCTGCTTCTTCCAGGATACGGGCAATTCCGTAGGATATCTCCGTAATGCCGGCATATTTTTCATTTGCCGTCTTTGCGGTAAATTCCTCTGATATTCTCCTAACCAGTTCTTCCAGCTCCTTAACGTCAATAGCCTCTTTATAAAATATACAAAATTCATCTCCGCCGATTCTGCAGGAAATTCCATCTTCAATCGTGTTGAGAACCTCTCCCAGCCTCTTTAAGACTTCATCTCCCACCTGATGACCGAATCGATCATTTACCTGCTTAAAATGATTCAGATCCATCATCAGCAGACTTCCGCCCTTGCCCTGCTTCATATATTCCTCTAATATCTGGGTAAAATAGCTTCTGTTATAAACGTTGGTAAGGGAATCCTTATGTGCCAAATCACTGATTTGATCCAGCAATTTATGGTGTGAGGTGACATCCAAGGCCCACAGCATGTGGCCCTGCAGCTGCCCTCCCTCCTTTAGAGGCTCTACCCGCATTTCATAAATCCTATCCTGCAGAGAGATTTCCTTCAGTCTTCCTTCAAAAATATCGGACAGTGTCTCATTTTCATAAGCATTCCTTTTCAATTTCAGTTCCCCGAAGATTTCCTGCATCTGCTCATTAAAGTAAGTGATGATATGGTTATTGTTAATAACCATGATTCCTTCCTGCCCATAATTTAAGGCATTTTCTCCGGCTAAGGTAATGGAGTCAAAGTAACCGTAACGAATCAATGCCGTATCCACTAAAATAACGGCACCTACAATCCCTATACAGGGAACTTCATGGCCACCGGTAATTCCCGTGGCTCTAATCAGATTGGAAATCCACGGACACACAACTGCTGCTGCCGTACAGATAATTCTTTTTCGTTCCATCCCTCTGGTTCTGACACTCTCTCTTAAACAGATTAAAGTAGCTCCGACACATATACTCACCATATACCAGACAAAGGCAGTAAAGCCCCAACCGTACTCCAAAACCAGTCGCGGAAAGTCCCCTTCCCGGTTTATGCCGATGGAGGTATAAAATATTCCATTTTCCCTAGTGGTTAAAACCATCCACATAATGACCAGTCCGGCAACGCTTTCAAGAGCATAGACAGCAGGCCAAATCTCCCGGTGGCACATCTCCGAAATAAAAAAGGTAAAGGCCAGCATCAAAAGACATTCGCCAAAATACTGCGTTACGGTAGCCGCATAATACCCGCCTATATCCCCGGAAATAATTTCTGCAATAAACCCGAAAATATAGATGCAGGAGGACATGACCATAAACAGGCTGGCCGCCTGTCCCCGGGAAGGCCTTGCCCGCATTACCCGGACAAAAATCCCCAGACACAAAAGCAGGGAAAGAATATGTATCCAAAGATAGAGTTGATAAGTACTGCAGCCCTCAAGGAGCCTTTTCCCAAAATACAGCACAAGAAAATGGGCAGGATAAAACAGGTAAAAGAAGTATCTCCCTTCTGTTTCTTTTCCCTTCTCTCCATTGTATCGTTTCAGGAAAAAAAGAGGAAGCATAAAGCCCAGCAGATAAAGTTTATCATACCACGGCCAGTCATAATGCGAAAAATGCCATATCTCATTCAGCTTGATGGCCACAATCAAAAAAACCTCCAGGGCAGCGGTCAGACCACATATCCAGACCACTTTCTGCTTAAAGGATTTCCCATAATAGAAGGCAAGAATATAAAGGATGGGCATAATAACCCAACCGCCAATCCATATGGAAATCAAAATAAGCAGACTTCCCAGCCCTATCTTCTGCCATAGAAGAAATCCTTTATTTTCCAGAACAGCCAGCATCATCAGACCCAGCGAAAGGTCAAAAATAATATTTTGCCTATAGCCGTAAAGCTCACCAAAAAACAGATAAAACGGAATAACGGTCACTCCCCAGAAGAACAGCATCCTCTTTATATACTCCGCTATATTGGAGGTATGGCGATACCCCTCTGCCACAAAAAAGCACATAATCGGAAGGGTCAGCCTCCCGATAATATGCAGAATCTGCCCCAGCGGTGTCATAAAATCTACAAATCCCCATGCAAAGTGATCACATACCATTGCACAGATGGCTATCCATTTAAGCTGTCTGCGATCCAACGTTTTCATTCGTCCCCCTCCAGGGCTTAAGAAACCCTGATACTTTTTTGTGTCTTTTCTTTCATTAAAAGAGCTTTCTCTTAATTGATTATTATACCACGGTTCCCTCTATCTCCACCAGTCTTAATCACACTTGTCTGTCCATTCCCGAACAAATTTCTCCACGTCCTCCTTCCCGGGAATCGCCGGAATCCCTCCTCGCTTTCTCACACACAGGCCGGCCATTGCATTCCCATATCGGGCACATTCAAGCAGCTCTGACCAATCCATGGCTTCAACCTTCTTCTCTCTCCTTAGTAACTGACTTAAAAAACCGCCCCAAAAGGAATCTCCGGCTCCGGTTGTATCCACCACCTGGGATGGGAAAGCCGGTACTTGTCCTTTTCCTGTTCCTGTCAGAATGAATACGCCCTCTCCCCCTAAGGTTACGGCAATCAGCTTAGGCCCCATGGCCAGTAACTCTTCTGCCCCTTTCTGATAATCCTCTGCTCCTGTGAGAAGAAGGCATTCTTCATCCGATACCTTCATTACATCCACATCTTTGATGGGAGACTTCATCCTACCGATTGCCTGAACCGGATCATCCCAAAGGGATTTTCTGTAGTTGGGGTCATAGGAAATCAACGCCCCGGCTTCTTTTGCCAGTCTAACCGCTTCCCGAGTGGCGCTCCTTGAAGGCTCACTGGTTAAGGACAGAGAGCCAAAATGGAATATTTTACAGCTTTTTAACAGCTCTCTGTCCAGCTCAGAAGCTTTAAGCTGAGTATCCGCTCCCGGTTTTCTTGAAAAGGAAAACCGGCGCTCTCCTTTCTCATCAATAGCCACAAAAGCAAGCGTAGTGAAATAATCCCTGTCTTCAATCACATAATCCGCACATATGCCTTCCTCCTGCAGGGTTCTTTTCAGAAAGCTTCCGTGCATATCCTTCCCCACCTTTCCTATAAGAGCAGTCCTATACCCCATATGACTAGCTGCTGTGAGAAGATTTGCCGGGGCTCCTCCCGGATTTTGTTCAAAAAGCCGCATTCCGCTTTCACTTTTCCCCGCCTGTGTAAAATCAACCAGTAATTCTCCTAAGGCTACGATATCCATTTCTTCTTTCATTTTCCACCCTCCTGTTAATCCGGTAATCTGTCTGCAATCAGATAGCTAACCCTTCCAAGCCACTTTCTGCCCCTGCTCTCACACATTAGTTCCATCCCTTCCATACCTCCGGCTGATAGTCGACTGTAGATATGGATCTGCAAGCCTTTCCTTAAGCATTGTATTCCTCTTCATAACAGTTACATTGCGGATTGCATAGCTTAATGCCTTCTTCGTTCCAACCAATACAAGTATCTTCTTCGCTCGAGTAATTCCTGTGTATATCAGATTCCTCTGTAGCATCACATAATGATTCATCAGAACCGGCATAACTACAATCGGATACTCAGACCCCTGGGATTTATGTATGGTAGTGGCATAAGCATGAACAATTTCATCCAGTTCTGTTACATCATATTCAACAATTCTATTATCAAAATTAACCTTCAAGGTGCGATCTTGTGTATCAACAGACTCTATGATTCCTATGTCACCATTGAAGACTTCTTTGTCATAGTTGTTTTTGATCTGCATGACCTTATCATCTGAGCGAAAGGCAAATCCACTTCTGCGAAGTGTATCTTTCGGCATCATTACTGCTCCTCTGCCTCGCATGAAAATCTCCTGCTCTGTTGGATTGAGCGCCTCCTGAAGAGCCAGATTCAGATTCGTAGCACCTACAACACCTCTCTGCATGGGTGTTAGTACTTGTATCTGCTTCCAATCCACATGATAGTAGTTAGGAAGCTTCGTCTTTACAAGTTCTACAATCTGTGGAACCACTGCTTCTGCATTCTCATTTTCCATGAAAAAGAAATCTGCATCCTTTCCATTGGAAATATCAGGAGATTTGCCTTCATTGATTCTGTGTGCATTCATAATGATTCGGCTAGTCTGTGCCTGCCTGAAAATTCTGGTCAGCCTAACCACAGAAAAGCTTCCGGAATCAATAATGTCCCTGAGTACATTTCCGGCACCTACCGATGGCAGCTGATCTATATCTCCAACCATGATTAATCGCATATTCTGAGGAATCGCCTTAAGAAGCGAATTCATCAAAACAATATCTATCATGGAACATTCATCCACTATTAAGACATCGCCCTCAAGAGGATTTTCCTCATTTTTCTGATAACCTTCCGGAGGTTTACATTCCAGTAATCTATGGATAGTCTTTGCTTCTAATCCTGTAGCTTCTGTCATTCGCTTTGCAGCTCTTCCTGTTGGTGCCGCTAAAAGAATGCGAAGACCATACGCTTTATACGCAGAAATAATGCCGTGTGTTGTAGTAGTCTTTCCGGTTCCCGGTCCACCTGTAAGAACCATAACCTTTGCTGTAGCAGCCTGCCTAATTGCATCACGCTGCACATCATCATAGGTCATTCCAACCCTTTTCTCTATAGCCTCCACATCTACGGATAAGTCTTCTTTTCCGCTTTCCCCGCGGGCCTTCATGAGACCTGTCCACAATCTGTCTATGGCTGGTGCGGTCGCAAGCTTTTTCATCTTTCCGGCAACACCGATCTCAGCATAATAAAAAGGTGGTAAATAAATAGCTTCAATTGGCTCATTACTTTCGTTCAGCTTCACTATGGTTTTTTCCTGAATTAGGTCCTGTTTGCTAAGCATCTCATCCATAGTCATAACAATATAAGATTCCTCAGCCTCCAGAAGCTCTGATGCAGCCTTTATTAATTGCTTTTTCTCGGCATATACATGACCGTCATTACTGAGTTCAGACAAGGTATACATGATCCCGCTTCTAAGTCTTACAAAGGAATTCTTCTCAAATCCAAGCTTTGTTGCAATCTGATCTGCAGTCTTAAATCCAATTCCCCATATATCGTCAGCCAAGCGATATGGATTCTCTTTTACGACTGGGATACTATTATTTCCATACTGCTTATAGATTTTTGCAGCAAAGGAAGTACTTACCCCATTATCCTGTAAAAAGAGCATGACATTCTTTACTTCCTTTTGGTGCTCCCAGGACTCAGCAATCATCTGGACACGCTTATTTCCAATGCCTTCTACCTCAATTAGCAGCTGTACATTATCTTCAATAACAGCAAAAGTGTCAATACCAAACTTCTGAACAATACGTTTTGCAAATTTAGGACCAACACCTTTGATAAGTCCTGAACCCAAGTACTTTTCCATTCCGTAAACAGTAGCCGGCAAAGTCTCTTCCCAACTTTCAGCCACAAACTGCCTGCCGTATTTAGGGTCGACCTTCCAGCTTCCTTCCACCAAAAGAACAGAACCCACGTTTACATCAAGAAGGTTTCCTATAACCGGCACAAGATCCACATGGTCTTTTACACGACATTTTAAAATGGTATATCCATTCTCCGGGTTCTGATATGTAATTCGCTCAACTACACATCGTATTTTTATCAACTCATAATCGCCCCATTTCCTCTGTCACATCTTTATCACAATGCACACAGTGATACTTCTTCGCTTCAGTATCAAACTGAATTGTATGAATTGCTTCTTGTACTTGTATGTCGCCTTGACTACATGCTATGGTTACCACAACTTTTCCTGTTGTCCCATCAAACTCAAAGGTACTCCAATCGTGTGTATACACGTATGTATGTCCTGTTGCCGGTATTGCGGATGTCTCCAGATTGCCACAACCAGAACATCTTCTGCTTTGTTTTCCATTTTCAGTACAGTTTGCTTCTGTTACAGTCTTCCAAGCTCCATAGCTATGCCCCGTTGCTGCTGTTGCTGAGGTCTCGGTATCACCGCAGCGGGAGCAGGTTCTGCTCTCACTTCCGCCGGAGGTACAGGTTGCCGCAGATATCTCGCTCCAGCCTCCATAGCTGTGTCCGAGAGCTGCTATGGATGTGGTTTCCAAGATAGTGCCGCAACGGGAACATAATTTTCCCATTACGCCATCCGAGGTACAGGTCGCTGCAGATATCCCACTCCAATCTCCGTCACTGTGTCCAAGAGCTGCTATGGTCTCCCTCCGAAGGATTTCATTGCAGACGGTACAGCGCTGTACTCTTTGTCCTTCCCCGGTACAGGTTGCCTCAGCTGTAACTACAAATATACCCGATGTGTGACCAAGCGCATTGATTTCCTGGGTTTCTACAATTTCACCACATACGCTGCATACCTTTTGCTCTAATCCTGTATTCACGCAATCCGGTTCCTCTACGTTCTCCCACTCATCCGGTACTTCGTGCGGAAGCTTGGAGATGGTAATAGTCTCTATCACCTCATTGCAGACGATACAATGGACTTCCTTTTGACCCTCTTTGGAACAGGTTGCTTCCTCTACAATCACCTCTTCCATCTTATGCTCCTCCAATTTGGTGTAATCCATGAGAAGTTCTTTGCCGATATAAAGTTCTTCTCCCTCATCAATAGATTGCACCAGTTTCAGAGCAGTACCCTGGGGAATTGACTCATATTCGATGGACCGTTTCACTTCACCATTGTCGTCGGCCACAAATTCCGAGAAGTCTGAGGAAGCGCGGATCACAGCGGCTTCTCCCGCGTTGAACACTTCAGATATACCGTTAAATTCACCCTCTAATGTCTTTAATTCAACATACACGGAACCCTGAAATACCTCGAATCTGGTCCATGCAATTCCATTACTGTCATAATATACGGTCGAACGGAATACGGTTCCGCGAACAGCCATAACGGAATTAGGCGTATCCACCTCATACTCTTCCCCATTCTCCAGTTTGGTGTTTAAGCGATTCAGTATCGACCCCTGATCCAGATAAATACGGGTCTTACTCGTTTCACTATCACCTTCTGCTTGCAGCCAGAAATGTGTATTTTCTTCTGCATAAACATACTTATCCATGTCAAGCAGCAAAGTCATATCTGACGCGGCCTGTACTGTTGCATCGTCTCCGGAATTTAAGTGCATTCCCACGTAAGCATTACTGCTTTCCTGCTTTTCATTCTTAATGATGCTGGTTCCGTTTACCTCTTGTACGGCAATGGTTCGATACCCCTGACCGTTAAGCAGAATAGCGACTGCAACCACCACACCAACGACTGCGGCAGTACCTACACCTAAGGCTGCTTTCCCTTTCGTTGTTTTTAGGAATCCTTTCACAGATTTTAGTAAACCTTTCATTTGCCCTTTTATCCTCTCGTACTCATTCTAAACATTGATTCATATAGTTTACCAGTTTTTCATCAATTTTCCCCTGTTTTGCCATATCATGCATAATGGCAAATGCTTTTTCCCGGGGAAGGGGCTTCTTGTATGGCCGGTCCGTGGCAAGAAGTGCATCGCAGATATCGGCCACCGCCAGGATCCGGGACTCGGTGGATAGCTCTTCCGCCTTTAATTGTCTGGGATATCCACTTCCATCCAGGCATTCGTGGTGCTGCACTGCCCACTTTACGGCATCCTGATAATTTTGGTTGAAATGTACCTTGGCGAGGATCCGCTCGGTCATCTCTACGTGGCTTTCCATGATCCTTCGCTCCTTCTCCGTCAGTGTACCCTTGCGTATGAGAAGGTCTTCTTTTTCCTCCTCGGTAAAATATGGCTGTTCGCCTTCTGCTCCTTTGTATACATCAAAGAGAATGTCTTCCAGTTCCTGTTTTTTCTCATCGGACAAAAATCCTGTGGTGTTGACTTCTCTTATCAGATCCAGATCATTGTCCAGACGGGCAATGACTGTCTGATACTGTTCCTGATCCAGCTCTCCCTCCAGAAGCTGCACCCTGTACCTTGTGCGAAAGAGTTCAAAGCGCATCTCAATGTCATTTAGTCGTGTCTCAAGCCTGGTGGCTTTATTCATAACCTTAATGGGAATGGATACTTTTCCAATGTCATGTAACAGTGCACCTAAAAGCAGTTGTTCCTTGCGGTTTGGTGAAAAATATTCTTCCTCCAGCCCCAATTCGTGCTGCTGATTAATGTAATCCGCCATTTTTCCCGCATAGGCAGCTACCATGCGGACGTGGTTGGCATTATACGGAGTCCGGGTGTCGATGGTTTCTGCCATTGCCTCGGTAAAGGACCACATCTGATCCTTGATCTCCTCCATGTAGCGGATATTTGACACTGCTATGGCAGCCTGGGAAGCTAGGGAAAGTATGATGTGTTCCAATCCGGGATCAAAAGGAATGATGGTGCCTTCTTCATCCAGCGCATTGATCAGCTGCAGCACACCCACAGCCTCATCCTCCTGGTTCAATAGAGGAATGGTCAGCATCGACTGGGTATGATAACCGGTCATTTTATCGTATTGTTTGGGGCCGGAAAAATCAAATTTTTCATTTTTATAAACATTCTCAATGTTTAACGGTTGTTTATGGATCACTGTGTAGGCACAGATGTTCTGGGGTACCATCGGTACCGGCGGCAGATCAATCTCCTCCCCATTTTTTCCCTTGTCAATATGCATGGACAGGGTTTTCATGACTTGAAAATGTAGCTTGTCATCCCGGCATACATACAGAGTTCCCGCATCGCAATGGGTGATGCTGATGCTCTCATCAAGAATCATATCCAGAAGCTTATTCCGATCCTTTTCCTTGGATAGCGCAATTCCCGTATCCAGTATTCTGTTTAATTCATCGTTTGTATACCCCATACTCCCTCTTTTCTCTTTTGGCTCTTTTTAAAGTTTTGTCATATATTCCAGTGCTTTTCTTTGTTGCTCGATCCCGTTCAGTTCCAGTAAGATCGGCACCTTAGCCAAATACTCTTCCAGCAGGCTTTTGCATTGTTGAAAATCGAGGGCCCCTTCTCCCGGTACCTGATGCAAATCTGCCCGCAGGTCATGATCATTCAAATGGATATGTCCCACATAGGGCCCCATCTTTTTTACCCATTCCGCCACCGAAGTGGGGGTCAGGCAGGCATGCCCATAATCCAGACACAGCTTGAAATTCTTCACGTCTTCCATGTTTTTCTTTAAACGGATCAATATTTCGGGGGTTTTTTCAAAGGAATTTTCCAAATAAATCTCCACGCCGGAATAGTTTTTCGCCATCATCCGCCAGAAGGCTTCGGATTCGTGTAACCAGCTGTCCAGGTAGGAGGCGGTCTGCAGTTCTGCGATGAGGCCACTGTGAAAAACCACTCCTCTCACCCCAAGTCTTTCGCCAATTTCCAGGGACTGTTCCACTTTTTTGCGGCTATAGCTGCGAATCAGGGGGTCGCGGCTCGTCACCACCATGTCTAAGAACACTCCATGTAATGTATCAGCGCTACGGTCTCTTGGAAGCTTCAGATAGGTATTGCATCGATTTTCCACTTCCTCTTTGTTACTGTAGATCCGGGGATTGAAGAAATCATTGTATTCAAAGCCCAGGCTGTACTGCTGTGCAAGTTCCATCGTTTTATCCAATTGTTCATACTCCGGAATAATCAAAAATTTTCTATTCACTTAATGACCCTTTCTATCTACTACCCGATATACCATAACGGTATTGCTCTTTCCTTTCAGCTCCATGGGACCCACTTCTTCCGCCAGGATCCTGTCTTTTACCGTATCGTATACAGCCTGGCTGATCAAAATCTCTCCCGGCTTTGCACGGCTCTCCAGACGGGCCGCTGTGTTTACGGTATCACCGATGGCTGTGTAGTCCATTCGAAATTCACATCCGATGTTTCCGACAACAGCCTCACCGCAGTTAACACCGATTCCAAAGCTTACGGTTTTGCCAAACTGCTCCTGCAGGTTTTGTGCTAACTTTTCTGCACCTTTTCGCATATCCAAAGCGGTCTGTACTGCCCGGAAAACGTAATCATCCAGGTCAAGCGGTGCGTTAAATACCGCCATTGTTGCATCTCCGATAAATTTATCCAGCATTCCGTTGTTTTGGAGGATGCTTGCCGTTGTAAGCGCCAAATATTCATTCAAAATTTTTACCACCTGCTCCGGCATAAGGCTTTCGGATAGGGGCGTAAATCCTCTGATATCCACAAAGAGAACAGCCACCGGTCTCTTTTCTCCACCAAGACGGGTCTTGAAATTGTCATCCTTTGCAAGCTCATCCACCACCTGGGAAGCAACGTATTTTTTAAAGGTGGCAAGCATTTTCTTTCTGCGGATCCTCTCCGTAACGTATTTTGCAATGATAAAGTAAATTACTCCGGCTGCAAGGATCCCCAGAAAATAGATCTGGGAAATGGTATAACCTCCATGTGCAAGGAACCTTCCGGCAATCAGATGCGCCGCCATGAGCACGACTGCCTCCACAATGACAGGAAACAGCTTCTGTTTTTTGGCCACCAGGAAAAACAGGTACACAACTATCCCTGCCGGAATCAGATAAATCCATATGGGAAGAGGTACTGCCGTTTTTCCCTGTTGCAGTGCACGCACAATATTTGCCTGTATCTCCACCCCGTACATGGGACTTCCCCGGTCCGCAGCCGCTTCATAAGCATCCTGAAAGCCCGGTGCATAAGCACCAACCAGCACGATACAATCCTTAAATTCCGATGCAGGAATTGCACCGTCCAGCACATCCTTCAAGGAAAAGTGAGGGAATTCTCCGACCTGACCGGAATAAAAGAAGGTCACCTGGCCGTTTCCGGTGGTCTTTGGCATAATGGACTCCCGTCCGTTCATTTTCTCGTATGTATCATAGATCAGCCAGGCAAAGCTGGGCAGTTCCCGGCCTTCGTATTGCTCCATCAGCCTTGTGTATCTGACGCATCCGTCCTTAGCAATGTAGGCATTGGTGTATCCTGTTTGAATCACTTCGGAAAGCTCTGCATAGGGTTCTTCAACCAGATCGATATTCCAGAGATCGTAATAGGTTTCTCCATCCTCGGTCTGCTTCGTAGCTCCCCGGTACACCACATTAGATGCTGCAATCAGATCCGTGTGCTGCCGGCAGGCATCCACCAGGCTGTCATCCGTCTGTTTTTCAGCATCGCCTGTAAAGAGAAAGTCAAAGGCAAGGAGAGCCGGAGCATCCGTTTCATCTGCATACAGGGTCTCCACCAGACTGGCCATCTTTTCCCGGGACCATTGATGAAAATTTCCGTATGCGTCCAGAGTCTCTTCATCCACGGCAATAATCTTAATATTCTTCCCTGTTCCGTCCATCCGGGTATAGAGGTGGTCACATAACAGGGAATCAAAAGTATACAGGGGTTCCCATAAAACAGTCAGAACCAAAACCAGGACAGGAACAAGTGCTGCCAGTAATGAAATTATTTTTTTTTGTGTATTCATGTTTTCCCCCCATACCTTCCCAATCTTCTATAAAAATCTAAAAACATAATAATACAAGTTAATTATACCCTTTTTGGGGGGATAATGAAAGTACCCTTTAAACAGGCTGGGCCACTATAAAGTCGGTAACCAACATCCTCCTTTTGAGCATAAAAATAGCCATTACAGAGAATTCCATCTCCATAATGGATTATTCTATTCGGGCAAAATTTATGTACTTACACAAAAAAAGAGAATATTGTTTTTATTCAGTTTCGTTTTCTTTGCAGTATCTCCAATCTTGTCATACAATCTTCCAGTACTGTAGCTTTCGCCCACTACCGTATGAGGGCTGTTTGCCACATAACCAATATGTCCAATACCAGGCATCTCAACTTTAATTGCTTCCTTATCATATTCATTGTCAGGTTCTTTAACCAGTTTGACTTTCATTTTTGGTTCAAGGAAATCCTGACCGTAACGGTGATTCGTTCCTGCAATTGTAAAATAAATCTCTGCCATATCGACACCTCCAACAATGTATTCATCCTATTCTCTACATTGCCTTTTCCCAGCCGGACTCTGGATTCATAAATACGGGCCTGAAGCGGTAGTGTTCGCAGAATCTCTGGAAACGCTCGGTAATCTCGCGCCCACCGCCCTTGATTATGTCGGTGACAATGGTTCTGGTATTGTCGAACCATATCTCTGTTTTATTTTACAATAAACACTTCTTACACATGCCGGAAATGCTTTCTGTACACCACCAACCATCTTTATCCTCTCCTCCTACAAATCGTTTATATCCCATGATTATCACAAAATACCGCTAATACTGCACTGCAGATAATCCACAAAATGATTATGATTATCACCGGTACATTCTCTACATTGTCACCGGCAAATAATGCAACAATAAAAGCTCCCAAAAACAATCCGCCCACTGTGCTTAAAATAGCACCAAATGTAGATATCCCATTACTTGAAGTGTAAGAAGAATTATTCTTCTGTCCGGTAGCATCTTTATAAATCTGATACTCAATAAAGTTGTCCTGCCAATCTTTCTTACCATCATGATTCCAATCGTGAAGTGCCATGCTCAACATCTCCCTTCTTCAAAATGTCTCTATTTATTGTCGTTTTTATGCTTCTCACAAATTTCATGCGCTCTACATCTTGATTCAATAAAATTGGGATTGTTTTTCCTTTTGTTAATTCTACTTTATCTAAAATGCTGTCCATTAAAAACACCAGCATTTTTCTGCCGTTTGACACAAAAAACGGACAACCACCACAGTATTATCTGCAGAAATTGCCCGATTCACTTCGCAACTATATCAGTTCATATTTTCAAGAAAAGCCCCGGCAAACTCTTTCAGCTGCTCTACTACTTCGCTTGGTCCGATCACCTTTACATCCTTGCCAAGACTGAATATCCAGCCAAAGAACTGTGGACTGACATTCACATCTACATGAAGTTCGCTGTGCGTGTCATCAATGGCCCGGAAGGTAATGTACTTGCCGAATCTGTCAATAAAGACACCACACATATAATTGGCAAATTCAATTTTAACTGTTGTCTTCTTTCCCTGATACATTCCAAATGTAGATTTAGAATACTCTGCCATATCGAAGTTTTTGAACTCATCCTTACCATCTCTCTTTTCTTCTTCGATGGAAATGCGCATCATCTTATCCACACGATAATGCTTAATCCGATGGTCCAGGTCATCGAAGGCAACAAGATAATAATTCTCGTCATCCCAGGTAAGTGCCCATGGACTTACTACGAACCAGTCACCATTATGTCGCGGCACCAGTTTCTTGTTAACATCCCATTTGTAGTATTTGAATCTGACTTTTTTGTTTTGATTGATGGCTGTATGAATATCATCAACATTATAGTACACAGATTCATTCATAGCCTTTACCCGGTCATTGATATATACCTGGCGTTGAAGCTGTTTTGCCTGATGCTCACTGACATTGCTTTTTATCTTATTAATCAACTCATGGGATTTTGTCTGGGTAATAAACTTTGATGACTGTATTGCATCAATAAGCAGCTTCACCTCTGCAAGTTCAAACTCTCTTGAGCCAACATGGTAATATGTCTCGCGACCGATCTGCTCCTTAATGATCTCTACACCAAACTTATCCGTCATATCCTGAAGGTCAGCATAGATACTTTTTCTTTCAGCAGTAACATCATATTTTTCAAGCTCATCCATAATCTGGGACATAGTAAGTGCATGTTCGTCATCTGTCTTGGCCAGCATGATTTTCATCAAGTATGTGAATTTGAATTTCTGATTCGTTCCCCTGGACATCAATCCCCCCAATAATCTCATTATTTCTTTAACCTAATGATACCAGGGTCAAAAGGTCTGAACCCACATGAGCTTGCTCAAATGTGGGTGAATGTCCTTGAGACCCGCCAAAATATGAGCTTAAAAGTGGGGCGTAAGCACCACGATATGCGAATATTTTGCAGGATTGTGGGAGTACGAAGTACGTAACAATCCGTAGGTATCATAGTTAGGGGCTTTTGACCCTAACATCACCTAATTCGATTATAACACAGATGTTCATTTTAATGGACAACTATTTTTATTTTCTTTTACCTGCTAATCCGTTACTTTCCAAATTCCGGCCTGATGAAAGTATCATACATATATTTGTAGTTCTCAAAGGTATTGTTTTTCAATCCACTTCTTCAACTCTTCTTTCAGATATTCATATCTCAATCTTTTCTCTTCCTTTGCGAAATGAACCTCACGACTCTGAACAGGATTATCCTCATAAGATAAAATCTCATCACCGAACTGCTCACTCGTAAGATCAAATACGCAATCACCAATCACATTGTAGCAGTGATAATTTCCACCACTTCTTAGGATTCCATATACATCTCCGCCAAAAATGTCCTGTGCAAGAAAAGCAGTAATTGAGCACTGTCCCAACGTCATATTTTCTTTTGACCAGCCACCTCTCATTCTTGGTGCACAAGTATCAGCACACCATATTTCCGATAACCAATCATACAGGTCTCTTGGATTTTTTATCTCTTTATATTCTTCATTGACTGCAGGAACATCTGCAGTCTGCCAACCATAGAATTTATATTCTTTCATCATTATCCCCGCTTTATCTTTTCTACTGCTTTCCCTCTGACCAGCTCATCCACTTCATCTCTGGTACGCCCTTTTTACTCTGCTTTTGCTATAAGGCAATCATAAACCTTGCCAAAAGGCATATCATAAATCTGCTGTCTTGGCATCTTAATTCCATCCCTTCCACACCTCAGGCTGATATCCCAAGGTAGACTGCTTTCCATTTCTCACAACCGGAGTCTTTATCACCTGTGGATTTTCCAGAATCTTCTCCAACTTGTCCTCATCTGCAATATACTTAATAAGTGCAAGAGTATCCTGATCTGTCTCCGCTCCGCTTCGGTCCGCGCAAGACCGAAGTCCACCGGACTTCGTGCGCCCTTCCCAGTTGATCATATTCTCCATTCCGCCGTTTGCCTGAGCAACCGATGTAAATTCACCTTTGCTCATTCCTTTTTCTTTCATATCAATAAACTGATACTTGATATAGTATGTCATGAGCACATATTCATTCATGATAATCCCTCCTGCTCATTCATGCATTTTCAGTATATCTACAGTTTGGAAATCCAGTGCAGCCCTAGAATTGACCGTATCGCCCATTCTTGATAAGCATCTCCGAATTGCATTTAGGACATTTTTTCTTTGATTCTTCGATTATACGGCTTGCGTACTGCGTAACACGTTCTACAGTTTCGCTCTTCTTAAACTCTTCTATATCAACAATACTATGGACTGGCTCCAGATAATTAAATCCATAAAATCCTGTCTTAGTCCCTCTTGCTCTTAATTTTGAATCTAGAATCAGATCATCATCCTGATACTTATTCAAAACTTCTGGGGATGCAATACCACAGACATAAACGGTGCCAATTTTTGCTGTATCAACAATACAGATAATTTGAGGATAATAATTCTTCTTAAATACTATCGGGAATTTACCATATTCAACAGTTTTAATTCCGAGCTTATAACCAGGAACATCCGGAACATGATAACTTTCAGAATCACCAATTGTCCAATCTATTATAGGTATTCCTAAAACTTTCTCCAAAGCAGCTTCTCCTAGAAAGCCGGTAGTAAACCTTTTCGTTTCTTTCCTATTATCTACAATATGATGCTTTTCTTCTACTTTCTTTACGGTCAAAGCTGATACAAATGTAGTTATTCTATCGAGGAAAGCCTTCTCGACCTCAACCTTTGTAGCCGTTTCTATTATTCCTGATACGCAATCTTCAAATATATAGCCCATTTCTACCTCTTATAGCCAATTGTTTTAATTAATTTCATGAGTTGCCCGACAAATGGACAACCTATAGCACTTTGAAAACTTAACACGTTAACCTCAAATATAGTATGAGTTGCCCGACAAATCGGGCGATTTGTAGTAACATTTTTAAATTTGCACTT
>JBJFFP010000022.1:0-2584 GCA_051891855.1 Lachnospiraceae bacterium | reverse complement strand
GAGCTTTCTATGGATACCTTCTGGTACTATAAAAATGCCCATCAAATCGATCAGACCTGGTCCGTTCGAGCCTGTGGGATCCGCCAGCGCCATATCGATCAGGCTCAAAGCATGAACCTGTACATTACCAATGAATACACCTTCCGTAAGGTATTGAATCTTTATCTTCTGGCCTGGGAAAAAGGAGTAAAAACCATTTATTACATCCGTTCAAAAAGCCTTGAAGTGGAGGAGTGCGAAACCTGTTCATCTTAAATCATAGGAGGAAAATATGTCAAAGTTAATCAGAAAACCCCTGTTCAATCCAGAAGGAGACACAGAGGTTCGGGATCGCAGAATGATAGGGGGAAATACCACCAACCTGAATGATTTTAACAATATGAAATATAAATGGGTCAGCGACTGGTATCGTCAGGCCATGAATAATTTCTGGATTCCTGAGGAAATCAACCTGGGAACGGATGTAAAGGACTATCGTCTGCTCCCTGAAGCAGAGAAGAGAGCCTATGATAAAATCCTCTCCTTTCTGATCTTTTTAGACAGCATCCAGACAGCCAATCTGCCCAATATCAGTCAGTATATTACTGCTAATGAGGTAAATCTGTGCCTGTCCATTCAAACCTTTCAGGAGGCGGTTCACAGCCAGAGCTACAGCTATATGCTGGATACCATCTGTGAGCCCCAGGAGAGAAATGATGTTCTCTATCAGTGGAAGGAGGATCAGCACCTTCTGGCAAGAAACGAATTTATCGGTAATCTCTATAATGATTTCCAGGAAAATAAGAGTCCTGAAATTCTGATGCGGGTGATCATTGCCAACTATATTCTGGAGGGAGTATATTTTTACAGCGGCTTCATGTTCTTTTATAATCTGGCCCGAAATAATCGTATGCCCGGGTCTGTTCAGGAAATCCGCTACATTAACCGGGATGAAAATACCCATCTGTGGCTGTTTTCCAATATTTTACTGGAGCTGAAAAAGGAAAATCCCGAGCTGTTTACCCCAGACAAGCTGGAAATTTACCGGGAAATGATTCGTGAGGGCTGTGAACAGGAAATCAAGTGGGGACATTACGTTATCGGTAATGATATTCAGGGGCTGAATACGGAAATGGTAACCGATTACATTCGCTATCTGGGCAACCTGCGCTGCCGGAATATCGGCCTTGAGCCCATTTACGAAGGTTATCATACGGAGCCTGCCAATATGGCCTGGGTATCTCAGTATTCCAATGCCAATACCATCAAAACCGATTTCTTTGAAGCCAGAAGCACAGCCTATGCCAAAAGCAGTGCCCTAGTAGATGATTTGTAATTCCTTTTACCAAAAAGAACCCCGTTCTGACTGAATATTATTTTGTTTGCTTGATTAAAAAAATTAATTTTAAGGAAAGAGACAATTGCAGTTGACAATTTTCAGGAGGAAAAAGAAAAGACCCAACCGCCTTAAGCAGTTGGGTCTTAATCTTTGATTTATTCGGCTTAGTCGCAGGTGTAAGGCATCAGTGCCACGTGGCGCGCTCTCTTAATTGCTACGGTCAGAGCTCTCTGATGCTTTGCACAGTTTCCGGTAATTCTTCTAGGAAGAATCTTACCCCTTTCGGATACATATCTTTTCAGCTTGTTGGTATCCTTATAATCAATAACGTTATCTTTTCCACAAAAAACGCAAACTTTTTTTCTTCTGCGAATACCGCCTCTTCTCTTCATCGGAGAATCAGCCTTGTCGGTTTTGTTAAAAGCCATGATCAATGCCTCCTATCTTAAAATCGCCGAAAAATCCTCCGGCTTCTTATTGGTTAATTAAATGGCAATTCTTCATCAATCCCATCAGGAATATTCATGAAGCCATCACCAGCGGACATGGGTTCCGGACGGCTGCTATTACCACCGAAGCCTGCATAATCCCCATCCCGGGAGGATGCATTCTTACTTTCCGCAAATTCAATATCTTCCGCAACAATATCCGTAGTATACACCTTCTGACCATCCCTGTTGGTATAGCTTCCGGTCTGGATACGTCCGCTTAAGGCAACCTTGGTTCCTTTGTGGAGATACTTCTCTGCAAATTCTCCCAGTCTGCCAAAGGCCACACAGTTAATAAAATCTGCCGTCTGACCATCTGCGTTGTTACGGCTTCCTCTTCTATCTACTGCCAGTGAAAATCTGGCAACGGCCATGGGACTCTCACTATTCTGAGAATATCTCACTTCAGGATCTCGGGTTAATCGTCCCATCAGAATGACTTTATTCATCTTCATCTCCCTTTCCGGCATACCGGAAGGTACGCCTCTTATGCTTCCTGCTTAACGCATAAATATCTGATTACGTTGTCCATGATACGGACGCGGCTCTCAATTTCAGCAGGAACAGTGCTCTCAGCATCGAACTGGATGAAGTAGTAAAAAGCTTCTTTCATTTTCTGAACTTCGTAAGCCAATCTCTTCTTTCCCCAATCATCAACATTGGTAATCTGGCCGCCGAATCTTTCGATTGTAGCCTTTACCTTGTCAATGGTAGCGGTTCTTTCATCGTCTTCGATTTTCGCACTCACAACAACTGCTAATTCATATTTGTTCATGCT
>JBJFFP010000021.1:0-58827 GCA_051891855.1 Lachnospiraceae bacterium | reverse complement strand
TTATCTGCACGAAATTGAATCAATACCTGTTCTGCCATAATGATTCCTCCTTCACCATACTTTGTGTAGTTGTTTTGCATGTGTTTGTAATATTATTATATGTCAAAACATGAAATTTATCAATAGAATTAGAAAAACCTCATCAAGTTTTTACACTCAATGAGGTTTAATTCAAAACTTATTACCTAAATTTTCATAGATACCATCAAATGAATATATATTCCCGCCACAACATTTATTACATTTTCTATTCTCATACTTCCAGGAATTGGCCATCTATATTCTCGTTTATTCATTTTATCATCATATATAGCAATTAGCTGATATTCTATCCCTTCCTCTTTGGTCAGTGCATCAAGCTCTTTTAAATAAAATTCTGCATGATTCTTATAAATACTGACTTTCTTGCATGGTCTAAACTTAAATGGTTACCGTTTTGATGGTCTAAACCGACTTTCTAAATCTGTCTTTAGCATCCACTTTCATGCCAAGCTATTTAAGCTCTGCATCAGCCTCTGCCTGCTTACGAGCAAGCTTCTCAACTTCCTCTCTTGCATCGTCCAGCTTAAGATGAGTATAGGTATTGAGAGTGACACTGATATCCGAATGCCCCATCAGGTACTGAAGCACCTTCGGATTCATTCCCGACTTCGCCATATTAGAACAGTACGTGTGTCTGCATACATGAGGTGTGATCTTCGGAAGCTGAATGCGATAAATGCTGTTATACTTATCAACTGCGTGCTGGAAGTACTTCTCCCAGTGCATAGCCACCATCGGCTTGCCGTCCTTGTCAAAGCAAAGGAAGCCTGAGTAACCATCAATCATAGGCTCAACCTTAAGCTTAGGTCTTGCCTTGATGATATTCTGAAAGCATTCATACACATCGTCCTGCATCGGAATCACTCTGGTACCGGCGTAGGTTTTGTAGTATCGATATAAACCAACGTCCCGGTCTTCTGAAGCTGATGGTCGATATTGATGGTTCTGTTCTCCATGTCCAGATCCTTCAGCGTCAATCCTGTAAACTCCGAAATACGCATCCCTGTCTTAAACAGAATGTACATACCGTCATAATACTTGCAGTAGCCATCGCTATCGGACTGTACCTCACAAGACCATCAAATCCCAGTCCCGGAATATGAAGTACATCGTGTGGCTGCAGCCTCACCGTAGACCCCTTCAAAGTATGAGCATCATCCGTACTCATGTTGTACTCATAATAAAGTTGTCCATCCCCATCCCGATTTACCGTCATCCTGTCCGGCATCAACGGATAAAGTGCAATAATCTCGCCCCTCGCATTCCGGATGATCTGACTGTACGCATTCCCCCAAAGAAGCAAATGCGTCATCAAGGTCTCTCGAAATACAAACGAAGTCATCTCCGGATTTGGTTCATCGTGGAGCAAGAAATAAAGCGGATGATCCACCGCCTTTTCTTTCCCACCATCCTTGGTATATCTGTAAAACTGTAATGGAAGTCCAGCCACTTCCTCCGACAATATCCTAACGCAAGAGTACACCGCCGTCATCTGCATCGCTGTTCTCTCATTCACTCTCTTCCCAGAAGTGATCCCACCCATAAAGAATGAATACGCACTACCTGAAGTCCTGTCTGTGGGAGCATCCCTGCCACGAAACAATTTGCTAAACACGCTCATCATTTACCTCCATACAAAAAGGCACTTACATTTCTGCAAGTGCCCTCTTCAATAAAACTTTATTTAAAAACTTCTTATTTGTTTTGCCAAGCTAAAAGGAATAATCTCTCCCGCATTCGTCTCCTTATATGCCTTTTCTTCATGCATATAATCTACAATATCCTTCGCCTTATAATTTTTGAATTTCTCAATCACCTTATCCAGAATAGCCTTTTCTCTATCACTTAATATAGAATAATCTATTCCAACAGTGGGATAAACATGAAGCATCGTATCATAGTTATAGCTCATCTCTTCTTTAATGTTGAGATTTTCAAGATTCATCAAACTATAATGTCCTATAGGCAAGGCTCCCATTGGTTCATGTCTATATACCATACCAGTCATAGCAAATCCATTCTCAATGAATGACAGAACATCCGAATACCACAACATTTTCATCAGTTTTACCTTAAATAAGTTTGATACTTTCTCCGCAATGTAGGAAATCATTGCCTCTATCTTATCAATATTCAAAACCGTAAAACCATTTGAATCAGACGGTTCTTCAAAATTAGCATACTCACCTTCAAAAGTTTGGCGTGTCAGATATTCTTTTCCATATGAATCAAGCTTTTCAACGATTTTTGACTTTATTTCCATTCTCTTCTGTGGAGTAAATTTATCCGCATTCTTTTTTAAGAATTCTAATGCTTGAAGTGGATTATCCTTAATTAGACGAAGCATGGTATCATAAGCCTCATCTTGAATCGCTTTACTCTCGTAACGAGAAATAGTAGCCTCTCCCCATCCCAGAAGTTTTGCCAAATCAACCTGGGATAGCCCATAGCTTTCTCTTATCTCTACTATCTCATAAGATGTAAGCAAGCCTTTCTTAATACGGTATGCATTTCTAGCATTTAAGAGATTCTCATTGGTCATAGTTCCCGTTTCAAATTCATTCTCATCTTCGTCCGCATTGGCACAAAAATAAAACCTCTCCTCGTAGGTTACTTCTTCTCCCTTTAATACAATTGATGTAACACGTTTTCTTTCTTCAACTTCATGTGTCTTGTCGCATAAAGGACAATTCATATGAACCTTTCTTAATAATGTGTTAGCCTCCATTTTTCTTACCTCCTTTGCAATTCCATTATGCGTAAGGAAATGTCATTTTCTCCTTCGCATAGTGGAACGACACGCATAATACATGTCTCTGCTGATCTCCTTTAATCTTTAACTTCACATATACAAGCTTACTATTTATATCCTTCCCAAAAACAAATAATAATGGCGGATTCAAATCATCTTTATCTATTTTGGTCTCAGAATATTCTGCTACGGTAAGTTCTTTCAGCCGCTCTACTACATCTTCCGTATCGTAATCAAGATCCAATAAAGTATATGGTGTTGAATATTTTTGATCTTGACCCTGTTTCTTTTTGCTAATCAAAGTAAGATCTGTATCTATATCAAAATCTGCATTCTCCAGTATCGACTTTAATTCATCCAGAAATGCAATAACTTCTCTCTTTTTCGATTGTGTACTAAGGAAAATTATAACCACCTCCGAACACTCATACTATCAATTGATAGTATACTAGTCAATTGATAGTTTGTCAAGTAGATTACAAGATTAACAATCCTCTCTCATCATAAACACTTCCCTGTGGCTCACCCTGATTTCTCAGACATCTATCCAGAGCCATTATGGAAGCAACAATTCCATCAATCTTCTCTTTTGATTTCGCCTTGGTAACCTTGATATTCTCCGCAGCATCGGTCTCAAACATCGTATAACTGACGATTCGGCTGTGTATGAATTTCATCGAACACAAGTCCCGAAATCGAAAAACCGTGCTTACTTCCGACCTCTGCAGATAACACCTGATAAAATCCGGCGTTGCCATAATTGACAATTCGCTTGGTGGCTGACATCAGCTTACTTCTCTTCATAAGAGCAGGTGACATCTCAACCATCTGCCTTACCACATCAAATACGATGGATGCCTGCTGACGATCCGCCGTAGCGCCATAAACTTCAGCACTTGGCTCATTATCCGCATACAAAAGATAAAGAGCGATAGCTGCTGCCAATTCGCTCTTACCCACCTTCTTGCATATTTCAACAAATGCTGTACGGAACTGCCTGTTCCCATCCGGCTTTATAATTCCAAAAATATCTCTGATCAACTGCTCCTGCCAAGGCAACAGCCAGAATCTCTTGCCAGCCCACTTACCTTTGGTATGACACAGGTTTTCAATAAATTTTACTGCCCTGTCTGCTTTTGCCTTATCATAATGGGATGTGGGAAGCATAAATCTCGTAGGCTGATAATTCTTAAGCTTCGGATAGTCCTTAGGTCTTGTTTTCCCTTTGCCGGAATTGGTTCTTTTGTATTCAGTTTTCTTTTCCCCGGATTACCTTCCAGCTCCTTAATCGCTGTAGGCTTTGGTTTTCTTCCTGCCATGGTCATACCCCCTTTCCATCAAAATTTCAACTTGATCACTACTTGCCCCGCACTTACTCAGAGCAAGTGTTCAAATCCTCACATATCCGTTTTCTGCAATATAAAAGCGCCTGTATTTCTACAAGTGCTACCAATATATACTATATTAATCTACAATCCTTCAAAACTTTCTTAATTGCTTCCCACACCGCCAAAGAAGGATTCTCCTTGTAATATGAAAAACCTTTATATTTTTGCATAACATATCCAGCGACTACATTATTTTCCATTATCTTCTCACTTCGCTCTACAGCTTTTATTACATCATCCAATGAAAGCTTTTTAAGACATCTTTTAAAATTATCCTCATGCTTATACTCATCCATGCTTTCAAATTCTTCACCATAAGCTCTGTTAATGTGTGACAAGTAATTCTTTCTATGCGCAAGGGAACCAAAACAATCCGCCTTATGTAAAACAATCCATAAATCAAAAGTAAAGTTGCTATAACCAAACTTGTAAGTTATTTGTTTTCCAAGCCCCATGGCAGCTTTCATTCGATCCATCGTATCTGTAAACTGTTTCACATGTACCGCTTCATCACTTTCGTAATCCGAAATATGATATATCTCTGTTTTAGTTGTTGTTACTAACCCCTTAGCTCGCTTTAGCGGGTCCTTTTCAATCTTACAATCAATTGCAACCTTAAAAATACTTTTTAGTACTCTTTCTATTCGCCATTATTTCCCTCCTTTGAAAACATATTCTCAAATATAGGAGAAAAATCTATGTTCTTTATTGCGCCATATTGACTTACGAAGTAATTCTTCATGTAGTCGTCGCCTTTTCGTACCCCATTTTCACCAGCTGTTCCAAAATCTGATAATGAATATATCTCACTAAGAAGAGAAACATCATCTTTTTCGACAAACTTGATTTCATCACGTCTAAATATATTAGAATTTAAAAAAATAGGGTTATGCGTATTAAAAATGAGCTGTGCATGTTTCTTGTTGATATCATCATTATGGAATATACTAATTATACTCATCAACGCCATTGGATGTATTGATGCATCAAATTCATCAACGACCAATGTTCCACCTGTAGCTATTGCTCTTAATACCAAAGGAAACATATTTACAAATCGAATGGTTCCAAATGACTCAAACACTTCTGCTAAAACTGCTTTAACACTTGATTTATCATTTTTATCTTCAAAAATTGAACAAAGCCTTGCTTCTCCATCATCACCATTAGCGACATAAGCAACTGAGTTGGAATTAATACCAAAAACTTTTGCGGCCTCATTTATTGTCTTTTCAACATATATTGTTTTCTTCTGCGGATCCGAAAAGCGCCTAATTGATTGAATAGCATCTGCTCTATAGATAACCATAAACTTCTCGGTGAACCAATCAATTATAATTTTTGACAAGCCTTGCGAAATCAAAAGTTTGAATCCATTCGAAAGAAACAGTTCATCTTTTGATAAACTCTGATTTGCAACCAAGTTTATCGTATCTACATTATCTATGTCTTACGTTGGTACGGCACATAAGCAGGGATACAATGCTTACGAAGCAATAAAAAATGCAATCTCAGGTCATCCTGATTTCATCTTTGAATAAGGGGGCTCTTCCACCTATTTCTAATGGCATAGTATCCTCCTTTTCATTACAACTCCAAACTATTCTCCTTCAACAGAAAATCATAAATGCTCATAGTCGTAATACCATCCTCATCTCTTGTCACGTTCATAACATCCTTAACCAGAATAATCTTCTTAAAGGAATCATTCACATTAACCAGCGATGCCTTCTCCTGCAATCGCTTCTCTTCCGTCGGCATACTAAATGCGGACTGAATATAATAACGCTTACTACCAAGATTTGCTATAAAGTCAATCTCCAAATAGGTTCGTTCCGTTTTGCCCTCCTGATTCAACCCTCTTTTTTCTACAACACCCACATCCACGGAAAATCCCCGACTACGCAATTCGTTATAAACAATATTCTCCATGATGTGTGTTTCTTCAATTTGTCGAAATCCCAATCTGGCATTACGAAGCCCCACATCTTCAAAATAGTATTTTAAAGGTGTCCCGATATATTTTCTGCCTTTCACATTATAACGATTTGCTTTATTGATAACAAAAGCATCCTCTAAATATTCAATATACTGTCTAATCGTATTACCGCTGATATTTGACTGTACCACACTTCTAAAAGTTGCTTCTATTTTTGGTACATTTGTAAGAGAACCGATTGCAGACGCGAGAATATTTACTAAGTCTTCTAATTCCTGTGACTTCTCAATATGGTGCCGCTCAATGATATCTACCAAATAGGTCTCCTCAAATAACCTGGTCAAATAATTAATCTTTTGTTCTTCCGTTTTCATAGTTACTGTCAGAGGCAGTCCACCATATATCACATACTCTGCCCATCCATGATACACATCCCCTTCATATACCTGCATAAATTCCTTGAATGTCAAAGGATAAATGTGAATTTCATCTCCCCTACCTCTAAATTCTGTAATAACATCCTTTGAAAGAAATTTAGAGTTAGTCCCGGTTACATATACGTCGACATTTTTAATATGCAGAAGCGAGTTCAGTACTTCTTCAAATTCTTCCAGCAATTGCACTTCATCCAATAACACATAATACTGTTCGTCATCAACTATACTAGATTCTATATATTCCAAAATAACATCCGGATTACGATACTTCTTATCTTTTCGTTGGTCTAATTCAATAGAGATGATATGCCTTTCGTCAACACCTTTTTCCACCAAATAGTTTTTAAAGATAGTAAAAATTAAATATGATTTCCCACACCTTCTAATTCCGGTCACAACCTTAATCATTCCATTATGCATTCTATTAATTAAATCATTTAAGTACTTATCTCTCTTAATGTTCATCTCAATCTCCTAACTGAATATTTTTGACACTATTGATGTTTTCTTTCAAAATTATTATATGCTCTTTAGTGATAACAATCAATTCTTCATTGAATATTTTTGACATAATCAACAAAAATATTCAGATGCTACAATTTAAAAAATGGTGTCCCGACAGCAATATTTGTCAAAACACCATCTATGAGTTTAAGCTCTATTAAATTTTTTCTCTCTGCAAAAGTGGTACGCTTCACCTCCTTTGCCCTGGAAATGCCCTTTTTACAGGCTATTTTAAATTGAGGAAAATATTGCCGTGGCAGATGAAAAGTACTTTTAACATAGTTTTGTTTCTCCTTGATTTGCTCGGAAATGCCTTGTTTTGCAAGGGTTTCCGGGACTATTGTGAAATGCTCCGAAATGACGGAATGTGGCAGATCAGAGCAAGATTTGGCAGATATTTTTTCAGATTGCCAGGAAAAATTTGAAAATGACAAACCGGCGATTCTTTCTCTATTGGAAACCCATATCGATATTGATGAGTTTATTCCGATTGCTTTCAGAAATCATTTCTATGCATCAACGGGCAGAACCCGTAAATACCCTTTGCAAGCTTTTCTGTGGGCTTTGATCATCCAGCGTATTTTCTCTATTCCTACAGATCAGCTTCTCCTGACTTTTCTCGCTTACTCAAAATCACTTTATTCATAACCTCAACTTTCATTTCACAACTACAATTAACAAAAGGGTATACAGAAATCATCGGCATATCTTTTTATTGTCAACTATAAGGACTAAAATATCAAGTTTTTGGTTCTTGCTTCAGTTCTACGAAACTGGAAGTTTCCATTCATTTCTTTTTACGGTATTTGGGTTCAATACCTACTACATACGCTACCATAGCCGCAATACTAATAAGTATTGCACCCAATATAGGTATAATAATCAAACCCGAATTCTGCCCATCTAACAAAGGCAATCCAATTAACGTAAACAAAACACCATACACGCACCACAATATGCCCAAAGCACGATTATAACCTTTCACATCTTCTATGGGTGCTACCTCAGCATTTGCCCAAAAGCCGAAAGGTTTTGCTTTCTTGGAATTAAAATCATAAATGCCCATTACAATAAATAATACGCCGATTATTATCCAAATAACAAATGCTATTAATCTTTCTTCCATAATATGTATCCTTTCTTTGTAGTTCTGTAAATTTCGATTGTTGTTCTCAATTATACATCTACTAGCACTGAATATCTACTATTTTCAAAGCAATTTCCTAAGCCTTTCTCTAAATAAATATATTAGGGTGCTGTATTGCATAAGCTCCCGCTTTTTCTCTTCATTTGCGTTTTTCTGCTGATTTCCTAGAACGCTCTCTAGTATAACGGCTTTGTTGTTGGTAAAATATCAGCAACCTCGTAGTACGTTTAGTTACCATAAAAAGAAAGAGCCGATAACCACAAGGAAATTTCCTCATGTGCTATCGGCTCTGGGTCTGTACGTCTGGCTCTTTGATAATTGATATATTCAATTTATGAGCATTGATTAAAGTTTCCTGTTTACATTTCGGACAGTAAAGAGGATAGTTTTTCAAAGCAGTATCCTCTCTAAGTCTGTTACAGGTTTTATTACCACAAACAGGACAGAGTATCCATTTTTATTGGGAAAAGATAACAGGTAAGCGTCTGGACTTTTTGTAAAAAGCTGTGGCATAAGATAAAATGTCTGGAAGAAATATTGTTTGCAATTCCATAGCCTACTTTTTTTGGGTCTGCCATAAATTCTTTTGGTACAGGTAACGGCTCTGCCGATTTTGTCCGGGTGAGTGGCGGGTGAATAATGTGGAAAGAAATACCGTCAGAAGCATATTCCAAGTTAAGACATTTTGCCAAGGCTTCTAATGCACCTTTAGTTGAAGCATAAGGCGATATTCCAATAAATCCTGTAACACTCACTCCCGAACTTGTAAAAATTACTTTTCCATTTTTTTGTGTCTGCATATAAGGTAATTACAGGATTGGGAACCCACGCTCCGTAGACTTAAGTTTGCCGGTACATCATTTTTCATGGTTACCTCGCTTATCGTTTTTTCTTATATAACGTGCATCCTTATAGGAACCTATTTTTGTTATTCTGTTTTCTTTTAGCATCTTTCCCAGTACCAGTTCAACAGTCTTCACGCTGATATCAGGGAGTTTATTCATGATATCCTGCTTTGAGATTGGAACTATGGCACTCATCAATATACTTTCCACCCGTTCAGATTTCTTTGCTTTCTTTAAAGAAATATCCATAAAGGAATCATCAAGTTCTTTAAAGCACCTATACAATATCTGAAGAAAGTTAATGATAAACGGCACATAATCATTCTCATTTTCATACCACGAGATTGATGACTGTTCTAATGCTGCATAATAGCTTTCTTTATATTTGTTTACCTGCCCTTCGTAGGAAATATATTTCACAATATCATATCCTGCGATATATAAAAGTAAAACAGTCAATAATCTTGATACACGTCCATTACCATCATCAAATGGATGAATACAAAGAAAATCCAAAACAAAGCATGGTATTAATAATAATGGTGATATTTCCGAATCCTGTCTGGCATCATAATAGGAAAGAATCAATTGTTTCATAGCATCTGAAACTTCCTTCGCCGGAACCGGCATAAATCTCACCCGCCTGCTTCCGTCTGTTCCATATTCCATGATATAATTATTATTTTTCTTATATTTTCCTGCTTCTGATGCCTTCGTATGTTCTTCCAACATTCTATGAAACATAAGTATTACATCTTCTTCAATATCAAGGTCATTGTATTCTGTATGAATCAATTTCAGAGCATCTTTATAACCGGATATTTCCAGTTCATCATGAGTCATCGGTGCTGCGCCATCTACAATATCCCTTATTCTGGAATCTGTTGTAACAATACCCTCTATTGCATTACTTCCTTTTACAGACTCAATAATCGCTTTTTTGTGTAAACTCTCAAAAGTCGCATGATACTGCAGTTTTCGAAATTCCTCTTTAGATTTCAAATCAGCTATAATGTTTGTTAACCCGACAATATTTCCCGGAATTTCTTTTTTCAAAAAAGAATAATCAAACTTACGCATATGACCGATCCTCCATAACGCAATTTACTACCTAAATTTTATCATTTTTTAGGTAGTAAATCAATTTGATCTTCAAAAGATCCTATTGCAGCCTGACTACCATTTTAAATCAGGAGCCGCCAATGCCATTGACATAAAAATCATCACAAAAACAATCGTAAATATAATCATTGTCTGTACGACACCCATTTGTTTGTGCAACTTAAGTAACTCATCCTGCTTGTAGCCGATTCCTATGGCGCCGACAAAAACACCTCCGAGAATTCCATACACAAACAGCTTCCACTGAAGGGTATAGATCAGTAGGATAAAACATGCAGCTACACCAATGATCATAAGTACTTTTCTCTTTTTCTGTTGTACGATTAATGTTGCCAGAAGCCATATACAGGACAATATAATTCCCCCAACTAAAACCGGCGTAGACATATGGAACCCGCTCTAATGATACTTTTTCTTCTCATAGGTTTTACTCTCAAAATCAAATATCTCTTCGTACGATTCCCCATTTTCATAAATCCATTTTCTTATGTACGTCGGTTTTACCGCAAAAAGTCTCTCATCTGCCATCCCCGTGTATCTCTTAAAGGAATTTGGAAAATGCTTCTCATACAGGCTTAAGAACACCGAATTCTCCATGGGATGTCCCAGTTCTCTGCATCGGCCTTCAACAGATATATTATCGATGCATAGGGCCACCTTTTCGTTCTTTTGCAGCTGCTCATATTTTCTGAATATTCTGTCTGTCTGAAAATAGAATGTACCATCAGTGATCACGATACTCATCATTCTTGATGTCACATACTCTTCAAATGAAGTAGAAAGCACCATTTTCCGGCTTTCCCCTATCTCGTCAAACAGCGCTGTTTTATTTAGTTTCCACATCTGTTCTGCTGTCATATCACTTTTTCATCCTCATAAAATCTATCTGTACTAATTTCTTTCCATTTGGCAGTTCCTTCTCTGTCCTGCTGCCTGTTTCATATCCGATCTCCTTCATAGCGCCTTTCAGTTCATTCTCTTCCATCTGATGATGCACCTTGTTAAGCCCGTCAAAAGCCTGAAGATATGGAGAATCCGAAACAAAGGAATCATCTGTGTTTATCTGAATGACACAGGAGACATAACGAGGATCTACAAGTCTTACAACCTTTTGGAAGCATGCATATCCGATATATTCAATCAGCAGATCGGCGATGAGAAGTTCTGCCTTCGGCAGTTGCAGCTCCTTAGAAAGAAGGTTCACACAAACCGGAACAAACACATCCGCCAGCTCAGAATTCCGTTGTGTGCACAGCCGGACAGTAAAACAGTGCTTTCCGGAGTGTGAACCACCAGACATTGTTCGTGCAAAAAAGCATCCTACACATTACTCCCGTTTACTCTCTCAGATAGCAGCAAATTGCTCTGGGGATAAAATCTTCTGCCCGTAAATTGGTGAAAAGAGATAATTCCTCATCAATTCCATAATCTCCCTGCAGAAAATGAACCTGAAGAAGGTTCTGTATCTCTTTATCGATTCCGATATACCGTTCTCCGTGATAATAATCCCCAATGGCAGTCTGCTGCATATAGATCTGTGCGTGTTTATTGATCTCGGAAAATGCCAATAATCCACCGGCATGATCGTAATGCCCGTGGCTTAATATCACAGTATCCACTTTTTCCAAATCGACGCCAAGCTTTGCCGCATTATGGATAAAAGCGTTCGTTGCGCCTGTATCCATCAATATTTTATGGTTCTTTGTCTCAATATAAACGGATAATCCATGTTCAAAGCAGCATTCCGGATGACCACAGGTATCCTCCATCAGTGTAACAATTATTTTAAGTTTCTGTTAACTCCTCCCTTGTGGATTCGTAGATCGTTTCCACCACATCTGCAAAATGACTTTGATTAAAGGCTTCTGCGATTTCTTGACTATGCTTTCCGGCACTCAAACGCCATTCCGAATTTTCCATAATAATCTTTAATTTATTAAGAAATTCTTCACTGGATGTATATACATATCCATTTACTCCATCTTTAATAATATCTTCTAAACAGTCATCCTTTCGACAAAGGAGGGGCAGACCATTTGCCGCAGCTTCAATATAAGTAAGCCCTTGTGTTTCACTTATTGATGCACTGACAAAAACATCTGCCAACTGATAATATTCCTGCACCTGTAACGGTTCAACCATCCCTATAAAAATCACATGAGCTTCTATCCCCAAATTTGAGGTTAATATTTCCATGTTCCTTTTGTCCGGGCCATCACCTACAATTAAAAAAGTAAGCTTTTGATTTTTCAGAAGTGCATCCGCAAAATAGTTCAACAATTCCCCTAAGTTTTTTTCCTTCCCAATTCGGCCAAGACTCAATAAAACATGATAATCCTCGGGAATTTCAAGTATCTGCCTTTTCTCCCTTCTCTCTTTCTCATTCATTCGATAACTATGCTGTTCTAGCGAAATTCCGCTTGGAACTACACTGATTGTGTTTTTTACTCCATATCCCCGTAAGGTATTCTCCACTTTAGATGAAGGTACAATGATTCTGTTCACATACTTTAAGCATATCCGCGACCATTTCTTCACCACATATTTTCCAATGAATTTACTCGGAATTACATAAGTAGCATATTCTTCATACAAAGTATGATATGTATGGACAATAGGTGCATCGGTAAGTCTTGAAATATATTTTGCAAATTGAAAACTGAAAAACTCACATTGACTATGTATAATATCCGGTTTCCACTCAATCAACTCATCTATAAACAAATTACGATATGATATTGGCATTCGCATATCCGGATAAATGAATCCTATTGGTACTGATTTAATATAATAAACAGAATCATCTTTATAACTATCTGCTCTGTCTGATACTGTGAGAATACGAACAGTATGCCCCCTTTTTCTTAAACCTTCCCACAGGTTTCGAACTGAAGTTGCCACACCATTTGTGGATGTAATAAGTAAATCTGTTGTAATTAAAACTTTCATAATACTTTACCTTTGTAAAATCAAACAAAGTAACCTTATCATTTCTCCTTTTCCATACTGCTGTTCCAGAAGATTCTCAATATCATCATTTGTGAATACAATTGCTTTACTTGTACCCTTAGGCTTATTGATGATTTCATCATAGCATAGCAGTCGTGTTTTTTCTATAAAAAGCTTCCTGCAGTAATATTCTAAAAAAGTACCTATCATGTCCTGATAGATGCTTTCAAAAATACTGCCCTCTGGAAAGCCGTACCCCAGGGCTTTCTTATCTCAGAAGGCCGCTGATATTCTACACTACATCTATTTGTCAATACGAAATTTTTCAGAATATTACCATAATAATCTAACATAAAAATCCCCACAGGAACGCTGATTCCCATGGGGATACTTCATGATCATCCGAAAGTCCACTCAGTCTTTTTCCATTTCCTCGGAATAGATCCGATAGGTGTCCCTGCCGGCTTTCTTAGCCTCATAAAGAGCTAAATCTGCTCTGCTGTACAGTTCTTCGTAGCTGTCCACCTCCATCCCTTCTCCACAAACGGCAATACCGATACTGAAGGAGGTTTCTACGGACTTGCTGTTGTCCTCGGAAAACTGTGTGATTCTTCCCAAATTATTCAGATCTTCCGCCCTCTTGCAGAGCAGATCTATGTCAGTAAAATCCTTAGCAAAAACACTAAATTCATCTCCACCCAGTCTGCAGACCACGTCTCCGCCTCTGAATGTCTGCTGCAGTATCCGGGCGGTATCCTGTAATGCCTTATCTCCTTTTGGGTGGCCCAGAGTATCATTAACACTTTTGAAATGATCCATATCAATCATAAAAAAGGCTCCGGACACCTCTTTTGATACAAACAGCTCCCTCAGGGCCTTTTCCATGCTGGCTCGATTATAAACTCCCGTCAGAGCATCTGTAGTAGCCTCCTGCAGCAGATTTTTTGAATAGGTCATCTCCTCATCAATATCCAGAAACAAAACGTGACAAAGAGAATCTCCGCTTTCCTCATCCTCCACAACGGTCACCTGAACCTTTGACCATATCCATTCTTTATCCAACTTCCTTAAATTCTCCTGAACCTTTTCAGAAAGATTCATCCGGTTTAAAAGATAAGCTACAGACATCCTTGTATTAAAGGCATAAAAGGGAAGATTTAATTTATCCGGATGCCCCGGTAAATCCTTCATCGAAATAAACTGCTTTCTCTCTTCTTCGTGGATACACTCCGTGCGAAATTCCTCTAAAACAACAGCCGTTTCCCGGCCTTCACCCTCCGGAGACTGAAAAAAAGATATACCCTCAGTAATTTGCCCCTTAGAAACGTCAAAGCAAAATCGCAGAATAGCATCCTCCTGGCTATTTTCCCTAAACTGACGCTCCATCTTCAGTTCTGAATCGATGGCTATCAGCTGACGTTCCTTTTTTTCCTGCCATACATGAAACAGCACAATAACAAAGCTTCCAATAAGAATTAGGGAATTTTTCAGCAGCAGCTCCGCATTGATCATTACCTGTGCACGCCGTGAAAGACTGACATCATATATCAAGGGTAGCACAAACATGGCAGAAGTCAGTAATACTACACTGGAGCATACCACACTTCCAAATAAAATCTTTCCCTTCGTTTTAGAATGAAGCAGCTCTGACATTTCCGCAATCGTTACAGCCTTATTTCGTGGAATATCCCAAAAAATCTTGCTGGTCAGAAAAAACGTCATCGTCATCAGCACCCGTCTGTGCTCAGCACTTCCAATGGGCCAGGGATTCTGCAGAACAATGGCCACAATCGCACTGGATATTCCATAAAGAGAAAATTCATCCAAAAGAGTGAGGAAGAAAAAATTCAGATAAGCCCACCAGGTATCCTTCGTTAAAATATACAAATCGAAAACCAAAGTCATCGGAATGATAAGCAGAGAAAAGGGCCTGGCGCTGACACCATCAAAATCCCACAGCATTGGTAATATGGCATTTGCCACGGAAAATAAGCATATCCATAAGGTTCCCTTCTTTTGTATATATGAAAGCTTCAGCAGAGCATCCAAACTGATCCATGAAAAAATGAAAGCAGAGATGAATAATAACCAGGGGGAAGCCACAGCTGCAAGGATAGTATCAATTATCATTTGTATATTCCTCTTAATTTCATGATATATCGTTTTTATATCATACTATAACTTGCTATTTTATTCAATTCCCACCGGAAGAAAAGATACGTAAATTTGAATTCTCATCCATTATTTTTTTCTTCTTCCAGCCAGCGTGTAGCACAGTGTGCCAAATAAGCAGGTCCAAAACGAAATACTTCCTCGTTAAACTGTACATCGGGACTGTGCTGCTCAGTGGCCGGCCTGTCCATAAACCCGGCAGAAAGATAAATATAAGCTCCCGGAATCTGCTCCAGCACACAGGCAAAATCATCCGAGGCTGCTGCCTTAATCCCGGGTATCTCCATTTGTCCGGGCACCTCCAGCTCCTTCATGTAGCGGACAAATTTTTCCGTTACATCCGGGTCACAAATCAATGGCGGTACCTCAGCAATCATCTCTACTTCAGCAGTACCATTGTAGGTTTTTGCCACCCCTTCGGCAACCTCCTTCATTCTGCGAACCAGAAGCTCACGCTGTTGTGGAGATTCACTGCGGATGGAGCCCTGAAGCTCTGCCGTTTCGGGAATAATATTATAAGCATCCCCGGCTTTAAGCGTACCTACCGTCATCACACTGGTCTGGGTTGAGGTAAGCTCCCGGGCTACAATAGATTCCAGTGCCAGATAAATATGCACCGCAATATTGATGGGATCCACACTTCTCTCCGGGTAAGCTCCATGAGCCCCCTTCCCCTTTATCTTGATCCTGAACCCATCTACGGAGTTCATCATGGTTCCTGTAGAATTATAGATGAAAACGGTAGGCGGCATTTGCCCGGAGGTGACGTGACAGCTTAAGGCCGCATCCGGTTTGGGATTTTCCAAAACGCCATCCTTAATCATTGCCTTTGCTCCCTGAAAGGTTTCCTCTGCAGGCTGGAACATCAGCTTCACTATACCTTCAAGAGCCTGTTCATTCTCCTTAAGCAGTCTGGCGGCTGTCAATAGTCCGGCGGCATTGCAGTCATGTCCGCAGGTATGGGCTGCATCACAGGTGCTGGCAAAAGGCAGTCCGCTTTCTTCCCGCATAGGTAACGCATCCATATCACTGCGAAGCAAGATTGTCTTTCCTCCCCCCTTTCCAACCGTAGCAACAATGCCGTCGCCACCACAGCGCTTTGGGCTATAGCCCATCTCAATCAGCTTTTTTTCAATAAACGAAGAAGTTTTGGGAAGCTCCATACTGATTTCCGGATTCTGATGTAAATAACGTCGATTGGCAACCGTTTCTTCATACAGCTCATTTGCTCGTTTTAAATAATCCAAGTGTAATTCCTCCTTTTACCGACTCATATTCTTAGCCTATCCCAAAATGGGAAAATTATCAATGAATTTACGCATTTAAGCAAACCTTTATCTTTGACAAATTATGGAAAGTATTGTAGAATACATATACAGATATGTCTTTAATTATACAGCAATAAACCCCACACCAAAGAAGAAAGGAGGTGTACCATGAACATATCAATTCAATCCAGTCGCAGCTACGAGCCTCTTTCCAGTGGTTATCGGATTAATCGTGCCGCTGACGACGCCTCCGGCCTGGCCATTAGTGAGAAGCTGAAAAAGAACAGCACCGGCTTCGAGGTTGGCTCCTCTAATGCCAAAGATGGACAGAGTCTGATTAATGTAGCTGACGGTGCTCTTTCCGGTATTCAGGGCTCCCTTCAGCGAATCTATGAATTGGGACTTCGGGCTTCCAACGGCTTATACGGCGACTCAGAGAGAAAGTCTATTCAGATGGAAATTGACGGTTTGAAGGAAGAGATTCAAAACGTTGCCAAGAATACGAATTTCAATACCGTTAAGCTTCTGGACGGAAGTATGGCAGATATTGAGCTGGCTACTAACCCTCAGGGCGGCGGTCTGAAAATCGGTCTGGTAAATTCCACGTTGGAATCTCTGGGAATTGCCGATTTTGATGTAACCAAAGACTTTGATCTGGATTCCATCAAAAAAGCCATGGATACCATCAGCGGTGCCAGAAGTAATATGGGTGCTCAGTACAATCGTCTGAGCAGTACCATTGCTTATAACGACTATTCCAACTACAATCTGACTGCAGCCAACAGCCGCATCAGAGATACCGACTATGCTAAGGAGTCTGTGAACAAGAGTCGAGATAATGCTCTTCAGCAGTATAAGTTTTATATGATGAAGGAGCAGATGAATTCCAATGCTGGTTTTATGAGATTATTCTAAAAGCATCATTACATAAAAGGCCGAAGATATTCCTGTCTTCGGTCTTTTATTTCCCATTATGCTGTTAGCAGATTACACCACTGCCATTGATTAGGAGGATTTCCCATGTCCATTAAAATTTTTACCATTACTCATAAGCCCTTCATCCCGCCGAAGGATCCCATGTATGTCCCCCTTCATGTGGGACGTGCAGCAGCAAATGACTTTGGCTATTTAGGGGATGATACGGGAGATTCCATTTCTAAACTGAATCCCTACTTTTGTGAGCTTACGGGAATGTACTGGCTATGGAAAAACTATGCGAATACTGATTTTATCGGTATTTGCCACTATCGCCGCTATCTGATCAATGAGAAAGAGGAGCTGTTTACCGAAAAGGAGTTAACCTCCCTTCTGCAGCAGTATGACATCCTTACCACAAAGTTACTGACTCTTCCCGGTCCCTATTATCAGGGCTTTTGCGTCAATCATCACGAAAAGGACCTTCTTCTTACCCAGAAGGCCATAGAGCAGCTTTATCCCCAATACCTGGATACCTTTCAGCAGCTGATTCATGGTCCCAATACCTACTTCGGCAACATTTTTATCACTTCCAGGAAGCTGTATGACCAATACTGTGAATGGCTCTTCTCCATTCTTTTTGCGGTGCAAAAGGAAGTGGACTTTACCGGCTATGATAATTATCAAAAACGACTTTTCGGCTTCCTTGCAGAGTTTCTGCAGACCGTTTGGATTCGCTGTAACCGGTTGAAAGCTTATGAATGTAAGGTAGGAATGGTAGGAGAAAAATATGAGACCCGTATGCTGAAAGAACAGCTGGCTTTGCTTTTGGAAAAAAGAGACTATCAGGGAGCTAAGGCCTGCTTTATGGCCCACTACAAAAAGCGTCCCGATATTTTAATGGAGGCTTCGGATATCAATGGCGAATTACGCCTGTGTATGCAGATTATTTCTACCTGTGAGTTTGAAGACGAGGCCTACGGCAGCTGTATTCTGGATATTTTTCGGGACTATCGAAGCTTGACAGAGTTTTTTTCCATTCTGAACACTGCTGTTTCCAACAAGCTTAACGGCTATGCCCGTGCAGAGGACATTGCCTTTCTGGAAAAAAACCCCGCCGTTACTCCATTGGCAGTAGAAATTGCCGCTTCCTTACTAACGGTTTAGAATCTCCATAAACTCTTCACCGGTGATGGTTTCCTTCTGGTAAAGGAACTGAGCCAGCTCGTCCAGCTTTTCCCGGTTGTCCAGAAGAATCTGTCCTGCCTTTTCATGCTGCTTTTTCACCAGCTCAACCACCTCTTCATCAATTCTGCTCTGGGTTTCTATGGAGCAGGTCAAAGAAGTATCTCCTCCCAGATACTGATTGCTCACCGTTTCCATGGCAACCATATCAAAATCCTTGCTCATTCCGTAGCGGGTAATCATGGCACGCGCCAGCTTGGTTGCCTGCTCAATATCATTGGAAGCCCCCGTGGTTACGGAGCCAAAGGCGATTTCCTCCGCAGCCCGTCCACCGGTATACGTTGCAATCTTATTTTCAATTTCTTCCTTACTCATTAAATAGTGGTTGCCTTCATCCACCTGCATGGTATACCCCAATGCACCGGAGGTTCTTGGCACAATGGTAATCTTCTGGACAGGGGCAGAATCGGTCTGTTTTGCTGCTACAAGCGCATGACCAATTTCATGATAGGCTACAATTCTCTTTTCTTTATCTGTCAAAATTGCATTTTTCTTCTGGTAACCGGCAATAACTACCTCAATACTCTCTTCCAAATCCGCCTGGTTAGCAAAAGAACGACCGTCTCTTACCGCCCTCAAAGCTGCCTCATTGACAATATTGGCAAGCTCTGCACCAGACGCGCCGGAGGCCATTCTGGCGATTTTTTCAAAATCCACATCCTCGGCCAGCTTGATTTTTTTTGCATGTACCTTTAGAATCTCCTCCCGTCCCTTCAAGTCAGGAAGCTCCACAGGGACACGACGGTCGAAACGTCCCGGTCTTAGCAAAGCCGGATCCAGGGATTCCGGGCGGTTTGTAGCTGCCAGAATAATGACTCCGTTATTTCCCTCAAATCCATCCATTTCTGTCAGCAGCTGATTCAAGGTCTGCTCACGCTCATCATTACCTCCCAGCTGTCCGTCACGTTTCTTACCGATAGCATCAATCTCGTCAATAAAGACGATGCAGGGTGCCTTCTCCTTAGCCTGCTTAAACAGATCCCTGACCTTGGAAGCACCCATACCCACAAACATTTCTACAAATTCCGAACCGGACATGGAAAAGAAGGGGACATTAGCTTCACCGGCTACTGCCTTGGCTAGCATAGTCTTACCGGTACCGGGAGGACCCACCAATAAAATACCCTTGGGCATGGAGGCACCAATTTCCTTATACTTATTCGGATTATTCAGATAGTCAACGATCTCTGTCAGGTTTTCCTTGGCCTCATCCTCGCCGGCTACATCGGAAAAATGAATACCCTCTGAGGATTTCACATAAACCTTTGCCTTGCTGTTTCCCATCCCGAACATCATGGAATTGCTTCCGCCCATTTTCTTCATCATCTGGCGGGAAAGCAGCTGCCCGATTCCGATAAAAATCAGTATAGGCAGAATCCATCCCACGAAGAAGCTTACCAGCGGTGAGGCTTCCTCTACGATTTCACCGGAAAACTCTGCTCCGTTTTCATAAAGACGATTGGTTAAATCGGCATCCTGTACCGGTGCAGTCTTGTAGACAGCCGTCTCTTCCTTATCCGTAAACAGAATCTGATTATCCTGAATCTGTACCTGGCCAATCTCCCCGTTATAGGTCATCTCCATAAAGGTACCATAATCCACCTCTTTAATGGCCTGCTTAGCGATTTGAGGCATAAGAAGTGCATTAAATAAATATACAACAAGTATAGCAATTACATAATAATAAATCAGCGGTTTTTTTGGGTTTTTTACTTCGTTCATCACTTATCCTCCAGTCCTCGTATAATCTTCTCCATATTCTCCCCTACCCGGGAAGCCAGATTTTTAAATTGTTCCATCTCCTCCCGGCTAAAGCCCTGGAATAAGGCTGTGTTCATGCGGCAAAATTCTTCTGCCAGCTGCTCAATAATCTCATAGGCAGGCTCCATCAGAATAAAATGAAAATAGCGCCTGTCCACCGTATCCTGAACCGGCTCCAGCAGTCCCCGTTTTCTCAAATTATCCATCGCCTGGGAAACATGACCCTTATTGGCTCTTAAAGCACGGCAGACATCAATGGCTGTGTTGTCCTTCTCTCCCCGAGAAAGATAGTAAAGAATTTCAAGCTCGATTCTCTTCAATCCATATTCTTCCTTAATATGGGTAAAATAGAGCTCTGTCAGCTGCTTAAACTGTCCTCCCCGTAGGATGACTTCAATCTGACCCTCAATACCGGATACCTGAACTGCCTCCATGATTTCTCATCTCCATTCTCCATGCAGGATTAAACAGTTTTATTTTAAACTGTTTGATTTTAAATTATTATATCATTTAAACCAATAATGTCAAGAGAAAGCTTTTGTAGCAAAGGCAAATACCTTTGCATATTCTGTAGAAGGATGTCGAAAGCATCCCTAGACAGACATGCATGTCTTAAAAAAATTGCCGCATGAAGCTGCAGAAAAAGAGGTATTTTATGGGTATTATAAATGCAAACAAAGAACTCAGTCAGGACAAAATCAACTGCGGTGACTCCTTTCAGGTTACTCTGTCTCTGGCTGCACAGCCGGATATCACTTCCAATCCGACGGATATCGTTCTGATTCTGGATCGTTCCGGCAGTATGGCGGGAAGTCCTCTTGCCAACTTGAAAAGCGGAGCTAAAAAATTCATTGACATTATTGATGAAGCCACAGACAGCAGCCAGGATGGAGAAATCGGAGGCGGCAGCCATATCGGTATCATGAGCTTTGCCAACACTGCAACCAAAAACACGCCGCTTACTACCTCTGTGGCCGATTTGAAAGCCGCCGTTAACAGTCTTGCTGCCGGCAGCTCTACCAACCATGAGGATGCTTTTACCAAGGCCTTGGAGCTTTTTGATATGACCTCCTCCAACGCCAAGATCATGGTGATGTTTACCGACGGAGTAACCACAGCGGGCGGTGATGCTAATGCGGTAGCAACCACGGCAAAGGCTATGGGGGTAAGCATCTATGTGATCGGCCTATCAGGAAACGGCGGCTTAGATGAGCAGGCACTGAAAGACTGGGCCTCTGATCCCGACTCAGCCTTCCTGTCCATCACGCCTGATGATGCCGAACTGGAGGAGTTGTTTGAAAATCTGGCCAGAAATATTACCAAGCCGGGAGCAACCGACATCGTCATTAAGGATCAGATTTCCTCCTGCTTCAAAATTACTGCTCTCTCTTCCCCCACTAAAGGTCAGGCAACCTTGCTAAGCAGCAACCTGGTTCAATGGAAAATATCCTCTCTGGGAACCACAGGGACAGAAGGAGCCTCCTTAACCTTTACGGTTTCCCATGAAGGCGGCTGTACCGGTGAAGTCATTGTCAATGACTCCATCTCTTATTCCGACCATGAAGGAAATGTGGTTACCTTCCCGGATCCCTCCATAGAAATTGACTGCGGAACGGATATTATCGGTGAAGAATGTCCGGAGATTGTATCCATTGAATTTGAAGGCTGTGAAGATACCATTGAATTTGATGCCGGTGATTTGGAGCTGGAATCCCTGGGGCGTATCCTGCAATTGGATGTCACTTTAAAAAACATCTGTCCTGGGAAACGTGCTGCCTTAGCGGTAATCCTCAACGAGGTAGACGAATATGGAAATGAATTTAAGCGCGGCTTAAAGACCTTAACCATTCCGGCTCACCACAGAAGCAGCTGTCAGGATGTTACTGTACGCTGTATCAAATTCGTTCTTCCTCAGGATTTGGATGTTTCCACCGGCTGCTCCTGCATCTGTAACAAAAGAAAGCTGCAGGCACGCTTAATCGCTCATTATATCGATCACGATTTTGAGTGCTGTGAAGACGTAGCCTTAAACCAACCCTCTCCCTCCTGCGGCTGTCCCTCTAAAATAAAAATAAACACCTATAAAAAGAAATAGCTAATAAGGGGCATAGAGAGAAATAAATTCTCCCTATGCCCCTAATCTTTCCTTAATGCTTTCCCTGTCTTCTTTTCTACATATCCCGCTGTCTTTTCAGATTCTTGAATCGGTTTTTTCTCTGTATACCCGCAATCAAATTGTTCAGATAGCCCTGTTCATAAAAACAGCTGTAGCAAAGCATATTCAGTAAAATTGCCCCCAACACATCCAAAATGCTATGCTGCTTTAACAGCATAGTTGATAAAATTATGGATACGGTCAGCAGTACCGTCAGGCTTCGTAAAAGCCGGTATTTCTTCTCTGTTACATTCCGACAGACAGCTATGCAGCAGACTATGGAATTGAACACATGCAGACTTGGGAAAATATTGGTATTCGTATCTATCTCATATAGCCTAAGAACCAACAGCTCAAAAATATTCTCTCCGGCCAGCTTAGGCCTAAGCAGCTGCCCATTAGGATAAAGCAAAGAGCACAAAACAAAAACCAGCATTCCTGTAATCAGACTCTTAATCAGCTTGTCATACTCCTCTTCTTTTCCCTTCATCAGACAAAACCAGAGTACACAGCCTGCAATAAAAGGAAACCACAGAAGATAAGGAATAATAAAGTATTCACAAAAGGGAATCCTGCGATCCAAAGCAACCTCAATGATATTCAGCTTCCCCTCCCTCTGCTCCAGAAGAAAGAAAACCAAGTAATAGACCGCTGTCATCTTCACTAATCCCATGAATTTCCTATTATGTATAATTTTTTTCATTTTCTCAATACAAGCTGCAGACATCTGTCTTGTCCTACCTTTTTTGACAAAATATACTCTATATAAAATATCACTCCTTTTTTTCTTCTACAACCCTATTAAGGAAATCTTAAGAGTTTTCTTATTAAAATATTCGGGAAAGTCGGTTTGTGCTTAGTGCATGGATGCTTTGTATACGGTGATTAGCATATGTCCTTCTTAATGTATTTCAAATAAGCTAAAATAATACCGATAATACCAAAACCAATGCCAAGAGCAACCATGGCTGCGTCCAGGCTTCCATTCGTTACTATATCTGCGCCCTCGCAATACCCAAAGGGGGTTATGTACTTTAAGAACTCTGCTGATTCTGCTATATTGGCAATCAAATTCAAAAAATACATGACCGCAGCAATTCCAAGACCTACTCCGGCACTTCCTTTTCTTAAACATGCAGAGATGCCGAAACAGATACCTGCCAGTTCAAGCTGAAGAAGATAGAATGCACAATGAATCAGATTTAACTCTTTCCAGGGGATATCCTCACCGATAGCCATCATTGCTCCTACCGAAAGGGCGTAGATAATCAGGTTCATTGCTGTGATTTGCATAAAAACAGCAATCAGTTTTTCCGTAATAAGCCGCCTTCTGCTGACGGGGTGTGTAAGCAGAAACTCTGCTGTCCCTTCTTTTTCTTCCTTGCAAAGGATATTCACTGCACATAAAGCTGCATAGAAGGCTCCCCCAAGTCCCAATACATTACCGCACTCAATGGCATAAAATCCAATCAGCGTACCGAAATTAAGTCTGTCCATACCAAACGCAGCCGTAAAGGAACCCATAGAGGAGAATATCTCATTGACTCCATCCATCTCATCTTTCATTTCCGGAAATAGAAAAACACAAATTACCAGCAGAAAGCCGATGGCAGCGGTCCAGACGAAAAAGGAAAGCCTTCCCTGTCTAAGCTCATGCTTTACTATTGTCATTTCCCCTCACCCTCCTTTTCATAATAGTGTAAGAAGATTTCTTCCAAATCCGGCTCCGAAACCGTCAGGTTCAAAATATTTCCTGTGGAAAGTGCCCGAAGCAGACTATCCATATTTCCACTGTATAGGAAGCTTACACCTCCATCTTCATCTTTTCTGTCTCTTACTCCCTCTAATCCTTCCAAATTCACGCTGCCCTGCAGAAAAACACGTTTTGCATTCGTTTTCGATAGTGCATCCACACTGTCGCAGGCAATAATCCTCCCCTCTCTGATAATCGCTGCACGGGTACAGTTCCTTTGAATCTCAGGCAGCACGTGACTTGACAAAAACACCGTTGTCCCCTGCCTGTTTAGCTCCCTGATAATTTCAAAAAACTCTCTCTGCATAAGAGGATCAAGTCCTCCTGTTGGCTCATCCAGAATCAGCAGCTCCGGCTTGCTCTGTAAAGCACAGACGATCGCAACCTTTTTTCGATTCCCGAAGGATAGCTCATCCACTTTCCGTGATGGGGAAAGCTGCAGCCGTTCACAGAGTCTTTTTGCTTCTTCCCCACAGTCAATCTTTCGCAGATTGGCAGATAATTCCAGTACATCCCTGACCCTCATACCGGGATAAAATGCTGTCTCGGACGGAAGGTAGCCAATGCTATGTAAAATTGCTTTCTTATCCCTGATTATATCCTTTCCCAGAATCTGTGCACTGCCGGCGGTGGGTGAAATAAGTCCCAACAGGGTACGAATCGTTGTGGATTTTCCGGCACCATTGGGCCCGATAAAGCCAAAAAATTCGCCCTTTTCAACAGACAGGTTCAGCTCAACAATACCTCTGGCCTTTCCATAATATTTTGTTAAATTTGCTGTTTTAATTGCTTCCATATGGGCTGCTCCTTTTAAAAAACAAAAAACTCTATGATAAGGCTTTCCCACACCATAGAGTTTTCCGCTTTTTGTTTACCTCGCTTAGAATGTATGTTTTCTATTAATACTCCTCTTCCTCACCATGATCATGAAGCTCATCAATATCATTTACCGGAGGCTTAAGGCCTTCAATAGTGATTCCGTTTTTCTGTGCATAATCCCAAAGTGCAGCATGAATAGCTTCCTCTGCCAAAAGAGAACAGTGAACCTTTACCGGCGGCAGTCCGTCCAATGCCTCACAAACCGCCTTGTTGGTCACCTGTAAGGCCTCCTGTACGGTTTTCCCCTTTACCAGCTCTGTTGCCATACTGCTGGTTGCCACTGCTGCACCGCAGCCAAAGGTTTTGAATTTAACATCCTGAATAATACCGTTGTCATCAATATCCAGATACATTCTCATAATATCGCCGCATTTGGCATTGCCCACAGTTCCTACACCATTAGCATTTTCTATCTCTCCCATGTTTCTGGGATTCGTAAAATGATCCATTACTTTTTCTGTATACATCTTTATTTTCCTCCATACTCAGATTCAAGCTTTCTCAAATCCTACTATACATCCATACTTTTTCTGATTTATTTCTGTTTTTTGATAAAATCCTCATAAAGAGGGGACATATCTCTCAATCGTTTCACTATACCCTTTAATGTATTCACCGTATAGTCCAGCTCTTCCCTGGTAGTTTCCTCCGACAGAGACAGACGAAGGGAACCGTGGGCAATCTCATGGGGCAGACCGATGGCCATCAACACATGGGAAGGATCCAGAGAGCCTGAGGTACATGCAGAGCCGCTGCTTCCACAGATACCTGCCTGATCCAGCATAATCAGCAGGGATTCTCCCTCGATAAAGGAGAAGGAGAAATTCGCATTGTTGGGAAGTCTATCCCTTTTATGGCCATTAAGCTTGGTGTAGGGTATCTCCGCCATAACCTTTTCAATCAGATAATCCCTAAGCTCAGATACCTTCCTTGCAGCCTCTTCCATATTAGAAACTGCCAGCTCAGTGGCCTTGCCCATACCTACGATTCCGGGTACATTATGGGTTCCTGCCCTTCTTCTTCGCTCCTGGGCTCCACCATGCATAAAGGCTCCGATTTTCACTCCACGGCGGATATACATAATTCCGATGCCCTTGGGGCCATGGATTTTATGGCCGCTGGCACTGAGCATATCAATATTCATTTCCTCTACAGATAAAGGAATATGACCGAAGGCCTGTACCGCATCGGTATGGAATAAAATCTTATGTTCCCTAGCAATGGCTCCGATTTCTTTTATAGGCTGAATGGTTCCTATTTCATTATTGGCTGCCATAACCGAAATCAAAATCGTATCGGGGCGGATAGCCGCCTTCAGCTCATCCAGCTTAATCACACCATCCTCATCCACACCTACATAAGTAATCTCAAATCCTCTTTTTTCCAGGTATTCGCAGGTATGCAGAATAGCATGGTGTTCAATGGCAGAAGTAATAATATGCTTTCCTTTATTCTCATGGGCCTCCGCCGTAGCCACCAGTGCCCAGTTATCGGACTCGGAGCCTCCCGCGGTAAAATAAATCTCCTCCGGCCTTGCTCCAATGGCATCTGCAATAATCTTTCTTGCCTCATCCACTGCCGCAGCCGCTTTTCCGGCAAAGCTGTAGAATGCAGAAGGGTTACCGTAATTGTCCTCCAGATAAGGCAGCATTGCCTGCACTGCCTCCGGTGCCGGTCTGGTTGTTGCCGCATTATCCAAATAAATCAATTTATCCATTATTTCCTCCAAATCTGCTGTAACTTCAGCAATTCAATTTTATTTACTAAAATCTCTATCCTATCATCAAACAATCTATTTAATTCCTACGGGATTAGTATAGATTCAGTTATGGGCATATGTCAAGAACTATTTTCTATTTTACTTATCTTTTTCTGAAACCTAATCTTCTACCCATAGTAGTTTACTACTTTTACCAAAAAAAAGAAAGCCCTATTCAGGCTTTCCTTCTACTTTCTTTTCCTCCTTCAGCACAATCTTCAGTACAGTATCCTTTTTGTCCGGCAAAGGATAGGTAAATACCGGATTTTCTCCAAAGGATACGAAAGCTACATCTTTATAAAGAACCGTATTCCAAGCCTCCCCCCGGTTCATTCTGGTTCCGTCTGCCAGGTAATACACCTCCTCAAGCTTATCCGGTGCTATACCGTACAGAGGCAGAGCACCCAAAGGTGCCTCGTATACATGGGCATAAATCACATCCTCTTTTTGAGTATATCTTCCCCACTCCGGCTTGGGTAACTCGCAGATTCCCGCACCATAAATGCTGTCGGAGTTTTTTTTCATCCAGGCCCCAATCTCCTGTAAAATCCTCACACTTTCCTCCGGAATATTTCCCCTGGCATCCGGTCCTACATTCAGAATCATGTTTCCCCCCTTGCTGACACATTCCACCAGCTTACGGATCAGCATGTCGGCAGGCTTAAACTCATGGTCAAAATTACAATAGCACCAATGGTTATTCATGGTAGCACAAAGCTCCCAGGGAATCCTTTCTCCCCTCTCATCCTGTACACCGCTGGGGGGTATGATCTGTTCGGGGCTGGCAAAGTCACCGCTGGTAATCAAAGGGTTGGCAGTGGCAATACTGCCGTGATTATCTCCCGCTCCCTCCAGACGATTATCCATAATTACATCCGGCTGATATTTTCGTACCATCCGAACCAGTTCTTCCGCCTTCCATTTTTCTCCACACATATCATCATAGGAAAAATCGAACCAGAGAATATCCAGCCTTCCGTAATTAGTCACCAATTCCTTCACCTGGCCATGCATATATTCCAGGTAGCGGTCAAAATCAATGACTTCATCCCTGTATTCTTCCCTGTTTCGCATAGGATGCTGCCGATCACCATATTTGGGAAAATCCGGATGATGCCAGTCAATCAGGGAAAAGTAGAGTCCCACCTTCAATCCTTCCTCTCGACAGGCATCTACAAATTCTCTTACTAAATCTCTGCCTGCCTTCGTATTGGTAGCCTTATAGTCCGTAAGAGCAGAGTCAAACAGACAGAACCCATCATGATGCTTGGCCGTCAGCACTACATATTTCATTCCCGCTTCCTTCGCCAGCTTCACCCATTTGCGGGGATCATAATCCACCGGATCAAAAAGCTGAAAATACCGCTCATATTCTTCTATCGTCATTTCTTTTTCTGACATCACCCACTCTCCGCAGGCAGGGATGGAATATATCCCCCAATGAATAAACATACCGAAGCGGTCATTCATAAACCACCTTGTCCGTTCTCTGATTTCCTGATTCATTTTTCCCTCACTTTTCATAATTCAATAGGTTTGCCGCCCTGAAGCCTACTGTCCTCTGCTGCAAAAGCAATCAAATGACTGTCGATGGCTTCCAGAGCCTTACTGACATTTTCACTCTGTCTTCCTGCTCCAATCAATGCCGTCAGCTCCTTCATCATACTGACATCACTTCCGCTGTGTCCTGTCCCGGGAGTATTCAGTCCGTAAACCGTATGGTTTCCCGTAAGAAAATCCGTTACCTCTATCCGGTTCAGTTCCATGTTCCCCGTAAGCTCTCCCCTTGTTCCCTGAATGGTGATTTTTCGCTCGCAGAGATTGGTAAAGGCGCTCATGGTAAGGCTGGCAGTAAGACCGCTTTCAAATTCCAGATTTACCACCTGATGATCTACTACATCATTGTTGCACCGGTACACGCATCTTCCATAGGGTCCGGTTCGCAGGGCTTCCAGCAAACCTTCTTCGCTTTCCTCCATAGAAACCACCTTTCGAAAACCGTCAATTACCGCTCTGGGATGCTCCTGATAAAAGCGGGGGGCAAAGTAGGGACAGTCATCCCTATGGGAACAGCCGTCGGTACAGCGCAGAGGGGCATCTAAAGGAGCATACTTTTCCTGAAAATGGCTGAGTCGTCCAAAGCTGGAAACCCGTTTACACTTCTCTCCTGCCAGATACAGCAGAATATCAAAGTCATGGCAGCACTTTGCCAGAATCATGGGACAGCTTTCCTTTGTATTTGCCCAGTTTCCTCTTACAAAGCTGTGGGCCATATGCCAATACCCCACACTTTCCATATGCTGAATGTTGATAATCTCACCTAAGATGCCCTTGTCGATAATCTCCTTTATCTTTCTGAAAAAAGGAGAATAGCGTAAAACATGGGCCACACTCAGCATCCCTTTATACTGTTTTGCCGCCATTTTTAAGGCCGTCATTTCTTCCTTAAAGGGACTGATGGGCTTTTCGCACAAAATATCATAGCCCAATTCCATAGCTCTAAACAGAGGCTTAATATGGAGATGATCCTGGGTGCAGATCAAGCAAAAGTCTGCCAAACGCCCGAAAGCCAACAATTCCTCCCAGTCCCCTAAGGCATATTTTTCTTCAATATTATGCTTTTTTGCAAATTCCCTTCTTCTTTCTTCCCTGGGCTCAGCCACCCCGATAAAGGAAAGCTCCCCGGGATAACGCAGGGCGTAGGAGGCATAAGCTTCAGCTCCCCGATTGCCCGCACCAATTAAAATTGCCGTAACCTGTTTCATTTTCTTCTTTACCTCTATCCCTTTACTGCACCGCCGGATAATGCTTCAATGAAATATTTACTGAACAGACAGAAAACTATTACCGGAGGAATGATAATTACTACAATGGCTGAAAGTAAACCGTTATAATCCGTTCTAAAGCTGGTAGTAAACTGTGAAAGGATGGCCGGTACCGTCATCTTGCTCCGGTCAATTACCAGCAGAGAAGACCAATAAAACTCATTCCACAGCTGAAGCCAGTTCAAAATTGCTGCTGTCATAATTCCCGGTCTTGCAATAGGCAAGATCACCCTGCTGAAGGTCTGCCAATAAGTACATCCGTCGATTCTTGCTGCTTCATCCAGCTCATGGGGAATAATGGAAAAATAATTTCGAATTACCATAAAGCTGATGGCAATACCAATACAGGCATAGACAAATACCAGTCCTGTTCTGGTGTCAAAAAGATTCAGCTTCTTTATCAGATTATAAATGGGAAAGGTCAATGCCGAGGGCGGTACAAACATGGTTGCCATAAAAGCCGCCGTAATCAGCCCTCGTCCGGGAAATTTAAATCTTGCCACCACATAAGCAGACATGGACAGCATGGTAATACTGATCAGCGTGCCCAGGGTTGCGCAGATAAAGCTGTTTTTGAAGTAGGTTCCTATTCCCAGCTTGGTAAATACCCGGATATAGCCATCCACATTCAGCTGGGAAGGCAGTGAAAAGCCCGGTTCTGCCAGTAGATCCACCTTAAAGGAGGAAATAAAGACCCAAAGTATGGGAAACAGGGCAATCATACAGACGATTGCCATAATAGCATAACAGAATACTGCCTCTCCCTTTTTTACTCCCATAGGATTGCTTTCTTTGATTTTTTTACCCATCATTCTTTTTTCTCCTCTCTCTTAAGGAGTATTTATCCTGTGAAAAAATCCAGTTGATGACAGCTACCAGAATCAGTCCGATGGCAATCTGAACCACACCTACCGTATTTGCCCTTGCATACTGGGTACGGGGACTGGTAATGGCCAGCTCACGGATAATATAGCTGATAGACTTTGTTCCTGCTGCCCCTCCGGTAAGAAAATACACCTCATTATACAGAAGAAAGCCGGAAGTGGCTGCCAGTGTAGTTACTGTCTTAATGGTGGGCTTGACCAGGGGAATGGTCACATACCATTCTCTTTTCCAGCCCTTTGCTCCATCAATTTTAGCCGCCTCATAAAGCTCTCCGGGAATACCGTGTATCTGCCCCAGAAGCATAATCGCCGTAGTACCGCAGAAGAATACATAGGCAAAAACGATTGCCCAGAAATTCACTCCCTCCACCAGAAGGATACTGTCCTGGAAATCCGGCTTGAAGATTTGGATAATTTCCTGAATCGGCCCATATCTTGCATTATAAAGCTGTAAAAAAATCAGGCCCATGGCTGCGCTGGAAATCACACTGGGAACGATATAAACGTTGCGGGCAAATTTAGAAAATTTAAGTCCCTTAGAAATCACAATAGCCACCACAAGGGTCAAAGGTACCTGAATACATACTCCTACCAGTGCCCAACAGAGAGAATTTTTCAAAGCCTCCCAGAAATAAGGGTATTGAGTGAAGATATACTGGTAGTTGGATAATAATTCTCCTGCCGGTAATATTTCCGGATTGGCTAAATTCGTATAATCCCAACGATAAAAGCTGGTAAGCAAAATCTGGACAATGGGATATACATAAAAGACCATCAGACATAGGCAGGAGGGAAGCAAAAACAATAGGATAAACAAATTTCTGTTTATTTTTTTCTTCATTTCTCCCTCACCTTCTCACAGAAAGAGCCTGTTTCTTTCCATTGAAAGAAACAGGCCCCATTATACATGGATTAACCGATTAATGCAGTTAATTCAGACTGTAACTCAGCCAGCTTAGCATCAATATCCGTGCCTGCTACAGAGCATTCAATCAGTTTGTTGATAATCGCATCCTGAACATCCTGTCCCCATACATAGTTAAGCGTATTGGCAATGGTATCCGTACCGTTTGCCTGGGAGCAGGCTTCTGCAAGCAGGGTAACGGTAGCATTATCACTTCCGGCTGCCAGTGCATTCAAATCAAGTCCAATGTTACAGGGGTTAGCATTAACCTCCATAAAGATTCTTGTCTGAACCTCATCACTGGTCATATACTTAACAAATTCCAGTGCCAGCTCGGTCTGTGCCTCAGACAGATTGCTGGAAATGGTAATTCCTCCGCCGGGTGCAGAAAGAGAAGCACTTCCCGCATATACACCGGGACGAATATCGTATTCAACATCAGCAAAAGAACCTGCTGCCCACACACCGTTCATCCAAGTAGCACATTTACCTCCGACAAAGTCGGCAGAGAAATCACCGGCGTTGTTGGTAGAATGAGCGGAACCGTTGGCCTGATCCATTGTCGCAATAGTTTTGAAGGCAGTGGCAAATTCTTCAGAATTAATAACGTCTGCTGTTAGTCCGGTGGAAGCATACTCAGGATTCAGCTGTGCAATATAAGCGTTAAAGAGACGAACGGAGCCCTGTCCTGCATTATACGCATAAATACCTTTATCCGCACCGTAAGTATTGATGGCTTCCATAGCCTTTGCCATATCCTCATAGGATTTCCACTGATCAGGGGTTGCTGCACCTGCTTCTGCATAGAGATCGGCATTGTACCATAATCCCAGGGTAGTCAGCTGATCATGTACGGTGTAAAGTGCACCGTCAACCATATTCATGGTATAGTTAATTCCCACTTTACTTTCAAGGCCTTCGGAATCAACATACTCTTTCATGTCATAAACCAGCCCTCCTGCAATAGCTGCCAGAGGAACTTCATTTCCGGCAAAATCCACTACATCAGGGAATGAGCCTCCTGCCACTTCATTGGTGGCAAGCTCCAGGGTGTTCTCTACTGCAATCGCTTCAAAGGTAACCGGTCCGTCTGCATGGGTGTCTGCAAACTCCTGATAGATGTCTCTCATCACTGCTGCAACAGGCCATTCACTTTCCTCATGGAAGTAAGCGTGATAGAACTGCAGTACCTCCTGTTCCCCTGTTGATGCTGAAGCAGAAGACTCCTCTTTCACTTCGCTCTCTGCCCCTGCACTCTCTGCCGGTGCTGCAGTATCTGTACTGCCGCAACCTGCCAGAAGTCCGCCTGCCATGGTCAGGGCCAATAACATGGATACAATTTTTTTCTTCATGTGTAAACCTCCCTAATCAATTATATTGTATTTGGTATATCAATCATCTCATGGGAGGGCTAATTTCTGAATGGATTTTATTTTCTCAAATACTGACTTTATTTACTGAAAGATAATAAAATCTGAAAAATATTTACCTGCCGCTTAATCGTATGTCAAATTCCCTCAGAGTAATCTTCCCCTCCAGATACAGCTTGGTACTTTCACCAAAATCGGTCTTCAGAGCTGAATCCCAGATATTGGCAGGCGTTTCCATAATCCGTGAAGCATTTTTCACACAGGAAACTGCCTGAAAAAGGCGTTCATTTTCACCTGTATCACTGACTTCCACTTTAGGATTGGAAGGGATTTGTCCCGTTTCCGTAAGTATCCTCCTTGCCACAGGCTCACTAAGCATATATTTAATAAATCTTACACTGGCTTCTTCCTTTTTGCTGTCACCGCTTTTTCCCAGAATATAGCCTACACAGGAGGAGATATTAGAGAGTCCTCCCTCCTGCAAATAAGGAAAGGCTGCGTAGCTTACCTCAAGCTCTTCATCAATCATGGAACCGGCCCATACCCCATTAATATAGATGGCTGTCTCCTGATTATTAAAGCTTTTTAATGTATCCCGATAAGTATAATTATCCACAATATCCGAATATTGATAGATTTCTCCCAGCCAGTCCATAACCAAAGTAAACTCTTTACTGTAAATATCAATCTGCTGCCTCTTAATCTCCTCCAGAACCTGAGGATTGATGGTTTCCAGCATGGTATCCGTTAAATACAGGATGTGCTCGGTATCCAGAATAATCGGAATCCTTTTCTCCTCCTGCCTTTCCCCCCATTGGGAAAGCTTTTTGCAGGCATCGATAAATTCCGGCCAGCTTCTGGGAATTTTTTCAACTCCGGCCTGTTGAAACATTTTCGCATTATACCAGTAGCCGCTGAGCAAAAGTACATCGGAAACTGTATAGAGATGGTTTTCTCCTTCTGTCCAATAGGATAAAATAGACTCTGAAATATTTTCCCGAAAGGCCTCATCCTCCTCAATATAAGGCATTAAATCCACCGCACAGTCATTTTCTACCATAAAATCATAAATCGTTTCCCTGCCAATTCCGCCGGTGAAAACAATATCCGGAATTTCCCCTACGGTAAGCATATCCTCAACCTTAGTAATCACATCCTCAGAGGAGGGCATGGAAACCAGATTGATCTTGATTTGCGGATACTCCTTTTCAAAATCCTGATAAATCTGGCGCATAGCCACATGATCCGCCTCCGTACTCCCCCAGCCGTGAATCAGGGTAATCTCCACCGTTTCCTCTTTTTCCTTTCCGCATCCGGTAAAGAAAAAAGAAAGCATACTAAAAAGCATACAGAGAAGAAAAAAACCAGCGCTTCCGCCTCTTTGAAAAAAAACGTTCATTCCTCCTCTTTCCTCCTGTCCTTCCTCTGTACTCTCTTTTCATAATCCCTGGGCGAGCAGCCTTCCAGCTTCTTAAATACCCGGGAAAAATAAGAAACATCTTCAAATCCCACCAATTCTGCCACCTCAAAAATCCGGTAGCCTCTGGCTATGTATTGTTTGGCCTTCTCCAGCTTCATCCGATTAATATTGTCAAAAAGATTCTGACCGGTTTTCTGCTTGTACAGTCGGCTGAGATAGCTGGGATTGGAATGGATTTCGGAAGAAATGTCGGAGAGAGTCACCTTATTCATATAATTTTGTTCAATATATTTCTGCAGTCGTTCAAAAATATCCTCAGAGAATCGGTCTGACTCCTCCCTGGGCTCTTCACCCCTGAGTTTTTTTATGGCTTTTTCAATCATTCCCGGGAGCATCTCCATCATGGAGGTTTTTACCACATAGCCGCAGACATCATAGCTGATTGCTTCCTGTGCATAGGCAAAATCCGCATAGGCGGTAAGAAGGATTACCTGCGTCGGCAGCTTATTCTCGTAGATATACCTAGCCACCTCAATCCCATCCATAAGAGGCATTTTAATATCGGTAATTAAAATATCCGGTTTCATCTTTTCCAGATACCGAATCACCTCTTTCCCATTGGCTGCCCGGTAAACCAGCTGACAATTCATTTTCTCCCAGTCAATCAGCTTGTCAAAGGCTTCCAGCATATAGGTTTCATCATCTGCCACCATTACCCTCCACATGACCTTCTCCTTTTGTCCTCAATCTCTTTCTGTCTTTTCCTCCCATATCCCTCCGGGAAGTCTGACAATCACTGTAGTTCCTTTTCCGGGTGTGCTGGAAATCTCCAGCCCGTAATTCTCTCCGCAGAGATTCTTTATCATTTTATCCGTATTCTCTATCCCCACATGGCTGTGTCTGCCATCCTCCTGATTCTGCCCTTCTATCACGGGATCAAAACCCACGCCATCATCTTCAATACGGATAAGCAGCTCTTCTTCGGGGGACATCTTTATCCGGATACGAATATGTCCGTTATCTTCCTTAGGCTCCAAACCATGGCAGACTGCATTTTCCACACTGGGCTCAATACTGAGCCTGGGTACCATACAGGCCTGATAATGTTCCCGTCCCCCTTCATATTCAATCGAATAGGTAATTTTATCTCCAAATCTGCTGTTTTGCAGGGAAAGATAGAAATCGACGATTTCCATTTCCTCTGCCAGGGGAATAAAATATCTGTCCTTCCTGAAAATTTTCCCCTGATACAGGCCGGACAGCTTAAACAGCATCCTCTGTACCTCCCGATCTCCATTAACCGCTGCCTTCATTTCAATCATGGACAGCACATTAAACAGAAAATGGGGATTCATCTGAGCCTGCAGATAATTAATCTGGGCTCGGGTTGCCACCAGCTGTGTCTCATAAACCTCTGTCACCAGCATATACCCCAGCAACGCAAGTAAAAAAATCACCCCTATGGAAATGATGATCATAATAAACATGGTGGTTCCTAAAGAACGATATACCTGCCAGGGAGAAACTGCTGCCCTTAAGGTCAGTCCAAATCCCGTTGTCAGAGTATGCTCCATTGAACCTTTCCCCAGAGTATCTGTACTTCCTTTATTTAGGATAACCTCCTCTCCACGGCGGATTTCCCAGATAAAGCCTTCCATTCCATCCATATTGGCATAGATTTCTTCCATTCCGGATCGATTTAAAACGAAAATACAGGTACCTATGGTATCCATATCCTCATCATAAAGATTCAGGCACAAATTTACGTAATCATCCTCCACCTCATAATAAAAGGATTGGTCCTGACTGAGAAAGCGCTCGTTCATCTGAATGTATTTAACCAGATTCTTCTCCATTTCTGAAATCGTAGTGGGATAATACAGGTTATAGAGCCTTCTTCCTTCCTTCTGAAACAGATAGACCTTTTCCACAAAGGGCTTCTGGCCTCCCAGAAGATTGCGTTCCGAAAAAAGATTGGCAACCGTTTTCAGCTGTGCCGTAGCACTCTCTTCACTGTAGGAGTAGGTGGTCAAAAAGCCTTTTATCCCATCGTTATGCTGAATGGAAAGGGTTATCTCCTCCAGATACTGAACCGTATCATCCATTCTGGTATTATCACTTTCCAGCAGATAAAGAATATCCTTTTTCTCCTGACTGACGTATTGCTTTAAAATCATGGCCAGCATTACGATCGCCTGAATCATTACCGCGCTAATACAGCAAATCACGATGATTCTGGTAACCTTCTGTCTGGTGGATGAACGTTTATTCCCTCTTCCCCAGAGCACACGCTCCAGAAAAAGCTTGATATTTTCCTTAGACATGGACATCCTCCATCTTATTCCTTACTCTGATTTTACTATAAACCCCAATCGGTAAACAGGATTTTATTGCCATTTTTTTGGATTATTTTTACTTCAAGGGCAAAATAAAAGGACTGCAATAATACAGTCCTTTACTCCTTCTATCTCAAGACAGAATCCGTCTGATTCACCGCAATTATCTGTCTCACCGCTTTTTCTCTGCTCAATCCCAGATTTTTCATCCCTTCTTCCACTACCCGATGAAGCTTTTCACCGGAAAGACAGATTTGAGTGCCTCCGCTGTACTCTACAATACAGCTTTCTACCGGATAGCACTCCGGAAGGGCAATCTGATATATATTCTTTCTCTTAATTGCCCCGATTTCTTCCAGCGTATTAATCATCCGATAAATGGTGGCGATACCGATTGTAGGCATGGTTTTATGTACCTGAAAATAGATTTCTTTGCAGCAGCTGCATTCTCTTTCCAGAATCACATCTAAAAGAGCCACTCTCTGTCTGGTAATCCTATAGCCTCTTTCTCTGAGCCTTTCCAATATTTCCTCTTTTCCCATAGTGGAGTAGCCATAGGCAGTATTCTGTTCTTCTATGGAGGGAATATGGGATTTACTCATATCATTTTTCCTTTCAATTAGTTTAAACTAACTTTCATAGAAAAAGAAAAGCCTGTACGGCCCCTCTTTTTTGTTAGTATACACTAATATTTGTTATATGTCAATACTTCTTTCTGTCTTTCAGTGATTTGCCCTCTTATAAATCTCATAGACATCCTCTGCTTTAAGCTTACGCAAATGGGAAAGCACTACTGTATCATTTACTGTCGCATCCTGTGCCAGCTCCCACAAAACCGGCTCATCCTGCACGCCTATTCCCAATTCTGATAGGCAGGTAGGCATTTTCAGCTCCCGGAAATACTCCACTGTGCGGGCAATGGCCTCTTTGGCTGCTTTCTGTGTATCCTCCGTTTCAATTCCCCATACTGCCTTTCCATAATGTTTAAACCTCTCAGGGTCATTCTGGTAGCCGTAGTCTGCCCAGGCTTCCCATACTGCCGAAAGAGTAGCTCCGTGGGCTTTGTCAAAACGGGCTCCCAAGGCATGTCCCATTTTATGAACGGAAAAATCCTTTGGCCGTCCCAACCCCGTAAGATTATTGTGGGAGAGGCTTCCACACCACATAATTTCACTCATGGCATCATAATCAAAAGGATTTTTCATGGCTACTCTTCCGCTATCAATCACCGTCCGCAGTAAGCCCTCTGCAATTTCATCAGTCATCCTGTTTCTCGTTCCGGGAATAAAATAACGTTCCAAGGTGTGCATCATAATATCCACTACACCACAGGCAATCTGAAACTTGGGCAGGGTATAGGTCAACTCAGGATTCATCACGGCAAAAACAGGACGATTTAAATCGGTATTAATCCCCGCTTTTTTTCCCACTTCCTCATTCGTAATTACGGCAGAATCGCTGGTTTCACTCCCTGCTGCAGAAATGGTCAGCACTACTCCTACAGGCGTAGTCTTCTTCAAAGGCACCTTTCCCATCCAGATATCCCAAATATCTGCTGTGGGGTTTGCTACTCCGTGAGCAATGGCTTTTGCCGTATCAATTACACTTCCGCCTCCTACTCCCAGAATGAAGTCCACCCCTTCCCTTTTAGCCAGTTCACATCCTTTCTTAGCATGAGCCAGCCGGGGATTGGGCTGCACTCCTCCCCATTCCGCAAATCCTATTCCTTCCTTGGAGAGAGCCTCTCTGATTCTTTCCAGCAGTCCGCTTTTAATCACACTGCCCTGTCCGTAAACCACCAGAGCCTTCGTTCCTCCCCATTTTTTCACCAGCGCTCCTGCCTGATGCTCCGTTTCTTTCCCGAAGATAATCTCCGTAGGTGAATACTGTGTAAAATTCTGCATAGCTTCCTCCTTTTATTCTATTCCCAATTTATCCTTTAGCATTCGGATTTCTTTTTTATGTCCCTCATCCTCCAGAGGCGTCTCCAAGTAGAAGGGTAAGCCCCGGAATGCAGGATGAGACAAAACCCGAAGCAGGGCATCCATACCGATTTCCCCATTTCCAATGGTAGCGTGTCTATCCTTCTTGGCTCCAAAAGGCGTCAGACTGTCATTAAAATGAATTGCCTTCAAATGCTCCAGCCCAATTACCCGGTCAAATTCAGCTACTACTCCATCCAAATCCTTCACAATATCATAGCCTGCCGAAAAGATATGGCAGGTATCCAGGCATACTCCCAATCGTTCAGGATGCTTCACCCGATCCCGAATTTCCCGAAGCTGCTCAAACTCATAACCGATTTCTGTTCCTTTACCGGACATGGTTTCCAACAGGACAGTAATACTTTCTTTACCGGTAATGGCCTGATCCAGAGCTCCTACAATATTTTCAATTCCTGCCTCCACCCCGATTCCGGTATGATTTCCGGGATGAAACACCATATTTTCTATCCCCAGTCTGTCCATTCTGACAATATCTTCTCTAAGTACCATACAGGCAAACTCATAAATCTTTTCCTGATTACTGGCCGGATTCATGGTATAAGGTGCATGAGCCAAAACCGGTCCCCAATGATTCTGTCTTCTGATGGTTTCAAAAGCCTCTGCCTCCTGAGCAGTAGGATCCTTAAAATTAGAGCCTCTGGGATTTCTGCTGAAGATTTGCATGGTATTGGCTTCCATCTTTACCACTGCTTCTGCCGTCTTCTTAAGTCCACCGGCAATAGACATATGCGTTCCCATATACATGCTTTTACTTCCTTTCAAAAAACTCCGGTTTCCTGCCGGAAATCGGAGTTTTGCTTCTTCTTATTCTACTGCACTGCTTACCTTCATGGTTTTTATTCCGAAGGTGAAAAAAATCAGTAAAGCAAGCCAGATAGCGGCGATCATTACCTGCCCCCAAAGGATGTTCTTCAGAGTAAGGGCAATAAAGCTGATCGCCATAAAGAAGGTGCTCATTGCCAGGATTCTCACCTTAGTTTTTATCGTCATTCCCTGCCCCTGCACATAGGTTTCCAGGTTGTCTTTGTAAAGCTTCGTCCCTTTGAACCAACGATGAAGCCTTTCTGAGCTATTGGTAAAACAAATAGTAGCCAACAGCAAAAATGGAAAAGTGGGTAAAACGGGAAGTACACTTCCCAACGCTCCCAAGCCTACTGCAAGACAGCCTACAACGACCAAAATAACCTTCTTTATTCTCATACATTCCCCCCGAATAAACAGTAACTGTAACTGCTAATCAGAATACCATTATTTGAGGGTTTTTGTCAAGAAATTACTGCCATTTTGCATGTGCAGTCCGGTTCCCCAGTCACGGGTACCATTTGCCGATGAATATACGGCTTCATTTAAGGGATCAATCCGATAATAACCGGAATAAAGACCGGAAGTAAAATCTCTGTCCTCAAGCAGGTCTGAATCCTCAAAGGTTGTGCCCACAACGCTTCCGTTTCCTGAGGAACCAATCTTTTTCAACAGTCCCTGCACAAAACGAATAGCCTCATCACTTTTGGGGAAATTATCCTGAAAGTTGGAGGTAGAAGTAAACTGCTCATTGGTCACCTCCTTAATCAAGGTATCCAGTGAATATCCTGCTATGATCTTTTCCAGCATGGTATTCAATCCTCTTGCAATATCCGCAGGAGTATAGTCTTCCGGTTTTCCGATGGTGGAATACCCCAGATACATACAGGCCAGATATCCGGTTCCGTATTGGGCGGGAATATAATTTCCGTAACCCGGAGCACCTATGGAGCCTTCCTTTGAAGACAAAACTTCACGGATTTCTTCAAAAGAGGAATTTTCCGTAAGTCCCAGACCATTTTTCCCTGTGCTGGCCAAAAAATCATTCCCATTGTCTCCGGCTCCCCAGACGGTCTGTGCCATTCCTTCATAGAACCAGGTAGGAAAGCGGTTATTGTCCACATAGGTACCGCTGGAATCTACTCCCAGCATCCCGTTGATGCAGCTGTCATACATAAAGGCATGAAGCATCTCATGGAGGATAGTGGCTTCCACTCCCTGTCGGCTGTAACCGGACAAATCATTCTCCCGGTCAAAGCCAATCCGCCCCGTATTAACCGCAAGAGTCAGCGTAATTGTACTTTTGTCGATAGTGGAGCTGGGAAATCCATCGTACCTATGTCGAAGATCTACAAGAGCAATAGAAGTATCCTTATAATCTTCATAAATCTTAAGACCGATACTCCTGCTTATTCCCTCCTTAGACGCCACCTGCTGAAATACCGGGAAAGTATTGAAAATCTTATCCACGGCCCCGGGAATGATTTGGTAAACCAAAGTCCTCTTCCAGGGGGTATCGATAGCTGCGGACATATCGGTATCAGAGCCGGTATCACCGGTATCTGTATCAGTGTCAGAGCCGGTATCATCGGTATTTTCTGCCTCAAAGGTATAGAGCTTAACCACCCTGATACCCGGATAATTATATTTAACATCGATAATCTCGTAGATTACCTCCAGTTCCCCCATTTGCACTCCCGTAGCCTTTTGGCTATGGTTCTTTGTTGCCTTTAACCGTAAATTGGGGTAGCTGTCAATGCTTAGAGCTTCTCTTGCTGCCACAGCCAGCTGTGTTACTGTAGTATCACCGGTCACATCGCTGTAATTCTGGACAAAGCTGTTTAAATCATCTTCCAAATCCGCCGGCTTTTTACCTGTGGCAGGAATTATCCTGGACACCACAATCTCTCTTGTCGCCGTTCCTTCTTTCAGGGTAATCACATAGCTCTGAGAGCCATCCACGTCTCTGTCGTTATCTGCAGGCTGACTGGTTCCTTCTTTTACCTCAAAGCTTACTGCTGTATCCTTGGGCAGCATAGCGGCAAGCTTTGCCTTAATCTCCTCTATTCCCAACCCGTTTAAACCGGCCTTTTCCACTGCTGCTACGGCTTCTGCCAGAGTCATTGCCTTCTTTGGCATAGTCAGGGTGAGGGTAAAGGCTTCCTCCTTAATTCCCTCTCCGAAGGTCACCTTAAGCACTGCTTTTAATGCTTTTCCATAACCTACTTTATTTGCTCCTACCGCCTTAAGCAAATTATCCCTGGTCATGGAGATGGTAATCGTCTCCTCTGCATCATCAAATACTACTGTCATTAGCTCTGCAGCAGCTCCATCCTTCTCTACCTGAACCATATTGGTAAAGGAGACCTGCTCCAGACGATGATTCACCACCTTTGTATAAGGAATCACTGCCGTGTAGCTGTCTGTATCGGTATTATAGCTCTCTGCACTGAAGACAGCTTTTGTGCCGGCCAGTTTGACCTTTCCCGTAGCCGTAGACTTTGCCTTTACGGCAACGGTAGTACTTACCGAAATACCATAGGTCTTCATGGCATCCCCGTATGCCTTTTCAGCTTCCGGTCTCTTAGTTTCTCCTGCCGCATCAACAGCTGCCTTCAGCTCATCCAGCTTAGGCTTGTAGGCACTATCCTTCGGTATAATATAAAGGGAAACCTTACGGCTGCCCGGCTTCACATCCGTTCCGGTAAGTCCAACAGCATCACCATGCTCAGTAAGCTCTGCCTGAAAAACAGCATCTTCTGTATACACATGGCTTAGGTTTACATTACTCTTATTTGCCACTGCCTTAACGGTAGCCTCCACTTCACCCTCCAGTACGGCTGCAGAGGTCATAGTATACTTTAATACATTGGGCTTAATGGTTACGGTAATTTGGGTTCCGGCAGACGGCCCATATCCGGTCAGTCCTTTGGAATCCGTATAAGTATATCCACCTACATATCCGGTAAGAGTCAATCCCTTTGCCGGAATATTACTTAAATCCGCAGTACTCTTCAGCTGCAGGGCAAAACCACTGTCGTCAAGCTCAAAATACTCCAAAAAGTTATTGGACTGCCCGTTTATATTGGCACTGTAAATCTGAATATCCTTATTCAGCGTTGCCTTCAAATTGCTTAAGGTAAGCTTAACCTTCCCGTTATCCGCAAGTCCCAGTGTATACTTGGTATTTAATTTTGCATTTTCTGCCTTCTGTACCTTAGGCACTGCTGCCTTTAAAGTCACCGGGATTTCCTTGGTGGCTGCTATAAAGTTGCCGTCCTTATCCACATGGCCAAAGCTGAAGTTCAGCTTATAAGCATAAGCAGAAAGCTCTGCCTCCTTAAAGGTGAGGGTTACCTTGCCCTCCTTAACCGGCATCACCTGACCAATGGTTCCCTGTGAAGCGTAAAGCAGCTGATGATAATTCGTGCTGATATAATTCTTTGAAGCATAGGCATCCAGCGAATTTACTGTTACCAAAACCTGTTGGTAGGAAGCTGCATTTTTACCCGATACGGTATAGGTAATGGTCTGCTCATCCCTAGTAGATGCTGCCAGACTGTCCTTAGTGGTTACCTTGACACTCTCCGTACCCAAACCAAGATTAACCAACACATAGGTCTTAGTTATATTCTTCTCATTATCCGTCAGCGTAAGGGTCAAAGTATCACCGGTTGCCATCACCCCATAGGTGTTCACATCGGAATAAATAACCTTTCCTCCGCTGACCTTAAGCTTATGGTTGGCAATCTCGTTGATATACTGACCATTTTTATCTGTCAGGCGAACTAAAAACACGGTGTTCTTTGCCCCATAGAAAATAATGGGCTGATTATTCTTCTTATTTTCCCTATATTGGTCTGCCGCATCCATTTCCCTATTGGCGATTTGGTTATAGATGGATAATGCCAGTTCTTCTGTCTGTGCATAATTGATGGTCAGCTTCTCCAGTGTGGCCGTATTCTTGCTTCCATCCAGTGCAGTAGCGGTAATTTTCAGATTCTTAACCTGTTTGCTGACCTCCAGATACGGCTCTCTGCTACCTTCGTAATAGGCAAAACCAACAGCGTTATTGCTGAATTTAATGCTGTAAAGGGATGAGGATACAAACTCTTCTTCTGTATAAATATCCTTCTTCTCCACTCCCGGCTTCACCACTCTGACTAAGGGGCCATTGGGATTGTCATCTACCCAGTTCGTGCTGAATACATCCGCCCTTACGGTATCGCCGCTTTGGGCAACCACCTGATATTGGGCAGAAGCAGTCAAACCAGCCGTTATACTCCTGACGATGACTACATCACCTAAGGCCGTGGCCTGACCGGCAACGGTAAATACTCCCTCATCAGATACGGTACTTCCTGTATAATCTGCCGCTGTGGCTTTAACGGTAAATACATTCTTGTTCTCATCCTCGTCAGGAATAAAGCTCTTATCAATGGTTACCTTGCCGTTTTTAATGCTAATCTTTCCATATAATTCATGATTTACATTAATTACCTGATCATCCCAATCCAGAAGCTCCCAGGTAACCTTTTTGCTCTTCGGCTGAAGAGTGCCGGTGGCTCCGCCATTATAGGTAATAGCTGCCGTAAAGGAAGCTGCCTTTCCTGCTGCCTTATATACCTGATTCTGGGGCATATCCACACGGATAGCCTCAATACCCTTTATCACATTGACGGTAATGGTGGCTGTTGCAGGATACATGTTCCTGTCCTCATCCGCTACGGCCGCAACCTGGATTGTTAACCTTCCGGAGGCTGCCCCGGGCTCCACAGTGAGCTTCACCTCATTATTCTCTGCCTTGACCTTATAGTCATCAGAACTATAGCTTCCGCTCATGTTGGAATAGCCGATAATCTCTGCCTTCCCTATGGATAAGTAGGTAGTATTCTTTCCGAATACCGGTGTTGCTACTACTGCCTCCTGCTGGCCGGTATACACACTGGCAGCACCCTTCTTCAGGGTCAGCTTCGTTTCATAGTAGGAATCCTGTGCGGGTAATACTTCCTTGGGAGAAATCGTTTCGGATGAATAGGTAATTTCCTCTTCTGCTAAGGCTGTCCTCTCTTCATCACCCGTCTGATCGAACTCAGTATCCATTTTCTCTGCTTCTTCCGTTACAGCCGTTTCTTCCTCCTGCTCTGTTTCAGTCTCGGCAGTACTCTGGGCAATATCATTGCCGGAAACCGCATCACCTTCATTCTCCTTCAACTCAGGGCTATTCTCTTCTGCTTCCTCTGTTCCTTCTTTCTCTTCCTCTTCTGCCCTTTCAGTCATGACGATGATTACCAGATTACCGGTAATGTTATCGGCAGAAATAGTATAGACACCCTCCTCATCGGGTTCCAAAATATTCTCTTCTTCGATATCTGTTATTTCTGTGTATTCTGCAGCTTCAATATTCTTTGCATACACGTTATCATCAGTATCTATGTCTTCGGTATCTTCAGTTTTCCCTGCCTCATCTATCTCTCTTATCTCCTCAGGGTCTTCTGCCGTTTCTATCTCTTCTGTGATTTCTGTCTCACTGATCCGATAGCTCACTGTACCGATCCGATAACCGTCTTTTGGGGTTACTCTGAAGCTTAAATCCTGATTGGCTTTAATCCTTTCCTCTGCCTCATCATAGCCGGATTCAAAGGTAACCTTTGCCTTATCCTCCCGGAAGATTTCCACGGCTACCGTATAAGTATCCTCATTAATATCCTCCGCTTCCTGCACCAGCCTTTCGGATTCGATGCCAATTCCTCCCTCTTCTTCCTGTACAGTCTCTTCCGTCACCGCTTCGGTGTAGGCCTCAGCTGCAGATACAGCCAGCACATCCTGGGGAATTGAGCCTGCAAGCATTGCCGCTGCCAGTAGAAGGGATATTCTTCGTTTTGCTTCTACCACCATTTTCCTCATAGTGATTCTCCTTTGTATGATTATTCGTACATAAAATAAAGTGGCTTTTACTGCCTCTTTTTTCTCTTATCCTATCATATTCTTTTTCCGGTCAGCAGTCAATCATTTCTGTAAATTCTATGCCCTTTTCTTATCTCTTGTATCTATAAAAAAACACCCGCTTTCCCCATCGGGAAGAGACGGATGTTTTTTGATTTTTTATAATTTTAAAATACAGGAACTACTGCTCCTTCATAAGTGGTATTGATGTATTCCTTTACCTCATCGGAAAGAAGTGCATTCACCAGTGCCTGGATGGCCTCACTGTTTTCATTTCCCTCTTTTACCACCAATACATTTCCGTAAGTTTCCGCTGCCAGAGAGTCTGCTGCTTCTACTGCCAGAGCATCACTTAATTTCAGTCCTGCATCCACTGCATAATTTCCGTTAATGGCTGCAATATCCACATCCGGAAGGCTTCGTGCAATCTGTGCTGCCTCCAGTTCCACAATTTCCAGATTCAAAGGATTCTCTACAATATCAATTTTGGTTGCACTGATTCCTGCATCCTCTTTTAAGGTAATCAACCCCTGTGCCTCCAGAAGAAGAAGCGCTCTTGCCTCATTGGTGGTATCATTGGGTACAGCCACCTTTGCTCCCTCCGAAAGCTCCTCTAAAGAGGCTGTTTTTCCCCCATACAGACCGAAGGGCTCAAAGTGAATGGTAGCCACGTCAACCAGAGTAGTTCCATTCTGCTCATTAAAGTCATTCAGATAAGGGGTGTGCTGGAAAAAGTTGGCATCCAGTTCCCCATCCTGTACTGCATTATTGGGTAATACATAATCATTATACTCTACAATTTCCAGATTATAGCCCTGCTCAGCCAGACCTGCCTTCACTACCTGGAGAATCTCTGCATGAGGAGCAGGCGTAGCCCCTACCTTGATGGTGGTCAATTCCACATCTGCCGCCTGAGAAGATTCTGCTGCTTCAGCTCCTGTTGTCTCATTTACTGCTGTCGTTTCCTGCTTACTGCCACAGCCCGCCAGAGCTGCTCCCAGGATACCCACTGCTGCCAATACAGCTGTTGTTTTCTTGATGAATTTTTTTCTCATAATTTTCCTCCTTTTGTTTATCGGTTTCTTAAACCGAATATTTATCATAAACACCTGCTTTGAAGTGTCTATTTCAACCTTTTATCAATACGGTTTACCATCCGCACTCCAACCTCTTGAAAAAGCTGCACAATGATGACTAAGAGGGCAACGGTAACCAGCATCATATCTCCCTGATAGCGGTAATAACCATAATTGATAGCGATGGCACCCAGGCCTCCGCCTCCCACAAAGCCTGCCATTGCAGAATACCCTAAAATTGTGGCTATGGCAATGGTCGCTCCTACCAACAGGGAGGGTCTTGCCTCCGGCAAAAGTACCTTAAGTATAATCTGCATCCGTCCTGCACCCATGGCCTTAGCAGCTTCAATTACCCCTTCATCCACCTCCCGCAGAGAGGACTCCACCATTCTGGCCACAAAGGGAGTTGCCGCTACTACTAAAGGAACGATGGTGGCTGTGGAACCGATGGTCGTTCCCACCACCAACCGGGTAAAGGGCAGAATAGCAACCAGTAAAATCAGAAAGGGAACGGAACGGATAATATTGATTAAAATTCCTGCCAGTACGTTGATGACTCTATTCCTGCAAATACCGTTTTTATCCGTAATGTAAACCAGTACCCCCAAAGGAATCCCCAGAATATAGGCTATGGCCGTGGAAATCAAAGTCATATAAAGCGTTTCTCCGATTCCCTTTACAATCAGCTCTGTCAATTCCCTACTCATGAGCCTCTCCTCCTTCCTCATAATGGATTCCCTGAGCCGCCAGATAGCTCTTGATCTTTCTTCTGCCCTCTTCCTCCTTAGGCAGTTCTATCAGCATTTGTCCATAAGCCTTACCCCCAATATTCTCCGTATTGGCTCCCAGAATATTGATCAAAGCTCCGCTTTCCAAGGTCAGTCGGGAAATTACCGGTTCAAAGGAGGACTGTCCGTCAAAGGCAATTCTCATGGTCCCCGCCTCAAGCTCCTGAAGTAGTTCATTCTCTTGGGGGAGAAGAAGCCGTTTTGCCGTCTGGGATTTAGGATGTAAAAAGACCTCCTTAACACTTCCTACCTCTTCCACCGTCCCCTTATTCATCACCGCAACCCGATCGCAAATCTGTTCGATTACCCGCATTTCATGAGTAATAATAACCACGGTTACTCCCAGCTTCTCATTAATTTCTTTAATCAAGGACAAAATGTTTCTGGTGGTTTCCGGGTCAAGGGCACTGGTCGCTTCATCGCAAAGCAGAACCTTTGGGTTCGTCGCCAAAGCCCTGGCAATGGCTACCCTCTGCTTCTGTCCACCGGACAGCTGAGCCGGATAGGCTCTTGCCTTATCCGTAAGTCCTACCAGCTTAAGTAGTTCTCCTGCCTTCTCTCTGGCCTCCTGTTTCCTCATTCCGATGATTTCCAAAGGAAAGAGCACATTGTCCAGAACGTTTCGCTGGGACAGCAGATAGAAGTGCTGAAAAATCATCCCCATATTCTGGCGGTGCTTTAACAGCTCTCTTTCCGACACCTCCATCAGGTTGGTTTCCTCAAAATACACAGCTCCCTTAGTGGGTCTCTCCAACAAATTGATACAGCGTACCAGAGTAGATTTTCCCGCTCCTGAAAACCCAATGATTCCAAATATTTCTCCCTTATCTATTGTCAGATTCACATCCTGTACCGCGTGCAGATGATTGCCTCCGGTTCGGAAGGTCTTCGTGACATGCTCCAGACGAATCATATTCCCTCTCCTTTGTTATGCTCCTAATTATACCGAGACTTTTTCAATGGTGTTAATTCACAAAAAAAATGGCTCGCTATAGCTTTTAACTATAGCAAACCATTCTGTTTTCTGTCAAGCTATTTCTCCTGATTCTTCCTAGGGATAAACCTCCATCAGCCAGTCCACATATCTGTTAATTCCTCTTTGGACTCCCTTTTCTTCAAAGGCTCTGCTGGCCGTATCCACCCTCTCCAAATCCTCCGGGGCAAGACTCCTTAGAGCAAAGGGAAACAGGACATTATTTTCCTTCTCTGCATGGCGTCTTAGTAAATCCGCATAGGATAAGGCATGAGTAAGAACGTCCAGCTTTTCTTCAACAGAAGGCATGTCAGAAAGGGCATTGACTGCCTCCTCCAGAGCCTGTGTATGGTAACGGGCCAGATTGTGTTCTACCAGCATACCCGTATTGATCATTTTATGGGCTACCGGCCCCAGCTTTTCCAACATCACTTCAAAAAGAATAGCCTCCTCCTTTCCGTGATGATGGTCATCCGCATATACCTTGATAAACTCAACGCATTTCAGCCAATTTTCCTTATCCGGCTGCTTTCCTGACAGCATTTCACCGCAAAGCTTTCTTAAATATTCGGTAAAGCGAACCACATGGTCATGCTCCGTATATAAAACCTCAATCCCAAATATCATGTCCATATCACTCCATAAATAATTTTAAGTCCTCGTCAACAGTACCGATACCGGCAATGCCGAAGCTATCCACCAGTACCTTTGCCACATTGGGAGACAGAAAAGCCGGCAATGTAGGACCTAGGTGAATATTCTTTACTCCTAAGTATAACAGAGACAGAAGGACAATTACAGCCTTTTGTTCATACCAGGCAACATTAAAAGCAATAGGAAGGTCATTGATATCCTCCAGACCGAATGCCTCCTTTAGCTTCAGGGCAATTACGGCTAAGGAATAGCAGTCGTTGCACTGTCCTGCATCCAGTACCCGGGGAATACCGCCAATATCTCCCAGATCCAACTTATTGTATTTATATTTTGCACAGCCGGCTGTTAATATCACCGTATTTTCAGGTAATGCCTTTGCAAAATCCGTATAATAGCTTCTGGTTTTATGGCGACCGTCGCAGCCTGCCATCACGAAAAACTTCTTTATTGCCCCTGTTTTTACTGCCTCTACAATTTTATCTGCCAGAGCCAACACTTGATTATGGGCAAATCCGCCTATAATCTCTCCTTCCTCCAATTGTACAGGAGGAGGACAGCTTTTGGCCAGTTCAATAATAGGTCCAAAATCCTTGTGACCATTTTCATCCCGTTCAATATGCTTACAACCTGTAAAGCCTGCTGCTCCCGTGGTAAACAACTTATCCTGGTAAGAAGCCTTAGGCGGTACAATACAGTTGGTAGTCATCAAAATCGGCCCTTGAAAACGCTCAAATTCTTCCTTCTGCTGCCACCAGGCATTTCCATAGTTGCCGATAAAGTTACTGTATTTTTTAAAGGCAGGATAATAGTGTGCAGGCAGCATCTCCGAATGGGTATATACATCAACGCCGGTGCCCTGAGTCTGCTCCAAAAGCTGCTCCAAATCCCGTAAATCATGGCCGGAAACCAGAATTCCCGGATTGTTGCCCACACCAATATTCACTTTGGTGATTTCCGGGTGCCCATACGCCTCCGTGTTAGCTCTGTCCAGTAAAGCCATTCCTTCTACACCGAATTTTCCTGTTTCCATAGCCAAAGCTACCAGTTCATCAGCAGTAAGGCTGTCATCCAAGGTCGCTGCCAATGCTCTTTGCAGAAAGACATCGATATGGCTGTCAGTTTTGCCCAACTCCCAGGCATGCTTAAGATAAGCACATAGTCCTTTTACGCCATATATTACCAGTTCTCTCAGACTTCTTATATCCTCATTCTCCGTAGCCAGAACACTGGCCTTAGCCGCCTGTGCCCAAATTGCCTCTCTGTCGGAAGCATTCCACAATGCAGCCTCATGAAGGCTTTCCTTATTAGAATTAGAAAGCTTCTCAAGAAGCTCCCCCTTCTTCTTCAGGGTTTCCATAATTCTCTGATAAAAAATTTCATCATCAAAATTAGCATTGGTAATTGTGGTAAACAGGTTGAACACGATATAGGCATTGAGCTCCTCAGAAATGCTTTCTCCCTGTTTTCTTAATGCCGTAGTTACCTCACTTAATCCCTTTGTGGCATACACCAATAAATCCTGTAAAGCAGCCAGATCAGGGTTCTTTCCGCAAACTCCCACTACGGTACAGCCTGTGCAGCCAGCAGTTTCCTGGCACTGATAGCAAAACATCTTCTTCTCCATACGTTTCATATCCTCCATACATTAAAAAATAATTTCTGTAGCTGTTCAGTGCCTTCACCGATGTAAGCCAAAATCCATTTTAATTTCGGCAACAGCTTCTGTGTTAAATACCTTTATCGAATAAAGCCTGCTGAACAGCAACGAATTTTCTATTTGCCTTTCTCTTTGCATTATACTAAAATGAAGTTATCAAGTTGTTGCCATAGCTACATTTAAACATTTCAGGAGGATTTTATGAATTATTCTGTTTTATCTGACTGCATTCTTTTTACCTCTATTGAGCCGAAGAATCTGCCTCATCTTCTTTCCTGCATGGATGCCCGGGAAAAAACCTTCACGGCAAATGAATATCTGTGGCTTACTGACGATGAGGTGAATGTAGTGGGGGTCCTGCTCTCCGGCTCTCTGGAGCTGATTAAGGAAAACCCTGCGGGAGTCAGACATATTCTGGACTTTGTGGGACCCGGCCAGCTCTTTGGGGAGGGAATCGTCTGCACCAGACTACGCCTGTCTCCCGTTACGGTCAGGGCAAGAGAAAAATCCCGGGTTCTTTTTCTTCCCTTTCAGCGGATTATCCGTACCTGCGGCAGCTCCTGCGGCTTTCATCATCAAATCATTCAAAACATGCTGCTTTTACTGGGTGAAAAAAACAAGCTGCTGAATCGGAAGATTGAGCTCTTAGCCCTTAAGGGTATGAGGGAAAAGCTGGCCACCTATCTGCTTTATGAGTCAGACAAGCAAAAGAGCCAGCCCTTTACGATTATCCCTAACCGTAACGAACTGGCTGAATATCTGAATGTCTCCCGCTCTTCCATGTGCCGCGAGCTGGGACGCATGAAGGATGAGGGTCTTATCGATTATTATCAGCATTCTTTTAAAATTATGAATCGGGAAGCATTAATAGACTGTCTACTGTAATCCTTTACAGTACCCTGTCCTTATACTTTAATAGCTCTTTAACGTAAGACTGCCCTAAATGACTTAAGGGTCTTTTTCTCTGCTTAATATACCCAATAGTCATAATTTCATCGGTATCCAGGGGTACAGCCGTATACTCTCCACCATTTAATTCCTCGCAGATAATCCCCGAGCAAAGCGTATAGCCCTTTAATCCCTTCATCAGGTTCAGCATGGTAGCACGGTCATCAACCTTTACCGTCTGCCGATAATCTGCCGTACTCATTACCTCCTCTGCAAAATAGAAGGAGTTATTGTCTCCCTGCTCAAAGGACAGGCAGGGATACTGCTGCAGCTCTTCAAACACAATACTTCCATTGCCTGACAGAGGATTATCCCGATGGAGATAGACATAAATCTTACAGTCAAACAGAGGAATAAATTCCAACTCATTGTCTCTAAGTATTTTAGAGAGAAATTTTTCATTAAATTCATTTCTATAGAGAATACCCAGCTCACTCTTATGCATCCGAACATTGTCAATAATATTTCTGGTCTGGGTCTCATGAATGGCAAATTCATATTCCTCCATACCGAATTTTTCAGCCAGCTTAATAAAGGATTCCACCGCAAAGGTATAATGCTGTGAAGAAACACTGAACTTCTTTTTAAAGGTTGCATTTTCCACAAACCGTTCCTCAATCAGACGGTAGTGATCCAGCATCTGTCTGGCATATCCCAGAAATTCCTCTCCCTCAGGAGTAATCATTATCCCTCTGTTAGAGCGTTCAAATAGCCTGATGTGTATCTCTTCCTCTAAATCTTTAATGGTATTTGAAAGACTTGGCTGAGTAATATACAATTCCGTAGCTGCTTTATTCATTGACTTACAGTCCGCAATGGTAACGGCATATCTCAACTGCTGCAGAGTCATAAGCACCTCATTTCCACCTTGCTTTGATCGTCATCCTTCTATCTGCTGTATATCAGCTCTGTAGTATTTTATCTATACCTTCTGCAATTATGGCAGCCATATCCATCTGATATTCTCTGGACGTTAGGGCTGTTCTGTCTCCATAGTTTGTCAGATAACCGGCTTCAATCAAAACTGCAGGAATGGAAGATTCTCTCAGTACTCTAAAATCCGCCTCTTCTGCTCCCCGTATCCGGATTTCTTTCTCCTTTACCAGCCGGGTAATTTCATCTGACAGCATTTTCCCCTGATCCGACTGGTAGTAGAAGCATTGAAAGCCCCGTACATTTCTGTCCCAAATATATGCATTACAATGGATACTGACAAAATAATCTGCAAGGATGGATCTGGCGTAAACTGTCCGGTCAGACAGCTGCACATTCTTATCACTGTTTCTGGTCAGAATCACTGCTATCCCTCTCTTCTCCAGTTCTTCCTTCAAGGCCATGGCAATTGATAGGTTCACATCCTTCTCCAGGGTTCCCCCCACTACACAGCCCGGCTGTTCTCCTCCATGTCCTGCATCAATAACTACTGTAGCCTTTCGGTTGGCAATTATCTCCTGGATAGCTGAAGTAAAGGTTACCGCTGCCCTTTCAGAAATAGTGTGTCTCTCTACTGCTTCTACCCTCATGGCTGTAACGGCCTTTACTTCCTTATTCTTTCTAGAGCCTCCTAACAGGCCTCCTGCTCCGGCCAGTAAAATAATCATCAGCCAACCCCAAACGATAAACCTTTTCCTTCTCATTCGTACTTCCTCATTATTTTGTAAAATCTCTAAATTAATTCTATCATTAAAACTTAGTCCATCAGTATTTTTTAGGAAAACCTGCGAATTCTTAAGGAAATCCCATGCTCATCTGCTATTCTCCGGCAAGCTTCAATCTCTTCCCGTGGAAGTACATCCACAATGGTAAGCTGCGTTTCCCCAAAAGCTTCTTTGGCTAAATCAGCAAAGCTAAGCATATCCCCAAAAGCATGGTCATGGATAGGCCGCACAATCTTCTGATACTTCTCGGCATCAGGAGCATTCAGGCTGATGGATACCCGGTCAATTACCCTTGCCAGCTCAGGCACCACATTACGCCCATGATATCGATTAGCAAGCCCATTGGTATTCAGACGGATGGTGAGTGCATATTTCTCTTTGGCATAGGCCGCTGCCCCGAGCAGATTATCCAGCTTGCAGGTAGGCTCACCATAGCCGCAAAATACCAGTTCGGAAAAAGGGGAAAAGTCAAAATCATCCATAGCTGCTTTAATCTCTTCCAATGAAGGATCCCCCTTCATCCACAGATTGGAGGCTTCTCCCACCCCATCATGCAGAGAGCGGACGCAAAACTCACAGTTACAGTTGCATATATTGGTAATATTGGCGTATACCTGATTATGATAAGTGTAGATAATTTCTGCCATACTTGTATATCCTTATTCCTTATGTTAGTTCCAAAAACGTGTTTTTATATGAGCCTTGTCCAGAGCAAGTCCGAAAAGAATAAAAAAGACGGCACTGCCGCCGGACTGAACCAGGCTTTCAAGCATAGATACCAAAAAAACGGCCCAGCTGCCAAACAGAATATACTCTGCCACAAAATAACCGATACCTGAGATGAAATAAGCCAAAACGGCTGCTCCTATGTTTCTGGGGGTCACAATTTTGCTTCCCTTATGGCTGAAGGGCAGAGCAATGAGCATTTTAATGATTATGGTTGCCGGCATCCACATGGGAGCGGTGAGTAAATCCGCCAGTCCGCCGCCAATGGCCGCTGCAGCCAAAGCATAAGGTGTAGGCAGAATCGCCGCTGTCAAATAGATTAAAGAATCACCGAAATGAATGTAACCGCCGTTGGTCCCTACCGGTATATGACAAATATAAGCCGTCATCAGGGTAATCAGCGCCGCCATAATTCCTGCCGCAGTAAGATATCTTAGCCTTTCATTTCCTTTTATCTGAACCACTTCTTTCTTGATTCCCGTATTCATTTTTCTTTCTCCTCCCTATACACTTTCGCCCTTTTACAACAGGCATGATAAATAATGTTCAAAGTGTACACCGTGAGCTGTAGGCGTGTTTTCCCGGGAAGCCTCCTCGATGGCTTCCTGTAAAAAATCCACTGCCCTTTTTACCGCCTCTTCTGCCCCAAAGCCTTTGACCAAGCTGCCGCAGACCACGGAAGAAAACAGATCGCCCGTGCCGGAAAAGCTTTTGCCCGTATAGACAGTTTCTATATAAAAGCTATCCTGTTCAGAAAGAACCAGATTTCCAATCATCTCCTGCTTTCCATGATTATTGAGAATACCGGTAACAATTACCTGTTGCGGACATTCTGCCTTCGCCAGCAGTTTTTCAGCCGCTTCCTCAATTCTTTTTATATAGTCTTTTTCTCCTCGGTATTTAGTAATTTGAAAATAATCCTCATGGGCTAAAAGGCAGAGTTCCGTCAGATTCGGGGTAATCACATCAGCCTTTTTCACCAGCTTCTTCATTTCCGCAAGCAACTCTTGGGTAAAATTTCCATACAGTCTTCCACCATCACCCAGAACCGGATCAGCCAGATAAAGAGTATCTCTTCCCTTAAATTCCTCCAGAAAACAGAGTACCTTTTCTATCTGCCCGGCTCCTGCCAGGTAGCCTGAGCAGATTCCGTCGAAGGAAACCCGCATCCTTTTCCAATGTCTGGTAAACTCATCCATCCTGTCGGTATAATCGTCGCAAAAATACTCCTTAAATCCGGTCTGTGCCGTCAATACGGCCGTAGGCAAAGGACAGGCCTGTATTCCCATTACCGAAATCACCGGAATAGCCGCGGTCAGAGAACATTTTCCAAAACCGGATAAATCATTAATCAGGGCAATCCTTTTCATTTCCTCACTCCCCTTATTCTTTGAACACAGCTATACTCTATAGCAAATTTGAATTTGTAGAAATATCCAGTTTTCATTTTTTTCACCATACCAGTTTTACGCTTATAAGCCCCGGTAATTTTCCGGCTTATAATTCATCTTAGCTGTCGCCTTACGAATCTGTTCCAGCAAAAACTGCCGATCCCGATTCAAGGTTCCCCGTAAATTCACATAATTAGATGCATGGTTTGCCCTGAAAACGGTTCCCTCAGAATCTACGGCAGAAAGAAAAATCTTCATTTCCTCCATTACCTCATCAGGAGTAAGCAAAAGAAAATCTCCCTTTTCCACCAGTCTGCAGATGGGGGCAGGCTCCTCCAGCATCAAGGTCAAAAAGCCAAGGTAATCCGGCTTCATTTTCGTAATCAGCTTTGCAGATTCAACAGCATGCTCCTGCATTCTTTCCCGACTTCCCAAACCGGAAATCAGGGTGACAGAGGTATTGAAGCCACAGGCTTTGGCCTTTTTACCGGCTTCACCGATTTCCTCTGCGGTGACCCCCTTGGCCATTCGCCGAAGCACCTCATTATCTCCGGATTCTGCTCCAATATAAAGAAGCTGAAGGCCGGCTCCGTTGATTTTTCTCAATTCTTCCTCTGTTTTTTCCAGAATATCCTGTGTGGTGGCATAAGCGGCTATCTGGTGATTCCAGGGCATTTTTTCCCCAATGAATTCCAGAATTTCCAGCATATCTGCTGTGGGTATGCAAAGAGCATCTCCATCCGCTAAAAACACCTTCTCCACCAGCTTTCCGTACTGAGCCGCTCCTTCCAGAATATCATGCTTGATCTCTTCCATTTCTCTGATCCGAAAATTCTTGGCTCGATACATATTGCAGAATACACAGGTATTATGTGCACAGCCTATAGTTGCCTGAATAATCAAGCTCCTGGCCTCACTGGGCGGTCGGTAAACAATTCCCTCGTATTTCATTTATCCCTCCATTACGAAGTATTTATCCTATTTTGAAAGACGAAGGACTTTCACAGCCGACTGTGAAAGTCCTCAACGATCACTCATATTCATTTTACAGGGAAAAGCAGGTATTCGTCAATCAGTTTTAAGTTCCTTATTGTAAATGTCCCAGGATTCCTCCTCCTGACCTGACAAAATGGGATAGAACAGTACACCTGTATCCCTTCTCTATAGCGTATTCCAGCGCCATAACCAATCCCGGAAAACGATTAATCCCTCTGGTACGGGAATATAGATTTATGGTATTCCAATAGGAGAGTATGTCCTCCCGATGCTCCTCAAGGGAAAAAACTTCTACAATTCCGGGGCCAAAGCATTTCATATGCTTAACGGTCATTCCGTTAATTACACAGCCATCAGAGTCAATACAAATAAGGTAGTCTTTTTTGGGTTTCAAATTATGCAGTAAATCCGGCATATCATATTCCTTTCGCCATAAGGCAGGCTAAAGCCCGCCTTATCCATGCAATTATAATCTGGTATCCCAGCGTCCGCACCAGACAACATCATTATACTGTCCCCTAAACTCGGAGCTGCCAATAATCTTTTCAATGGCAGCACGTATATACTCTCTTGTAGGAGCATATGCGTTAATCATTTTGAAATCTTCTATTATGACGATTCCAATCTGGCCGGTGTGAAGCCTCATACTCATGATTATTATGAGTTTTATCTTTTCCTGTCCGGCAATACCACCATGCACATTAACCAACACTCCTTTAATCTGATTACCGGCGATGTTATCGTTATGCCCCCAGGAATCTCCCACTGGGTAGAAAACAGTACTCCACAGACACCTTATCGCCGTTTTGTGCTCTGGATCAGCAAAGATTTTTTTCAGCAGCTTGTTCTCCTGTCTGTTGATTATGAATATATGGTTTCCCGTGCATTGTCGAAAGAACAGTACATCTACCACAATGACACCATCAGCATGAATCTGATTCAGGCAAAAATCTTTCAGCTCTTAGGGGATATTCACTCCGACCGCTTTGGCCGGGACTCCAGGATTTCTCTCGCCATCAACGATCTGCTTCTTCATTTGAACTGTATGGCCTATGAGCATAATGTTCCCTATCTGCCGACAGGGACTCCTACCCTATTTGAAAATCTGTTGATTTATATCGAGAATCATCTGGAAGAAGACCTTTCACTGGATCGTCTTTCAGAAGTATTTTTCGTAAACAAGTACCATATTGCCCATCTGTTCAAAAAGCAACTGGGTCTGCCTGTACACCGGTTCATTCTGAAAAAAAGGCTTGAGCTTTGCCGCAACGCACTGTTAAGTGAGCCGGGCATAAGCCAGACCTTTCTGCGCTATGGCTTTCACGACTACTCCAGCTTCTACAGAGCCTTTAAAAAGGAATACGGAATGTCCCCCAGAAGTGTTTCAAGATGGGAAACGGGAACTAATTTACCGGATTTGGATATTCTTATTGAAATGTCTGATTATTTTGGGGTTGATCTTCGTGAATTATTAGACGGAGAAAGGAATGTTGTGAAAATGGATCAAGCATTGGAAGAAACCGTATTAGAGGTTGCTGATTACAGCAATGAAGAAAAAAGAAAACTAACAAAGCGTATGCACTGGTTGTTTATAGCAGGTTTTATTGCAGGAGCTATCTATATGGTACTATCGTTTACTGATAATGCAGATAACTTTGTGGGTGGTCTATGCTACGGAATCACATTTGGAATGATGGTTATCGGTGTCCTTATGACCAGCAGTTATGCAGCTAAAATACGGGCTTTTAAGAGATGATGGGATCTACCCCCGTAACAGTTGCTGCTCAAGACTATGGTATATGCTGAATACATCAGGAAAAATCACTTTTGTTCCCCTCTTTGCCATAGCTAAAACCTCCTTTGCATTTTTGATTACATCTGCAGCCACACGGTCATCGATTCGAATCGGCTGATTATTCTTATCTATATAGGGTGTAAGATATTTAGCCGTAGCCGGGCACATATTCTGAATTAAAAATGCAGTGTTTCTTCCCAGCACCATCCCAAAACGAATAGTATTGCAATGTCTGTATTTTTTGACTTTATCCTGTTCAAATAAGGGGAAATCGGTTATTGCCGATTTCCCCCAAACATTTTGATCCCGAACATTTGTAAGCCGCATATCGGGGAGCGGGTACTATTTGCAGTCCTGACCATTTATAAGCCGCATATCAGGAAGCGAACACTATTTTGAGGGTATCTCAACCCTGTAACATCATTATATGAAGATCCGGCAATTATGTCAATCGTAACTAAAATTGCAGATAGTGTAAATTTGTAGATTTATAGCACAAATTCACTGACAGAAAATCAAAGATGGACTACACCTCTTTTGTAGCTGCTCCCACCTTGGCCTCCCCACTGCTTCAGCCTTTTTTCCTCTCCAGTGGGGCTTTCCCACCCGTAGTCGCTCACCAAATCGAAGCCACCCCACTG
>JBJFFP010000020.1:0-2644 GCA_051891855.1 Lachnospiraceae bacterium | reverse complement strand
ATGTAAGACTAAATTCAGCTCAAGGTGGAATTTACTTTTTTATTTAACGAAAACGAAATACTCTTTATCTTAGGCTTGCATAAAGAGCTATAAAGAGTTATAATACAGTAAAAATTGAATACAAATCTTCAGGGCAGGGTGAGATTCCCTACCGGTGGTACAGCCCACGAGCCGTAAGGCATGATTCGGTGAAACTCCGAAGCCGACAGTATAGTCTGGATGGAAGAAGATAGTGATTGACAGAAGGAAGAGCTTCTGTCACTTCAAGTAGAAATATGCTCTGGAATAGCTTTATTCCAGAGCTTTTTTGTTAAAAGGCTTTTGACAAATTACTTATGGTATATTTCTCTTGAGCTTTTTACAGGATAAATCATCCTTTGTATGCCCCTGAGCTTATGTTCAGGGCTATTTTTTATTTGCCGGGAAAGTACATCCTATGGAATCGGAAACAAAGAGTCGCAGAAGCGGCAGAAGGTGAGGGAAAATGACAGATAAAGAGTATATGCAGCGAGCCCTATCTCTTGCCCAAATGGGTTGCGGATGGGTGGCTCCCAATCCTATGGTAGGAGCTGTTATCGTCAAGGATGGGGTAATAATCGGAGAGGGCTATCACCAGGTGTATGGTCAGGCTCATGCAGAGAGAAATGCACTTGCAGCCTGTAAAACCTCACCTAAGGGAGCAGTCCTGTATGTTACCTTGGAACCTTGCTGTCATCAGGGAAAGCAGCCGCCCTGTGTAGAGGCTATCTTAGAGGCCGGAATCCGTAAGGTGGTTATCGGCTCCTGTGACCCTAATCCGCTGGTAGCCGGAAAAGGTATGCAGATATTGAAGGAGCAGGGAGTGGAAGTAACAGAAGGGATTTTACAGGAAGAATGTGATGCCATAAATAGGATTTTTTTCCATTATATTCAGACCGGACTTCCCTTTGTTACGATGAAATATGCCATGACACTGGATGGAAAGATTGCTACCCATACAGGAGCTTCCAAGTGGATTACCGGAGAAGCAGCCAGGGAGCATGTGCAAGCCCAGCGCCATAAACATACGGGAATTATGGTAGGAGTAGGAACCGTTCTGGCAGATGACCCTATGTTAAACTGCAGACTGGAGGGAGGAAAGAATCCTATCCGGATTATCTGCGATACTCATTTACGGACCCCACTTACAGCTAAAGCAGTGACCACAGCCAAAGAAATTTCAACCATTATTGCCACCTGCGAGAAGGAGGAAGGGATTCAGCTTCCTTACCTAAAGGCAGGCTGTCGGATACTGAGAGTAGGGGAAAAAGAAGGGAGAATAGATCTAAGAGAGCTGATGGAGAAGCTGGGTGAGGAAAAAATAGACAGTATTTTGCTGGAAGGTGGAGGTACCTTGAACTGGTCGGCTCTTGAAAGCGGAATCGTAAATCAGATTCAGGCCTATATTGCACCCAAGCTGTTTGGTGGGATAGAGGCAAGGACACCCATAGAAGGAAGGGGAGTTTCCTTCCCCAACGAAGCGGTGAAGCTGACAGGCAGCAGGATGATTTCTCTGGGGGACGATTTTCTGATTGAGAGTGAGGTGGAAGGAAATGTTTACGGGAATCATTGAGGAAATAGGAGCCATAAGGAGCATTACCAAAGGGCGCCACTCAGCTGTTTTGACCATTGGGGCAAAGAGGGTTCTGGAGGATGTCCACGTGGGAGACAGTATTGCCGTCAACGGTGTCTGTCTGACGGTAACCTCTTATGGGACAGATTATTTTACGGCAGACGTTATGCACGAGACCTTAAATCGCTCTGCCCTTTCCCGGTTAAAGGGCGGAAGCCCTGTGAATCTGGAGCGGGCAATGGCGGCTGACGGACGATTTGGCGGACATATTGTTGCCGGGCATGTGGATGGTGTGGGAAAAATCATCCATATCCGACAGGATGATACGGCTGTCTGGTATACCATAGAGGCGGAACCGTCTATTCTTCGCTATATTGTGGAAAAAGGCTCCATTACCATTAATGGAATCAGCCTGACGGTAGCAGGGGTAACCAATCGTACCTTCTCCATTTCCGCCATTCCCCATACGGTTAAAATGACCACCCTAAGCGAAACCGGGGAAGGGGATATGGTAAATCTGGAAACCGATATTATCGGAAAGTATGTGGAGAAGCTTATATTGCCTTCGGCAGAGGGACAGAAGGAAAGCAAAATTACGAAGGAGTTTTTAACTAAATACGGATTTTAACAGATGAATGGAGGTTAATATGGTTCAATTTAATACAGTGGAAGAAGCTCTGGAGGAGTTGAAACAGGGAAAAATTATTCTGGTTACGGATGATCCGGATCGGGAAAATGAGGGAGACTTTATTTGTGCGGCACAGTTTGCCACAACGGAAAACATTAATTTTATGGCCACACACGGAAGAGGGCTCATCTGTATGCCCATGTCCGAGGAGTATGTAAGAAGACTGAGAATCCCACAGATGGTAGAGCAGAATACGGATAACCATGAAACTGCCTTTACGGTTTCCATTGATGCGGTGGATACAACTACGGGTATTTCGGCAAGGGAGCGTTCCCTAACGGCTTTAAAATGTGTGGATGAGAATGCCGGACCGGAGGACTTTCGCCGTCCCGGCCATATGTTTCCGCTTCTGGCCAAGAAAAACG
>JBJFFP010000019.1:10241-16023 GCA_051891855.1 Lachnospiraceae bacterium | reverse complement strand
CAAAATAATCCTTTCTCACCAATTCTTCCGACATTATCTTCACCTCCCTTCTAAGCAAAAAGCCAGAGGATCTCTCCTCCGGCTCTCAGGCTCTAAAATAAGTTATAGTGTGGTCTTTCCCGTTTTTGCATTCGCGGGAAAATACCACGAAAGATTATGTAGAGGATATACCTTATCCAATCGTCCAGGACGATACCGATAACAGATAAGGGAATCCATAGCAAAAAGTAATACAGGCATATCTGGCCGAACAGGTTAAAGGGAAGGTCGGAATAATCCCAGACATTCCACTTAAGCCACAGGTTGACGATACAGCCACTGACAAACTCAAAGGCGGTAATCACCAACGCCCCCATCAGGGCCTGCTTTAACAGGGACGTGTTCCAGCTATAGCGGTATTCGTTCAGCAGTCCTAAAAGCACAAAACACAAACCGCCTACAATGAACATTGTCCAGTGACTATAGCCCCGCCATAGAAGCTCGAACCAAGTGTATATCCGGCCGCCGATAAAGAATAAAATCCACTCCATTACGCTCCTCCCTCCATCTGCATTTTTTTAACAATCAAAGCTTTCAACACATCGCTCTGGTGTTGCTCCGGTATATCCATTCCGTAAGTGATTGCTTCAACCTCTTCTTTGGTATGCAGTGACCGGATGTAGATTCTTAAGTCCCGGAAATAGGTAACGTGCCATGTTACCCATGACATAGCCGCCGTAGTAATCAAGGCCATATCCGCATTGCTGTAGAATTTACAATGCTCCGTTTCATCAGAGGTATGCCAGGGAATCTGCTCCAATCCTGCTGCCACCTGTGTCTGTAATCCCATGAGAGAAGCTTGGTCATGGTCGGTTAGTGTGAAGTGTTCACTTCCCCCGGATAACTGTACGTCAATGCCCTGTTGGATAACCGACTGTTGGGCAGCGTTCATTTCAGCAACCTTAGCTTCCTGCACTTCCTCTAATGTGGGAACATAAGGCTCTGGCTCCGGTGGCGGTGTGGGTGGAACATATGTAGAGCCATCATTACTGAACTGTACAACTCCCTCCATTTCCCGGTATATGGTTGTATATGCGGAATAATCCCAATCATCCTCTTTTCCCTCTCTGGATAAAGTGAATCCCTTAGTTTTTGCCGGGATATTTCCGGTTATGGATACAATATGTTCATTAATAGAAGCAAATCCTACTTTATGTCTGGTTTTTTCTCCAATATAATTTAACTCAATCATATCTCTCCTTCTCTTTCTCTATAAGTTACCAAATGATTACATATCTTATGGTTTTGTTATTATAGTAGTTTTTGGAACTAACAGCCTTATTTGTATATACAAGATATAATCTCCCTTCTGAAGGTAAATAGCCACTTAAAACAATTGCATCTGACTGAGCTCCTAGATTGGTTGAACTAGAACCGTGCCTGTAACCGTATGAAAAACTATTACTTCCATCATTACAGTAGATAGCTATGCACCTATAAGCACCAGTAAATGGATAAGTGAAAGCAAATATCCAACTAGGTTTCTTTGCAAGTATTATACTTGGTTCTTCAGAAGTGTGAACATAGTCTGCAATAGTATACCGTTTAAAAGGGAATACTGTATCTGCACCTCCAATCTCGGTAGTATACCCGGTTATTTCTCCACTGCTTGGGTCTACAAAGAATTGGGATATTCCACCAAATATATTTTTTGTCGCCTTTAGGGCCAGAGCCCCAGCCGCTATTCCGGGAGAAGTATTTGCTTCTATTTCCTCTACCGTATCCAGAACATCAAATCCTAATATCCTTTGTGCCACGTCATTAATCGCATTTACCAGATTATCTTTATTGGAAGTTATAAGCCCTTCTAAAATACCTATCTGGCTCTGCAAACTACCGGCGGCATCTTCACTTAATTTATCACGCATAATTTCAAACCAGATATTAAATTCTTCTTGGCTCACGTTCCTGAATTGATTAAGATCATCTTGCACCTGCTGATATAAAGTAGTAGTGTCAAACCGACTAATAGAGGAAATGATTCCACATCTTGAAGTCTCATATCTGGTATCTGCAATGTCTGACGTAGTCACCTCTGTGGAATTGGATTTCCTCCTAATATCTGCAAGACCAATCTCCCATATTGATTCCGTACGGGTTAATTGGGGGCGAACCGGAGATGCTGCTGCAATTCCACTAATCACATGAAACTCACACTCCCTGACATCTTCGTTATTATTCAAGCGTAAAACGACCGTATCAATCCTGCTGTTTGTTCCATCAGCCGCTGGCAGGAAAAGAGAGAGATCTTCTTCCTGTAGCTTCTGGCAGCCATCACAAAGAGCAAAGCCCGCCTTAATCTTAATTTTTTCTCCATCTGCTATCACTTGAAGGTTTGTAGATGGATTTGGTAGCACTCCATCTGAAAACAGAGCTTTTGTTAGCTTTCTTAATGGAGCAGATGTTATTGCCCGGTCATATACCGGTATTCCATTTTTATCAAATGAAATGTGGGAATCTAATGGATAGCCTATCATTTTACCTACCTCCTGTTCTTTAAAATGGGAGTACCAAACTCAAGCGTAAGCCCCCATGTACCTTTTTTTATCACTTCGTAACAACCAATAAGAACCGCATCTGCTGATATGCTGATCTCTGGTATCTCTATTGAGCATATATCCCCGAGGTCAAAATCAATCATATATTCATAAGACCCCTCCATAGCATCAAATTCCACGTTGACCGTTTTTACGTGTTCAGATAGCTCCGTGGATCCTTCTGATTTTAATGCCGTTACAAATTGGGAATCAGATGTATAGTCATTACGATTAATTGCCGATTTTAAGTATGCAAAACTATCCTGCAGACTGTCGTTGACATCAGTTCTTTCCAAGACTACTTGAGAATACGTTGTCGCATCATTTTTATTGTCAACGATGCATCCATTCTTATAATTGGTGTAATCTGTCAAAACATTCGGCTTTTTAATGTTCCCATAATGCGTAGAAAAAATAATTGGATTATTTCCTATCTGCTCCTGTGTCCTGTCAACTCCACTCCATACGCTGAACACCTTTCTACTGCTTTCAAAATCATAGGACACACGATAGGACATTTTAGAAGGCTGTAATATATGATAAATTTTATTTCCCAAATATTCTCCACATCGCTCATGAGCTGCGGCTTTTCCTCTTTGCTGATTTCCCCCTGACTCTATCCCTAAAAGACATTCTTGGCCATCATCCAAGATCACATCTTTAAAAGCATTGAAGAAAGCAAAGGCAACATCTTCCGCATTGCCTGCTTTATTTACCCATGCTGGGGCATTCGCAATGTTGGTTATCCCATTACGATAGACAACCCTCCTGTTTAATTCATTCTCCAGAAAGTAGCCACTCAAATAGATAGCCCTATAGGAACCCTGATCCACATAATTAACCTGAGTGATCTTTCCCATTTCCGACCGGTCTTTAGTGTAAATATACCGATAACTGGAATTGTACTGTTCCAGTGGTATTTCCAGAGAAAATGTACCTGGCTCAAAATATTTACGGTTCCATTGCAGGTTGGTATATCTCAGCAGAGATATAATCTGATACTCTTCATCAAGAGCAATCACATTAAAGCCTGATACCATTATGCACCTCCTACATCACTGCATATAGCTTATTGTAATAAATAGACACCTGTAGAAGATTGGAACCATCATCAGCGTCGTACTGTATGATGGTATCTCCAATCCCTAAACTCATTGCATCAAAAGATGATTTTCTGTCACATTTTCCGATACAGTTCACTCCATTTTTTCTTACCGTTGGAGGGTCTTTCGTAAAATCCATCTCAATCACATCACCTTTTTGCATGATGTCCAGTACCCTCACATAATCTTCTCCAATAATCAAGGTAGGATTGGTTACCACACCTTTAGCCTTAAAAATGGCTCGGCAGTAGGTTTCCACATCTCCGTCATTCTCTAAAATTACCTGCTTGGCAAAATTATAAATTCCTCCGGTAATCCCATAAACATGGCCAGGAGCAACATTGCACAAATAGGGAAATCCTATCATGGGTGTAAGTGCGGCAATATCACGACCAAAATCCTCATAAGATTTTAAATAAGGATTGGGAAATAAAAGAGTGACCGTAAGCTCCAAGGCCTGATGGACATTCCCCGTGGGGAGGCTGTACTTGTATATTTTCCCCTCTCCCCATCGGGTAATTCCCATATAGGTTACATATACCTTGTAGAGCATCTTTGCATTGAAGAAAGAGCCAACCTCTCTCCTGAGTACATCGTTTAGATGACGGTTAAGCGATTTCGCTACTATAGTTCTGTCCTTAGATGCAATTCTGTCTGAAGTAATGATTCCTCCGTCTCCGCTGGCTTTATCCACCGTATTTATGTCATTTTCAAAAGCACCAAAACCATCAAGCTCCAACAGCTTCCAATCTGAACCGTCTATATGAAATTCTTTATCATCCTCTCTGAGAAATCTAACTCTTACTCTATTATCCAACCGGTACACCTCTCATTAGTCCATATCTCATTTCTACCCTCACAGCTCTTGCAAGCTCATCCGGGGTAGATATTTCTCTGTTAATATTAATTGTCTGATTAAAGTCACCATATCCAGCCACTCCGGTAGCTTTCGTTCCAGAAAATTTAGTTTTCATTGCTGAAAAACTAGCATTGATGTTTTTAGCCATATATGCAGGATTCATTAAATCCTCTGCACCTTCATCCCATCCAGCTACACACATTTCAGCCAGCCACTTAAACTTTCTGGATGGTGAATGAATATCTAAGGCTTCTTTAGCACCTTCAAACAGGCTGTTTGCAAGGTTTTTCACTTTTCCTATAAGCCAATCCCATCCTGCGGAAATACCGTTCCAAATTCCTCTTACAATATTACTTCCGATTTCATACATCTTATCCGGCAAACTGGTTAAGGCTCCTACAATTTTATTAAAGAATCCCTCTCCTGCCTCTCTTGCCTTGTTGGCCATATCAGTAACAAAGGAAGTCACTTTCTTTATGATTTCATTCAGCAAGGTGCTGATTTTACCAGGCAATTCTTTTAGAAAGTTTATAATGCCATTAACAAAGTCCATTCCTGTCTTTTTGGCTTTCAGCAGCATATTGTTTCCCCAGTTAATGACATTGGAAAGGATTCGGGTGAGGATTTCTAATAATCTTCCTGGTAGTTCACTAATAAGACTTAGCATACTATCGACAATGGAAGTAGAAATTGCTATGGCCCTATTCACAATTTGCACTCCCCACTGTGAAATACCATCCATAATTCCACTGATAGCACCAATCGCCCGATCAGGCAAAGTAGCAAGCCCATTGACTAAACCTTGTGTTAAATAGTCTCCCTGCTCTTCCATGACTGCACTAGGAGAATGTATCCCCAGCATATCCTTGAAACCATCTATGATATTTTTTCCAAGTGATTTAGCACCTTCCCATACAGCCCCTGCCCCGGCTGCAAGGCCGTTCACGATCCCGGTAATAATATCAGGAATAGCCTCTGCCAATCCGGTTACGATTTCAGGAATCGCTTCAATGATTTGCCATAGCAAATCCTTTGCCGCCGTGAATATTTCTGGTATCGCGCCAACCAATCCATCTACTAAAGCCGTAATAATTTGTGGAAGGTTTTCTACTAGTAATAACACAATTTCTGGTATTGCATCTATCAGAGCCATCAAAAGAATTATTGATGCCTCCAGCAGTTGCGGTACCGCGCCAACCAATCCATCTACTAAAGCCGTAATAATTTGTGGAAGGTTTTCTACT
>JBJFFP010000019.1:0-10141 GCA_051891855.1 Lachnospiraceae bacterium | reverse complement strand
ATCAGAGCCATCAAAAGAATTATTGATGCCTCCAGCAGTTGCGGTACCGCGCCAATTAATCCATCTATAAATGCAGTGATTATTTGTGGAAGGTTTTCTACCACCCCTTGAATAATTAATGGAATCGCATCTACGATTGCCATGAATAGATCAAGTGCAGCCTGTAATAATATTGGTGCATTTTCGTTAAATGCATCTGATATGTAAGGTATAATTTCCACTATTGCCTGAACAATAGTAGGCATTTCCTCAGTAATTCCTTGTGCGATTGATAATAATATGGAGAATCCGATTTCAAACAATAGTGGGACTATCTCACCAATCCCTGTTAAAATTGAATTAACAATCTCTCTTGCACTACTAAGAATCTGTGGAAGATTCTGGTGGATTCCCTCCACTAATGCGGTAATCATACCTATTCCCGACTGAATCAGACTGGGAAGCACATCGTTAATAATTGCTGGCACTCTGTCCATTATCACCGGGAGAAGTGCTTCTATCAGTTCCCCCATTCCATTAAGTGTTGCTTCGATTCTGGGGAGAAGGTTTTCAGCAGCAACGGCAGCGCTTTCTACAAGGTTATTAACCGCTGTATCAAAGTCCATACTATCGGTTGTCATAGCAACCAACATATTTGACCATGCCGCTTTAGTCATATTCAGACTTCCAGCTATTGTGGTACTGGCTTCTTTAGCAGTAGTACCGGTAATGCCAAGTTCTTCCTGAATCACATGAATAGCAGAGAATACATCATTCAGATTGCTAATATCATATTTGATACCGGAAAGTTTCTCCGCATCCTCAAGAAGCCGCTGCATTTCCTCCTTAGTGCCACCATACCCTAACTTAAGGTTGTCCAGCATGGTATAGTTCTGCTTGGCAAAACCCTGATAGGCATTCTGGATCATTGTCATGTCTGTACCCATCTTATTGGCATTATCAGACATATCAATAACAGCTTGGTTTGCTGCTTCTGCTGCTTCTAATTCATCTTTGCAGCTTTGCTTTAACGATGCCGCAAAACTGGTGACCGTTTCCATATAGTCATTTGCAGAAAGCCCTGCTGTTGCATAGGCTTTATTAGCATTATCCAAGGCAAGAGTCTGGGCTTCCATAAGCATATTAAATTCGCTCTTAACCTCTGATACGGACTTTCCTACTGATTTTGCATAGTCCTGTACCTTAGTTATGCCTCCTGCACCAAAAAGCGTTTCGATTCCACCAACCAACTGTTCATAGTCGGCAAAACTTTCAACCGCCTTTTTCCCAAGAACCGTCACTCCGGCTGATGCAGCAGCCACACCGGCAGTAAAAACCTTTACCCCACCAGCAGCTACACTGCCTAATGTACCTCCCAGCTTCTTAACACCAGTAACCACGCCACTGCTATCCAGTTTTGTATCAAAAATTAAACTTCCATCAGCCCTCTGATGTCACCTCACTCAAAATAACTGTTGAATTTGTCAATTTCTTCCTGATTTTCTTCTGTTATCTTTTCGATTTCCCAAGCCCTTCTTAATTCCTCGTAAATATCCCTTCCCTTACCAGTGGATTTTTCATAGCATCGGTAGCCCATCACCTCTCTTAGCTTGGTTCCTTCATTTAATCCATTTAGCAGAGCCAGAAACTTATGCCAGTGCAATTCTTCCACTTCCACCAAATCAATACCGTATTGGCCAAGGAAAGCCGAATAAATCAAATCTCCATCAAGCTCATAATCTATGGCTATTACATCTGAGCCGCTCCTTATCGGACGTGGTAGTGGATTATGAGGCCTGCTAAAAGAGAGCATATCTGTAATATTACAATGCTCTGGCATTTCATTTTTAAAAAGATAGGAAATATCCATGACCTGCCCTCTCCTTAATTTCCCTACCTCTATTTCAAAACGCATCCACAGGCGATAATCCGTATATATAGAAAATGGGCTGCCGTTTATCCATACGACATTCGGCAACCCCTTCTGTGTTAAATCTATCATTTTCCGGGAAAGTCGTTCATTTTATCAGCAGCTTTGGAGAGGGCAATAATCTTCTCAAAAGGAATACTATTCAGCTTGCTCATACCCTTTTCCTGATTATAGTCATTCACCGGCTTTTCATAAGCATCAATAATCTTATTTACTGCAAGTGTAATCTCGGACAAATCAATTTCATCCAGATGTTCAGACCCAAAGATTTCCTTGCAGGATTCTTCTCCCAGAATATCTTTCATGAATCTGTGGCATCTATCATATTTCTGCCTCAAGTCCAGATTTTTATTCTCATCCACCCTGGATACTTCATCCAGCGCACTCATAACAGATATTGTTTTCTTGGGTAAATCATAGCTTTTGCCATTTACAATAATCGTATATTCCATCGTTTTCTCCTTCTTAGATGCCCGCACCATTTGCAACTACATTTTTAGTGACAGCCTTGGTATAAACAGGCTTGCCATCGGTTACTTTTACTGTTCCTCTTTCGATACTATTGATATTGAGCTTGAAGTAAATCTTCTCGGCTACAGAATCGAAATGCTCCAGCGTAATTGTGGAAGTTGTATTCCATGCCCTAAATTCCGGTGCATCTTCTGTTCCAACGTCCCCATCAAACACAAACAGAGCCGGAATTTTTACATCTTCTCCAGTAGGGAGGTTGTAAAACATAGCATAGATGTAATCAAAAGCAGGATCACCTTTATTGCACTGCAATTCCTGAGAAATCTCCGGCTTATAATTAGTAATGTCCGTAGATGGCATTTCATCTTCAATAAAGTTATTTTCTTCTGTTTGGGCATTTAATACCAAATCGTAGACGGTAGATTTCCCAATTCTAAGCCAGGTAGGTGCATCTTTTGACTTATCATCAATAAACAACATGGTTCTGTGCTTTTTTAATCTTTGCAATCCCATTACAATACCTCTCTTTCTCTTAAATAGGTTATAGACAGTGACATCTGATAAACAATATCCTTCTCCCCCGCTTCCATAGGTGCTGGTATTCCGGTAACGGATAAGCCTGTAACTCTCCTATTTCCATCAATGGGAGGAAAGGCATAATTTAAAATGAAATCGTCTACCCAATAGGTTAAATCTTCCAGCCATTCATCTGCTTCCTTTCTATCATCATCAGAAGCCGCCGGCTGTCTGGCTAAAAACTGATAGTATTCCGTGATTTCATAGCTGCCATCTGTATATTCCTTGATGCTCCTTGACGGAGATTTGAACAATCCATTCCGATCAGAGCCATCAGACACATGGTTGGTTTCAATCTTCAACCCTTCATAGTTTTTTAATAACTCGACAATATATTGTGATATGGTCACCGTTTAGCCTCCTGCTCCCGCTATTCTTCTTGCCCCTCTCAAGATATTCTCCTTATGCTGCTGCTTCATTCTTTCAAACCAGTAGTTTCCTCTGCCTACAGCATTCATTCCACTGCCAGAACCTTGATTAAAGTTGGCCGGCATATAATACCAGCGTCTTGCATAAGGGGTACGGTATTTCACCTCACCCGTACCTATTTGGGTGTTCATGATTCCAGACTGCTTGAGGATTCCGGTATCCTTTGGTACTAATGGATCACAATATTCCAGGCATTTAGAATCGATATAAGCCTGAACACCATTAATCCTCTCTGTCATATCTGGGCCGAATCCAGGATTCCATCTTATCTCCATTCTGACTTCGCCAGACTCCGTTTTTATCCGTACCAACTCACCTTTTGGCGTCTGTAGCGTAAACATATCTGCCATTAGGCAATCACCACCTTAATATGCTTTAAATGATTTCTGTTTGAGTTGTCCTTTACGGATTGTATTCTGCCGGATTTGGGGTACTTTTCCAGAAGGTTGGATATTCTGTTCCCCTTTTGCCCTGTTACTTCATCTTCCACCGCTCCATAGACAATACAATCCTCTTCTCTGGCAGCTTGCAAGTTTAATCCTTCATAAGTCCCAGATGGAAAGGTAATCTGCACATACCTTACCACGCTGATTACTCCGTTAAGATTCTGTTTTTCTTCCTTATCCGACCACTGTACACCTTCTACAGCGGTACGTTTCCATTCAGAGTCAGATATTTTGTTGTAAATAGTTATGGTGTCATTGAATAGGGAGTTCAATACGCACCTGCCAATCCGGTCCCGGAAAGCCAGGCTCTGATAGAGGATTGCAGCTCGTTTCTAAGCTGTTCCTCAGTCTGCACCGCATAGCTTTCCGAATACCCATCATTACTGACCGAAGCCAACCCCTTACCTTTGCCGGATTCTGCATCTTCTGCCATCTTATCCATGACATTGCAAATGCAATCCCGAAGCTGTTCATAGTAAAACGCATCTCCGCTGATTGTCTGCCAGCGAGCCCAGCCAACTACAAGCCTTACTTCCTTCTCTGCAAGGGATTCAGCATGGTCAAATCCATCCTCGGTTATTTTTCTATAGGTGGAGCTGTAATACTCCCAATCTACTAAAGGTGACATTACAGCCCCTCCTTACTACTCTTTTTCGGGTTCGGCCGGATCAGCTTCTGCCTTACCTTCTTTTTTCAGCTTTTTAATCTCAGCCTTGAGCTGCTTATTCTCCTTCTCCAGTTCCTCAATTCTTTTTTCAAGAAGAGAGTCTGCTGCATCAGGCTTCTTTGCCCCCACTCCTACTGTACGCATATTCCACCTCCTACGCTTTACTGTGCAGATAGATGCCAGCTCTCTTATTGGCATAGGCATCTACCAGTCCATATTTACGATATTTGATAATATCTGCATCTGCATCAGGGTTAGACGATGCCAGAATGATATTGCTTGCAACGTGCTTATCAAATTTGATGATGGCCGGCTTATGGATAATCAGGAAATTAATGTCATGTCCGGTATCAGACTTTTTGTAGTGTCCGGCTTCTTCTCCTCCAGATTTTCCATCCAGTAAGTCAATGACCGTATAAAATCTAGCCTGTGGTACAACCTTCTTTACTCCAAATTTAGCAAGAATCTCCCTGGATTTTGTAGTATCCAGTGCCATTACGCTGTTTAACAGGGTTGCCGTTGCATAAAGCATTCTCCCTTCCTGCGGAACTTCATCTTCATCCATCTTAGTCCATGCCGTAAGCAGCGCATCAAGAAACTGAGTGGCATTATCGATTGTGCCCTGAGTCTTGGAAATGTTATCCAGTGCGGCTATGGTAGCAAAGGTAAAGGCATCAGCCTCCGGGGCAACCTTTTCCCGCATCAGGGTAGCTCCTGCCATACCAAAAGCAAGATTTCTGGATTCCTCATTATCCATTACATCAACGGTGATTTTTGTACCTCTGTCATAGTTAAATGCAACCGTTTTCCACTTCAAATCTACTGCCCCAGTGGTATATCCCGAATTGCGGTCATATTCTCCAAGGCCGGTTACGGAAATCTGCGGATAAACAATCTCATTGGCATTTGTCCCTGCCTTTGACATACTGGCAGGGGAAGTGAGGTCTGCGGTTACGGATGAAAGTCTGTACACTTCATCCAGATTATTAATATAATTCTTGGGAAATGCGATTGTGTTTGGCATTCAATTATCCTCCTATTTTTCTTCTTTGATTGGTGGCAGTCCCATAGCTTCACGCATTGCCGCATCGCTGTCCTGGCTGCCTGGTTTGGTTACTACTCCGATAGGGTCACCGGTTCCCACTATATCAGGCTCCGGCTCTCCAAAAAGCATCTTGCTGTCCTCTGCCTCTGATAAGGTCTTTAGTGCTGCTGCAATATCCTCTTTCTGGTTTTTTGATGCCTTTAAGGTATTTACATCCAAAAGTGCTGTAATTGCCGTTGCATTTAGCCCTTTAGCGGAAGAAATAGCATCCTTTATCAGGTCATTAAAGTCACGGTCTGCAATCTTATCTTCATAGTCCTTCTGGATATTGGCCTTTTCGGTCTTAAGCGTCTCGATTGTAGCGTTCAATTCCGACACATCCACATCCTTAAAAGCATCCAGCTTGGTCTGTAAGTCTTTTATTGCAGTATCATTTGCCTTAATCGTATCATTGGCTGCGTTCAGCTTCTGTGTCTGATTATCATAATCAGTAACGGTTTTGTAATTCTCAAGCACCGCTTTTTCAAATTCCTTTTGCTTGTCTGCTGGAACTTCCAAGCCATACTCCTTCAAGATTTCAAAAATGTTTTTCATTGTTTCCTCCTAAAATGATTTTTTGAATCGCACTTTCTGCGATATGGGATTGCGGATGAGGGAATCGAGCCCACTCCTTCGGCCGAGGAGACCGCTATGCTGCCTTTACACTAATCCGCTATACTGCTGGCCAAAATTCGCAGCAAAAACCTATAAAAAAAGAACCGAAAGCTAAATCACATTGACTTAACTACTCGGCTCTTAGGCTCTATCGTTACTACTGATTCAATTTTACATTTCTTGCAGTATCCGGGGAAATTGACCAGCTTTGTATCTTCCCGGACCATAAACATCTTGCCCTTGCAATACGGGCATGGATACCAAAAATACTTCATGTTGTGCCCTCTTGATTCTTCTGACACAGAATAATGCTTTCATCAATAAAATTTTTAGCATACAACTATGTTCATAAAATCACTTGGCAATCAGACAAGTAACTCTTTTCATTTATTGCCAACCTAGAATATGCAAGAGATTGTTTGGCAGGCGTACCATTCTCCTGCATCTCTCGGGTTTCCCCTGTCAAGCCATCGGCGCGTGGACGGGTACGGAATCTTCCACCTCAAACAATCTCTCTTATATTCTATAAAAATTATAGCATTACTATTCTTTTTTGTAAAGAATCTTTTTATTTCTTAATATCCTGCTCCACTCTTTTTCGTTAATCTTCATAAAGGTAATAATTGAATTTTTAAACTCTGGGTTATCGCAAGAGGTTGTTAACCTAAGCACTGTCTTGAACTGCTCCTTCCCATCTATGACCTCATTTAAAATTAAGGCCGTATTCGGCTTTTGCGTTTCTACAATATACTGCGGCTGCTCTATAATATCCTTTAAATATCCACAAAAGCTTTCATAGTCATTTGGATGCCTAGCTTTTATATGTCGAATTCTTTCATCCGTAATAATTACTTCATCTGTCACAATATCTTCTGTTATACATTTATAAATATTTTTGTCAATCTTGCCTATTAGATGCACATCTTCTACCTTTTTTTCTTTTGATATCTTAATTGTAGCATTTCCTGTAGATTTTACAACATTATCTTCACCCCTTTTAATCTCCCTTTCTTTCGCCTTATTTGAACTTGATGTGCTACTTACCACCCTTAACCGATTATCCTTTGCCCGGATACCCACTGAATCACTGAAGCTATAGTAATCAGATACCTGTTTGCGGAGTTTAGCTTGCAGTTCTTTGGTCTCTCCACCGATAGCTTTCTGGGCTTCTATCTCCCGCTTTGTAGCCCGGATATTTCTTTCCATGGCTCGTTGCTTCTGGGTATTTTTATAGTATCTTTCATCATACTCAATGTCTTTTGGAATGGCATCGCCCTCCCAGTAGGGATAAAAGTCATGGGTACAGTTTACTCCCTTGATTCCATCAGCCATGCCATAGCCAGCTCCACCACTGCCAATAGGGGCTTGAAAAGAAGGATATTTCTTATTTTTTCCACTATAAGAGAATACTTTATTTTGTATAGGAGCGTGTTCCGGTCTACTTCCCATATGCTGGGAAACAATAACTAAATCCTGTCCTGTGCTTTTCAGGTTCATTTCCGTTATTCTGCCAGACAACTGACTTACTCCTGTCCTTGCTGCCATTCTAACGGCAGTGTCTATCTGGTAGCTTCTGCCATTGGCATAATCAATAGACCGCAGTCCACTTACGGCAAGCCGCTTTACACAATCATTTACCGCCTGGTCATAAGAAAATGTGCCAGTGGCAATCTTTAATACTGCTAGATCAAGTTCTTTCTGATAAGCATTCAAAACACCTGTTGTTCCCAGTACAGTGTTTTTAAATCCTGTTGTCCTGGTGATGTTCTTCAATTCCTTTGCTGTCTGTATCTGAAAGGCGGTCATGAGCTGGCTCATGGTATTTGGCTCTTTCAGATCAACACCATGCTCCTGCCACATGGATAGGTCGTTATTCCATGCCATATTGGCGGCTCCTGCAATTAGCTCCTTATTGCCCTTATTTGCCTCCTCTAAGGTCTTATCAATAATTTCCTGTACATTCCTCTTATAAGCCTTGGTATTCTCTGCTACAGCCATCTGATAGGCCTTATCTGCCCTTAGCAGCTTCATTACCTCTGCCTGTATTTTTGATGCCGAATAGCCCTGTTCTACCATAGATTTGGCCATCAGTTCAGCAGTCTCCGTATAGCGGCCTGTCTTTTTTATCCGGCGGGCTATATCAGCTATGATTTCCCTCTCCATTTCCTGATACAGCCCTATTATGTATTTGTCTACTAAAATATCAATCTGTTCTGGTGTCAGTGCCCTCAAATCACCGCCTTACTCTTCTTCGTTCTCATTACCATCAGGATCATCTTTTCCTTCGTCGATATATTTGTTTACTTCGCTATCTGAAAGATTGTACTTTTCCTTGATATACTGTCTCGTCAGCCAGGGAATTTCCGGGAAGGACAGAGCATCAGCCCGCATTGCCTCCAGTTTAGTGGTTTTATCTTCAATATAGGAATCGTCAAATTCGATAGCCAGCCCTTCTGTCACATTATATCCGGTATTATGGAATTGATTGGAAAACCACAAGGCCGCATGAACAATATCGCTGATATAGTCAGTGGCATTTTTCCGCTGCTTATTCAACTCCTGCATGGAATCCTGTTTTTCACCTATATATTCTGTGGCTGTGGTAATCTTACCATTCTCGAAGGTGTACTTCTTGGTTCCATAGCCAAAAGACATAGAAAGAAGGGAAAGTACCAGCTCGAAGCACTTGGTAATCTGATCAATACGGATTTCTGGGTTATATTCCTGAATAACTTCCTTTTGATCCGGCAACTTTTCCCCCAAAAACATAAATAGCTTTTTTTGCTCAGGTGTAATCTTGGGTTTACCTGTTCTGGAATCAAATTCGCACAGCAAGTCATTAATCAATATAATTTTCTCGGACTTATCCAAGTCAGAGTAAAGCACGTTATAGCATAGGTCCATGGCTTCCAGAATAGGTATGGCTGTATACAGCTTAGGCAGGCCATATCCTTCCATATCGTCAAGATTATTTACCTCTGCGTTGGTTAATACGGAAAATGGTTTAACCTCCCCCAGTTGTAATATCCCCCCCTCACCTTCTATTTCTCTACCGGAAGAATCAAATCGCACTGTTTCTGAACTATAGTTTCCACTACTATCCATGGCAAAAATAACAAGGGTTGTCACTGACTTACCTTTCGCTCTGCTCGTACCGCAAAAAGCACATTCAGTTATCACATCGTTATCTATTGTCAGAGGAATAATGCAGTCAGCATCTACATAGTTAATTCTGATTATTCCTCCCTGAACTTTCACCTTATCCTTATCATGTTCAAGATATTTAGCTCCCTGTAGATAAATATAAGCTCCTGCAGTCCCTGTGGCTGATACCTTTTCAAGCTGTTTCCTGTATTGGCTTTCAAAGCGATTGCTCTTTAACAGCTGATCGATAAAGCTTTTGGAATCCCCATCATGTTCGGGGGACACAGAGATAATTTCGCACAGGTTAGAATCATCCGAGCAGCATCTCTTGGCAAAATTCATACGGCTTAGAGTGTATTCCTGTCCTTGCACCGTTCTTCTTTTATGGAAATCCTCTATCACCTTATTTTTATACCAATCTTCACACTCCTTAATAATCTCCAGTGCTTCTGTATTTACCTTATATCCTTTTTTCATCAGGTAGTTTTTCACAAAATCCTTCATCCTCTTATCCTCCTCGTTTCTGGTCAATATATTCCACAAAATCCAACCATGTGTAGCAAAAAGCATCCCACCAGTCGTTACAGTTGTCCAGATTCTTGTCCTCCGGTCTGTCTGGGTGCTTTTCATCCCATCTCAGGGAGCCAATAGCTTTTCGTATTTGGGTACACCTCTGGTTAATCTTTAACCTACCAGTATTTAATAGCAAATCCACCGTCTTAGGCCTTTCCGACACCTCATTTTTTCGACAGCCTTTAATGTTCTGATATGGGAGCCTTGACTCTCTTGCTGCTGACCGT
>JBJFFP010000018.1:0-16351 GCA_051891855.1 Lachnospiraceae bacterium | reverse complement strand
ATTCACCCACATTTGAGCAAGCTCATGTGGGTTCAGACCTTTTGACCCTGGTATCTTACAAATTATAGTAAAATAAAAAAGAGCAGAAAGCTAAATTACTCTCTGCTCTTCTCTCTCCCAACGTACTTCTGCTGTGCCACAATCTGCAGCCTCAAAACAGTTCCATTTTTCATTATCTCTACTCAAATCTTACCGAATCCAAAGTGGCTGCAAAAGCATCTGTATAAGGCTCATCATTGATTATGGTAAACGTAATAAAATGAAGTTGCTCCCCATCCTCAATAATACACTGGGTCTGTGTATATTTTATTCCGCCTTCTTCATATTCATAGCTGTGCATAAATGCCCGACGTCCGTCAATTTCATATTCCTTATGTTCAAGCAGTGTCAGGGTCAGCTCTGTTTCCCACATGGCCTCCATCTGTTCCTCCAGCTGAGCCGTAAAATTTTCATTCGTGACTCTTTCAAAGGAACCATCATTCTCCATACTGAAGGAATTTAGATTGGAATATTCGCTCTCCTTTTCACTGTGATAGAGCAATGCTCCATTTCCGGAATTTTCCTTATCCAAAATGAAGCCCTCCGGCACATCATAGGTCAATTCAACGGTTAATCCCTCTGCTTCCTCCTCAGCCGTCTCCTCTACCGTGGTTTCCATGGATAGACTGCTTTTCACCTCAGTGTCAGCACCTGTATTTTTTCCACAGGCAGCCAGGCCCAGAATCAATAAACCATATAGGGCTGCCAACATGATTCTTCTTTTCATCAAAAAATTTCCTCTAGTTCAACTTATCTAACAGGGAGGCTCCTATGGTTCCTTCCGGCATGTCCACTCCAAAGTTATGGGCAACCGTGGCTCCAATAACCGCAAAGCTCTCAGCTTCCGGCAGCTGGCCGCTTCCCTTAAAGGATTTGGAATACGCCAGAAAAGGAACCTTCTCTCTGGTATGGTCGGTTCCGGTATAGGTAGGATCATTACCGTGATCCGCGCTGATAATCAATAGATCATCCTCCCTCAAAGCTTCCAAAAAAGCTCCCAGCTTTTCGTCAAACTTTTCAATCTCTTTTGCGTAACCTTCAGGGTTTCTTCTGTGTCCCCAAAGAGCATCAAAGTCCACCAGATTGACGAAGCAAAGTCCGGTAAACTCTTTTTGGGCAATATCAATGGTCTGCTCCATTCCATGTACAGAGGACTGAGATTTATATGCCTCGGTAATTCCCTCTCCGTCAAAAATATCTTTGATTTTTCCTACGGAAATCACGTCAAAGCCCTTCTCCTTCAGGGCATCCAACGCTGTTTTTCCGTAGGGCTTCAGGGCATAATCATGTCGGTTGCTGGTACGCTTAAACTCCCCTTTTTTCTTCCCCACGTAGGGTCTGGCAATAACACGCCCTACCTTCCATTCGTCCTTCATGGTAATTTCTCTGGCGATTTCACAGCAGCGGTACAGCTCTTCAAGTCCAAAGGTTTCTTCATTTCCGCAAATCTGCAAAACAGAATCCGCGGAGGTATAGACAATCATATGGCCCGTAGATATTTCTTCCTCTGCCAGCTCATCTAAAATTTCAGTTCCGCTGGCACTCTTATTGCCAATTACGGTTCTGCCCGTTCTTTTTTCCAGCTCCCTGATCAGCTCCGGCGGAAATCCGGTATCGGTAAAGGTCTGAAAAGGAGTGGTAACCTCCAGTCCCATCATTTCCCAGTGACCGGTCATGGTATCCTTTCCCCTGCTTTTCTCCAACAGTTTTGTATAATAACCCAGCGGCTTATCTACTGCCTCCACCTGCTTTAAGGGAATAATATTAGCCATCCCCAGCTTCTGCAAATTGGGAATAGTAAAGCTTTCTACCGCCTGGGAAATATGCCCCAGTGTATTTACTCCCACATCCCCAAAATCTGCGGAATCCGGCATTTCACCTACCCCCAGGGAATCTACTACAATAACAAATATACGCTTAAATTTTGGCATAACACCGATTACCTTTCTAAAATCCAGTTTAATATCCCTTAGCTTCCTCATTTTTCATTAATTTGATTATCCGACTGGTTCCCAGTCGGTCTGCCCCCAGCTCAAGAAATTTTACCCCATCCTCCAGGGAAGAGATTCCGCCTGCCGCCTTGATTTTTACCTGGGGACCAATATGCGCAGCAAAAAGCTCAACATCCTTAAAGGTTGCTCCGGCAGTGGAAAATCCTGTTGAGGTTTTGATATAATCCGCACCTGCTGCTGTTACCAGCTCACACATTTTTATCTTCTCCTCATCATTCAGCAGACAGGTTTCAACAATTACCTTTAACAGTTTATCCCCACAGACTTTCTTTAACCGACGGATTTCTTCCTCTATCAAATCATATTTTTTATCCTTCAGCCATCCGATATTGATGACCATATCAATTTCCTGGGCACCATTTTCCAGAGCATCCTTCGTCTCAAATTCCTTTACCGCTGTGGTGGTATAGCCGTTGGGAAAGCCGATTACGGTGCAGACTGCCATCTTATCCTTTACATATTCCTTCGCCTGCTTCACAAAGCTTGGAGGAATACATATACTTGCCGTTCCATATAAAACAGCATCATCACAAATCTGTCTGATTTCCTCCCAGGTAGCCGTCTGCGTCAGCAGAGTATGATCCACATGCTTTACGATTTCCTTTTTGTTCATCCTTTCCTCCTTATGCCAGCTCCAATGCAATTTCCATCATTTTACCGAAGCCCAACTGACGTTCTTCGGCGCTTAAAGCTTCATTGCGATAAAGATGATCGGAGACAGTAAGGATACAAAGGGCTTTCTTTCCTGCCTTTGCTGCATTCATATAGAGTGCTGCCGCCTCCATCTCTACAGCCAATACTCCCATACTTCTCCATAAATCATTGACATTTTTATTGGCATTATAAAAAACATCCGAAGAGAGTATATTTCCTACAACTATCTTTGTTCCCTGGCTTTCTGCCACATCTACAGCCCTTCTTAACAACCCATAATCCGCAATGGGTGCATAGGTTCCCGGAAGGCCATATTGCTCAGCAAAACGGGAATCCGTACAGGCTCCCATTCCTACGATCACATCCATGACCTTTACCTCATCCTGAAGGGCACCGGCAGAACCGATTCGGATAATCTGATCGACTCCATAAAAATTGAACAGCTCATAGGAATATATCCCTATAGAGGGCATTCCCATTCCCCCTCCCATTACGGATATCTCTTTTCCCTTATAGGTTCCGGTAAATCCCAGCATATTTCTCACGGAAGTAACCTGCCTGGAATTCTCAAGATAGGTCTCTGCAATGTATTTTGCCCGCAGAGGATCTCCCGGCATTAATACTGTTTTGGCAAAATCGCCTTCTTTTGCTGCGATATGTGGTGTAGGTATTGGCATCTCTAATCCTCCTATATCTTTCTCAATAACAATTTTTATTCCTTATCTTTTATTTAGACCGTTCAAAAATTTTTCCGTTAGCGGCAGGGGTATGCCCTTTGCCCACAAACAGAATAAGTGCCGCCAACGTTACCAGGTACGGAAGCATGGAAATCAGGTTTGGTGAAATAACATTGGACATACTGATAATGGATTTTACTCCGCTGCAGAAACCGAACAGAAGACAGGCCTTCATGGCACCTCCCGGAGAAAACTTACCGAAAATTACGGCTGCAATGGCAATAAAGCCGGATAGGCTACCGTATACACATTCTGTGTCAATAGCTTCTCTTCATCCTTCATTTATTTGCCATTAGGACAGATTAGCCGGGCCAAAGCCCACGGGAAGCAGCTCCTTTAAGGTATAAAGCTCATACTCCTTCTTATTCTTTGCCAGAATAATTTCAAATTCCGCGGGATGGCAAAATTCCATCATTACCTGGCGGCATACCCCACAGGGAGCGGCAAATTCTGTCAGGGTCACTTCTTTCCCTCCTACGATACAAATAGCCCGAAACTCCCTTACCCCTTCACTGACCGCTTTAAAAAAGGCCGTCCGTTCTGCACAATTAGAAGGACCATAGGCTGCATTTTCAATATTACAGCCGGTATAGATGGTTCCGTTTTTTGCCAAAAGGGCTGCCCCCACCTTAAATCCGGAATAGGGCACATAGGAAAATGCCCGCTGGGCCAGAGCTGCTTCAATCAGTTCCTCAATTATATCCTTAGTCAATGCTTCCATCCCTCTTCTCCTCTTTAATCAATTTTCGCAGTGCTTCCACTGCCACCCGGATGGTCATGTCCGTATCATGAACTACCGGATTTTCCAATCCTTCCTTCTCTCTTTCCTGATTGGCCACCACGACAAAGCAGCTTCCTGCACGAACACGAAGATAGCTTGCCACAATAAATAATGCTGCGGATTCCATTTCCGAAGCCAGGCAGCCCATTCTTTTCCAGGCCTCCCATTTATTAACTAGCTCATAGCTCACCGGCTTGATTTCCGGCTCATGCTGACCGTAGAAGGAATCCTTGCACTGTACCACACCTACATGGTACTGTACTCCCTTTTCTTTTGCTGCTGCTACCAGTGCATTGGTAATTTCCAGATTGGCCACTGCAGGGTATTCAATGGGTGCATATTCCTTACTGGTTCCCTCCATACGGATTGCTCCCGTGGCAATCACCACATCTCCGCTCTTTACAGGCAGCTGCATCCCGCCGCAGGTACCAATACGGATGAAGGTATCCGCTCCTGACTTCACCAATTCCTCCATGGCAATCGCAGCTGAAGGGCCCCCTATACCGGTGGAGGTAACACTGACCTTCACTCCCTCCAGATAACCGGTATAGGTCACATACTCCCTGCTGTCTGCCATCAGCTTTGCATCATCAAAATAGCGGGCAATTTTCTCACAGCGCTTTGGGTCTCCGGGCATAATCACATAACGCCCTACGTCACCCCTTCCTACCTGAATGTGATACTGTTTACTGGCATCCGGTGAATAATTCATCCTCAAGTCCCTCCTTATTATTTCTCTCTTTTTTATACCATAACATAAAAAAAGAAAAAAGGACACTTATCCTTTTTTCCATGAAGCTTCTTTATAGTACCTTAGATAAAAATTCCCGCAGTCTGGGATTTTTAGGATTGGCAAAAAATTCTCCCGGGGTATTTTCTTCCTTAATTTGTCCCTCGTCAATAAATAATACTCTGGTTCCTACCTCTCTGGCAAATCCCATTTCATGGGTCACTACTGCCATAGTCATTCCCTGCTTTGCCAGATCACGCATAACATTCAATACCTCTCCTACCATTTCCGGATCCAGCGCGCTGGTAGGCTCATCAAATAACATCACATCGGGATTCATACATAATGAGCGGACGATGGCAATCCTCTGCTTCTGTCCACCGGAAAGCTGAGAAGGATATGCGTTCGCTTTTTCCTCCAGCCCTACTCTTTTCAACAGCTCCATTGCCTCTTTCTCTGCTTCTGCCCTGGGCTTTTTTAACAGCTTAATGGGAGCCAGGGTCATATTCTGCAAAATGGTTTTATGGGGAAACAGGTTGAAATGCTGAAAAACCATTCCGATTTTTTGTCTGTACTTATTAATGTTGCATTTGGGGTCGGTAATATTCAGGCCCTCAAAACAGATGCTTCCCCCGGTAGGCTCCTCCAGAAGATTCAGAGACCGAAGGAAAGTAGATTTACCGGAGCCGGAGGGTCCTACAATAACTACCACTTCTCCCTGATAAATATTGGTGGAGATATGGTCAAGAACCAGATTATCACCAAAGGCCTTGCATAAATCCTTTATTTCAAATAAAACCGTTTTATCGGACATCGGTTCTCAGCCTCCTTTCCAGTTTTCCTACACCGAAGCTTAAAATAGATACAATAATCAAGTAAATCAATGCCGCTGCTACCAGAGGCAGAAAGGGCTCATAGGTCTGGCTTCTGATGGTATTGGCTCCATGGGTAATATCAGTCAAAGCAATATAACCACAAATTGAGGTTTCCTTTAACAATGTGATAAACTCATTAGCCAATGCCGGAAGTACATTCTTAAAGGCCTGAGGGGCAACAATATACCACATGGTCTGGGCATACCCAAAGCCAAGGCTTCGTCCCGCCTCCATCTGACCCGGATCAACGGACATGATTCCTGAACGGAAAATCTCTGCCACATAGGCTCCTGAGTTGATTCCAAAGGATAAAACTGCCACAAACTGCTTGCTCACATTAGGAGTGGCAAAAACAATATAGTACATAATCAGCAGCTGAATCATGGCCGGTGTTCCCCTTATCACCGTAAGATAAAGCTTGCAAAACCAGTCCAGAAGTCTCAAAACAATATTTTTACTTCCGCTTTTATCCGCCGTGGATCGGATCAATGCAATCACAAATCCTAATGCCACACCTAAAATAATGGCAAAAAAGGTTACGGTAAATGTAGTTCCCAGACCATTGGTGATATACTTCCACCGATCATCCTGAATAAAATTTACATAAAATTTCTGTTTAAAGTCTTCCATAGGTCACCTCAAAAAAAGAAAGCTGCTGCCTAAACCGACTTCGGGCTTAGCAGCAGCACTTTTATCCCTTATCCTGTTTATTTACCACGGACAACGATTACCTGAGTTGCTGTAGTATAAGGGTCCGAGAAATCCACACTTAACAGACGATCCTCAGTTACAGTCATACCTGCCACACCGATATCTGCCTTACCGCTGGTAACCGCATTAATGATGGAATCAAATTCCATATCCTCAATCTTCAGTTCCATACCCAGAAGGTCACATACCGCCTGAGCTATATCTGCATCAATACCTACAATCTTCTGATTTTCATAAAATTCATAGGGCTCGAAAGCTGCGTTGGTAGCCATCACCAGAGTACCGTTGCTGCGGTCTACATCAGCAGGAGATTCATAGGGAGTCTTTCCCTTAGTATCGTCTCCTATGTAGTTGGAAATAATGTTGTCCAGTGTACCGTCAGCCTTCAGCTGGGCAAGAGCGGCATTTACCTTTTCCTTTAATTCGGTATTCTCTTTTGCAATGCAGATTGCATATTCTTCCAGTGCAAATTCTTCCTCCAGAATCTTCAGATCAGAATTCTTATTCACAAAAGCAATGGCCGGCTGTTCATCAATGATTACGCAGTCCACCTTACCCTGCTTTAAGGCCTGAATGGCATCTGCACCCTTGTTATAGCGCTCAATGGTAGAGCCTTCTTCCTCATAGTCGCTGGCATAAATGTCCCCTGTAGTTCCCAACTGCACACCAATGGTTTTCCCGGGAAGGTCATCCACAGAATTTACCGAATTGGCAGGCAAATCAGAGCTTCCACAGGCCGTCAATCCCAAAATCATCCCTAAGGTCAACAGACTGATTAATAATTTTTTCATCTTATCCTCCTCATATTTGTATATTTATACATCACTTTTTTTATCATAGCACTATTTGTAAAAAATGCAAGATGATTTTATAAACTACTTCCATATTCCATAAGATTCTCCGCCCTTTCCTCTCCGTAGGCAGTGAAGGTCAGAATCATCACTCTATCCCCTATCCGACGAAGATAAAACTGCTGATTGGCCTCCAATTCGGAAACCTCAGCGGCAAAGGTATAGTATTCCTCTCCGTACAGCTGTGCCATTTCCGGTTCTGTGCAATTATAGGAATAAGAGGAGTCCGTTTTCAGCTTCTCCCAATAGGCCTCCACATAATCCTCCATCCGAACCAGAGTCCCTCCCTGAATTTCGGTTAAATCCTCATATACAAGGCTAATACTGCTTCCGCTTATGGCATTCACAGCAATTAACTCATCCTCTTCCAGCATCCGGGAAAGAATATCTTCCTGTACTCCTTCCCGGCTTACTGTCCAATCCGAATCAAAGATAAAACGAATTTTTCCCGGCTCACTGATAATCTCTGTGACTACCGCCTCTGTCTCCTGTACTTCTCTATTTCCACAGCCCCATAGAAGCAGAGCTGTAAAAATAAGCAAATAAGTCATGAATTTTTTCATTCCGGCTCCTCTTTATTTGTCCTTATTTCAGCAGCTGCTGATAAACCTCTCTTTTGCTGATCCCTCTGTCCTTTGCCACCAGCTTCATGGCCTCTTTCCGGTCAATTCCCTGCCCTTCATAATGCTGCATGTGCTCATGGAGAGAAAGGCTTTGCCATGAAGACTGCTCCTCCTTCTTTTTCTCTCCCAGACTCTTTCCTTCCACCACCAGAACATACTCCCCGCGAGGTTCATTATCCTCATAATAGCTTATAGCCTCCTCCAGGATAGTAGGAAATATGGTTTCAAATTTTTTGGTCAGCTCCCGGCACAGGGTAATCCGTCGATTTCCCAGGACAGTTTCCAGCTCCTTTAATGTCTGCCGTAAATGGTGGGGAGCCTCGTACAAAATGATGGTTCTGCTTTCCCCCTTTAGTTCTTCCAATATCTCTTTTCTTTCTTTTTTTTCTGAAGGCAGAAAGCCCTCAAAGCAAAATCTTTTTGTGGGCAGCCCCGAAAGGGTGAGGGCCGTAATACAGGCAGCCGGCCCGGGTAAAGATGTCACTGCGATTCCTGCTTCCCTGCATTTTATCACCAGAACCTCTCCGGGGTCGGAAATGGCCGGTGTTCCCGCATCGGTAATCAGGGCAATATTTTTTCCTTCCAAAAGCTTTGTGACAAGCATGTCAGCTTTTTCATATTTATTGTGCTCGTGGTAGCTGGTCATGGGTGTCTTAATCTGAAAATGGTTTAAAAGCTTAATGCTGTTGCGAGTATCCTCCGCTGCAATTAAGTCCACCTCTCTAAGACACTCCACTGCTCTTGGGGTCATATCCTTCAGATTCCCAATCGGTGTGGCGCATAAAAAAAGCTGTCCTGCCATAGCTTCCTCCCTTCTTTCCTCTTTATTTTTATCATATATTACAGGGCAGAGTAAAGCAGAATATGGGGAGCCCGAATCGATTTCTAGGCTTTTCTTCTGCACAGATACAGCATAAAGCTTCCTGCCAAAAAGGGAAGCAGAAAAACATGGGTAAAGGGATACCGGATATTTCCCCAGAGAATTTCTCCATACTCCGCCATAGCCGCCAGAAGCTGTACCGCCGCTACCGGCATCCAAATAAGAAAGCAGTACCAAAACAGCTTTTTCAGACGAAATCGACTGTGCAGCTTTCGGCTCAAGGGCAGATAGCCCATATTTTTCCAGATACGCCTGTTTTGCGCATGCACCTTTCCAAACTGGGTGTATGGAAACATATGCCATTCCATTGCCAAAAGGGAAACAATCAGGATAAGGGGTTGAATTTCTTCTCTTGTCCCTAGCTGATAGGGAACTGCACCCATACAAACCAGAAGCAGCACCAGAAAGCCGTCCACTATCTTCATCACTACCCTGTATGCTGCCAGGGCATCCGCTGTTTCGTAAAAAGTCCCTAAAAGCTTTTCCTGTCTTTTTTCCAATTTCTTTTCTTCTCTCATCCTTTTTTCCTTATTTCTAGCCGACGTCATTATGTACAGAGGGCCAAAGCTTCATCACCTCCGGTGTCTCCCCGAAGGCTGCCAGCCTTCCCTCCGATAATATACCAAGATAATCTGTTCTCTGCTCCATTTCTTCCGTTAAATGTCCGGTCATGATTACAGAATTTTCTCCGGTTCTGATCAGCTCATGAAGAGTGTGGTAAAAATCTGTACGAAATACCGGATCCATTCCCGCCGTTACCTCATCCATCAGGTACAGGCAGGGACGGTATGCCATGGCAAAGGCCAGATGGAATCGGATTCGCTCTCCCCTGGACAGCCTGCCATATATACGGGATAAGGGAAGCTCCATTTTCTTCATCTGCTGCCGGAATCCTTCCATAGAAAAGCTTTCATAAAAAAGGCCGAAAAGCTCTGCATTTTTTTCCAAGGATTTCTCTTCAAAAAAGGGCCCCTCTTCTGTGATAAAGGCAATTTGGCTTTTGGCCCAAAGAGGGTATTTTCGTATACTTTTTCCCAGCAGAGTTATTTCCCCATGATAGCGAATCCTTTCCTCTACAATATGGGTCAAAAGAGTGGTTTTTCCCGCGCCGTTTTTCCCTTTTCCCATAAGCCCCATAATATAGCCCTGCGGTAGCTGAAAGGAAATATTGTTCAGTGAAAATCCTCTTCTTATCGTCGTAACCTGTTTAAACTCTAACAGCATGGTTATTCCTCCGTATATAAAGCTTCTGTCATTTCCTGCAGCTGTTCAAGGCTCAACCCCGCCTGCTTTGCCTCGCGGATAATCTCTACCAGTCGCTTTTCCCATTCTACCAGCTGCTTCTCCATTAAGTAATCACTGTTATACTCACACACATAGAAGCCCTTGCCGGGAACTGAGCGGATCAGCCCCTCCTTTTCCAGCTCCTCATAGGCTCTTTTTGTGGTAATGACACTTACTCCCAAATCTGCTGCCAGTAATCGGATAGAGGGAAGCGCTTCTCCTTCCGCCAGCTGACGGGTAAGAATGAGATTCTTCATCTGATTGACGATCTGTTCGTAAATGGCCAGCGTACCCTGGGGCTGTATCACCAGCTTCATTCCTACCCCCTCCCTTCCCAGCTGAAGGCTGACTGCAGCTGCTTTTTCCACTTCTTTCGCAGGCTTATCCCCAGCGGCAGCTGGATGAAAAGAGCAAAGAGCAGCAAAATTACCTTCACCGTAATCTCTACGATGTTATATGTCTGTGTGGAATCATTCGCAGCAAATACCACCAAAAGAAAAATAGAAGAACAAAGGGAAATAATCGTACAGAAGCCCTCTTCCAATGTGGAAGAATCCTGTAAAAGGCCTTTTTTCCTCCCCTGATCATCCCTGATAATTTCCCTCTGATTGAAGCCGCAATGAATAAGTGCAATCAGACTGATATTTAAAAGAAGCAGGAAAAAGGTCAGCCAATCAATCTCTGTCATCCATAGCAGAAGCAGACTTCCTATCACGCCTATCATCAGGGGAATTAACAGATTGCATAACAGACGGCCTACAATATAGTCTTTTCTCTCCTTCTCATCCATGGGACAAAGGTAGAACAGCTTGGAGGGCTTATAAAAATGGATTGATCCGGAAAGAAGGCAGAAGCCTAAGGGAAAAAAGCCTAAAATATAAATCCAAATTCCAACTCTCAGGTTATTCGCATAGGGCAGGATAATGATGAGATAAAGAGAAGGCCACAAGGCAGTACTGTCCTTATATGCCTCTACCATATTTTTCCATGCAAATCCTCTGAAATACTCTTTGATTATTCTTTTTTTCATCCCTTTTCTTTTCCTTTCTCCAGCCCATACATCAGCTCTTCCAGAGTCGGCCGCCAAACCTGCAGCTGTGGATCAAAGGAGCTGTTTCTTCCTGCCTTTACCAGAGCTCTTCTTCCAAAGCTTCCTTCCTCTTCATAAAGGATTCTTTCCTGTCGGATCAGCCTGATCTTATACCCTTCTCCCTGTATCATACGATAATTATCCCTGAGACTTTCTGCGTCGGAAAACATCCTAAGCCTTCCCTCTTTCAGATAGAGAATATAATCTGCCAGCCGATCCAGATCCCCGGTGGCATGTGTAGCCAGAATGACACTGTTTTTTCCGTCGGCAATAAATTCCTTCAGCAGCCGAAAAAATTCCTCTCGAAATTCAGGATCAAAATTTCCCGTAGGCTCATCCAGAAGGAGCAGCCTTGCCCCATGGGACAGGGCGAAAGCAAATTGAAATTTCAGCCGTTCTCCTTTAGACAGGCTTCCATACCTGCTTTTCTCCATGAGCTTAAACCGATTCAGGTATTCTCTGAACCTCTCCCATTTAAATTCCTGATAGAAGCTGCCGTAAATTTTTCCATTCTCTCCAAGACTGTCCTTTTCTTCAAAAAGCGGTTCCTGGAGGACTATGCCGATATGATTCAGAATTTTTCGGCTGTTCTTTTCATAGCTCATTTCTCCAATCTGCAGTTCCCCTTCATCCTGCCGGTAAAGACCGGCTAGAAGGTGCAGTAGGCTGGTCTTTCCCGAACCGTTTTTCCCTACCAGCCCGCAGATATAGCCCTCCGGGAGAGTAAAGGAAATATCTGATAACAGAAAATGATCCAATTTCTTGCTAAGGTTGTTAGCCTCTATCTGCATATCTCTATCCCTTCCTTTGTATTCTCATCCTTAATCGTAAAATTTTAGTCATATAAAAAAACGTATATATACTGTATATTTAAATATATACAGTATATATACGCATCTGTCAACAGATTTTTATATTTGCTCCATCCCCCCGGAAAGTCTGCACATCCAGATAATTGCAGCCGCACCTGCTATCAGAGCCAGGATTTCTGCTATTATTATCGGCACCATATTTTCTCCCAAAAGGTAGCTGACTATGGGCATTCCTCCCAATAGATTAAATATCATATGGAAAAAAACAGAAGCCAGAGTGGATCTGCAGTTTATCGCTACAAAGCACATCAGAATCCCCAAAAGTGTGGCATAGCAGACCCAGACAATCTGACCGTGAAAATAGCCAAAGGCAAGACTGGATAAGATTGCCGCCACCGCCACGGGCATGACCTTCTTAAGCCGGGATAAAACCAGTCCCCTGAAGATCACTTCCTCTACAATAGGTGCCGCAATAACCGTAGACAGTATGATGGACAGGGTACTTCCCTCAAAAAGACCCATGATGGATTCCTCATATTCCTTTAGAATGCTTTCCGGAATAGGCAGGATGGAAAAAGCACATTCCACCGCTACCACTGCTGAAACAGCCAGTATTATAACCGGAATAATCCGGTTCGCCTCAAAGGGAACGATATTAGTCTCCTTCAATATCTTTTTCTTACGCACAGCAAAAAGAAACCAGACAAAAAGCAGGGTCATTACTGCCGATAAAATCAATACCCAGCCTGTAGATTGCGTTAAGTAATCCATCATCCCTTCGGCAAGCTCCAGCTGGGATAGCTCCTCCCCGTTGTTTGCTGCCTCCACTGCCGCTTTTACCCCATACTGCATCATTGCAATAAAGTAGGCAATAAACTGCATTCCTCCGAACAGACACACATAACACAGGGACTTACCCAGTTGTTTCAACAGATTTTTCATTTTTTCTCCTCCTGAACCTTTGCTGCCATATTTCGTATTTATTGTATGTGGCATTAATAATTATAGCACAGGAATGTATATCTGTAAGCTTTTATTTATTGGCTAATAAAGCTGCTTCTCCTATATATTTCCAGTTTACCTGCTCGTTGGTATAAACGGTTTTTACTGCCTCTGCCTGTGCTTTAGTGGCAACTACATAGGGCATGGTCTTAGAACCGATTCCCTAGAAAGCATTTTCATATTTTCCACCGGTAATTTCTGAAATACTTATTCCCCGGTAAACATCATTCCTTTTCCCTTCTTTATAATAGATATACTGCCAGTACCGGACTTATTCCCGGAATTGATAAATATTTAGATTCGTTTTGCGTGAACGCCGGAAGACTTGATGAACGGTCATCGTTTGTCAGATTTTCATAGTGACGACTACTTTAAATTCCTTTCCATCACTATTCCAGAATATTTCTCCCCCATATTTTTCTACCGTATCCTTTGCATTTTCCATGCCTATCCCATGGTTTCCTTTATCTCTCTTACTGCTTAACAGCTTCTGGTTATTTCTCGTCAATACTCCTATGCTGGAGGAATTGCGGATAGTAATACGTGTATTCTCTCTGCCCTGATTGATTTCCAGAATAAAATATTTGTCTTGGTGCTGTTTTTCAAGCTCCTCTGCTGCATTTTGAATCAGATTGGAAAAAATCGTACAGAAATCCACCTCGTCTATCCTTACCTCTCTGGTGCAAAATCCCCGGATCGATACTTCTGCATCCTGAAGTGCTGACAAGTGATAATGCAGCAGAAGATTCAGAATCCTGTTTCCCGTTTCATAATGACCGCTGCCAACTTGCTTCCATTTTTCTTCCAAGCTTTCTGTATACTCCGCTGTCTGTACCGCTTTTTCCGACCTGGCCAGCTCCCTGATGGCCAGCAAATGATTGTGCATATCATGACGGTATTTTCGAGTTTCTTCTTCTGTCTCCAACAGGCTTTGATAATAGACAGACTGAATCTGTTTCAGGCTCCTCTCTGTTGCTACTGCTTTTTCCAGCAAACCATAAAGCTTTTGTATATAGAAAACCAGTATGATTAGCAAAGTAAGTGCAGCAAAAGAAATAATCATCAGCCAATCCAGATTAATCCACTCCATTCCTTCAGGAAGGGATTCATATATAAATTGTACTGCAGAAATAGTAAAATTAACTCCCAGGCAGACTAATATCAGGACAATATACAGTACAGTGAACATTATCTTTTTATTGTCTAATTTTTTTAGTAACCGGCTAAACAGATAGCCGATAATCCCAATGCCTAACATTGTACAAAAGCTTCCAAAGATATAGGCCGCACCTTCATAATCAAATATTCTTTTATACATAGCTATTATGGTCGCATCAAGAGAAGAAACCACACCATATAGCCAAATTAAAGCAAATACTTTTCTTTTCAATGACCCTTTAATTGTCATTGCTGCAGCTACAACTGAAACAGAATAAGCCAATATATTAGCTCCCACATCAGTAATCTCAAAAACATTGATCCCGATAAAGAGTCCTGCACCTACAGCTGCTGCCAACCAGGGACGGCAAACTCTTCCTCCAAAGAACAGCTTATTACCTATCCAATACTTTATTACTTCCAATCCATATATAATTACTGGTATAGTTGCCTCCATCCCTATCTCCATTCTGTTGTCACAGTATTTATCCTGTGTAATACAAATCATACTCCCGGTATAGAATGTCAAAATAGCTCTTTACCAAAATTGGCCTTACCAAAACCAATATTTCTTTTTGTTAACAATATAAATAATACTACTTGTTAGGGAAGCCAAGGCAATCCCAAAAGCAAGATACTGAATAACTTCTCTGCCTCCCCTCGTTCTCTCATTGGATAATCTATACTTGCCCGCTGTTGTTAATTTTAAATACTCCGTATTATCCATATCAATTAATTCATACTTGTCTTTTGATGAATTATATAAATAAAGGTATTTTCCATTTATTCCATCTAAAGATAAGTATATCGGACCGCATAGTGCTTGTCCATTATTAATCTTAAAGCTTGTCTCTTCTCCCTTATTTTCCAGAAAAATATCCGTATAAAATTCATTATTATAATTAACAATATCTTTACCTCTAATTTCAACGGAATATCCATCTCCTATTAATTTCAGTGTTTTTTTCTCCTTATAAAGGTAGGTCAGCATATCTATATTTATAATGTTTTGTTCCGAGGCATATACAATAGTATCATAAACTATGATGTCCTCTGTTGTCTCTGACTGACCGTCTTCCTGCCTGCCTTTACTTACAGACTCATTTACAATAACGGTTGATGCCGCAATACTATCTCCGTTAGTTATCAAAATAGTTGTATTCCCATTTTCTTTTGCTGTAATTACACCATCTTCAGAAACTTCAGCCACAGTGCTATTTTCACTTTTATAGGTAATTTTCTGCCCTGCCTCCTCCGGTATGACTGTGGCTGTAAGTAAATATTGCTGTCCTTTTTTTAATACAATATATGTACTGCTCAATTTTATTTCTGTTGTAGGAACCTTCACTGTCAATGATACATCCTTTGACACTCCACCTGCTGAAAGTGTTATGATAACCTGCCCTTTCCCAATTCCTTTAACTTCTCCTGATGAATTAACTGTTGCCACCGAGGGGTCAGAAGAGGTAAAAGTAATCTTTGACTCAATTGCATCTGTAGGAAGAACAGTTCCCGTAATATTCAAAGTCTTACCTACCTCTAATACAGATTCATGATTGCCAATCTCAATATCCGTTACAGGAATATTATTGTCTTCTTTTTCTTTTACCTCCAATACAAAAGACTGTCTAATATCCCCGGCTGATACAGTTATTGTCGTATTTCCTACACGTAAAGCTTCGATCCTGCCCAGCCCATTAATAGTGGCTACTTTTGTATTAGAGGAGGCATAAGTGATTGTCGTTTCTTCAACATCTGTAGGAATAAGTGTTACAAGTAAAAGCTGTCTTTCTCCTACCGTCATTTCTTTCAAGTAGTCTCCTAAATCTATTTCTGTTATTTTTACAGTATCCGGCTCCTCTATAATGTCCGGCTGTGTCGGAGTAACCGGTTCTTGTAAATCCTCTGTTTCTGTCGGTTCCTGCTCGTCACTATCTTCCTGAGCAGATTCCGGAGAAATAGATTCTTCTACTTCTGTCTCAGTGCCATAAGCATAAAAAGAGAAAAAATCAAAAAAGAGACCTACCGATAATACTAAAACTATTGCTTGGAGTATTACTTTATATTTTACACTCATCTTGCTTTAAATCCTAATTTTTCTAAACCATAATT
>JBJFFP010000017.1:0-2787 GCA_051891855.1 Lachnospiraceae bacterium | reverse complement strand
CGGCGGTAACCTATCAGGTTGCTGAAGGAACTAAGAAGGATGGCGACAGTGAAAAAGGCATTGATGGCTCCCAGGAGTATATAATTACCTTAAGTGAGGGTACAGAAAACAAAACGATTGCTGTAACCAAGGTGATTCCTGCCACAGGTAAACAGCCAAGCAGTTTGGCAGCTGAGCTGGAGCAGTTTGCTGATAGCTATGCAAGTAAGGTAACTAATGCAACAACTGGAGCAGACATTGCTAAGGCAGCAAGAGAGGAATTAAAGATTTCCGACTATCCTAACTTAAGACTGATAGTAGAGGAAAACAAGAAAGTGTGGGCAACTGAGTCAGATAAAGGAAGCCTGGAGGTAACCTATAAAATTGTGGATGTTAAATATGGCTATGATGAGCAGCAGTATAGTAAGACATATGATATTGCTATTTTATTACCCACATCATAAGGTGCTTCCACATAACAGTTAAACAAACGAATAAAAGCTGTCATTAACGGACAGCTCAGACACAGGGAGGCTGTGACCCGCTATGGGCCACAGCCTCTTTAATAGTATGACGGGCATATCGTTAAGTCTTCCTCCAACGGACTTGAGAATAAAGGAAAAATATTATATAATGGGTCTGATGATACAGGATGCCTGATTATCCCAAGACATTCTGGCGTTGAATAATCAAGTAAAAGGAGGGTTCCCTGTATGAAGAGAATTGGTATGCTGACAAGCGGAGGAGATTGTCAGGCCTTGAATGCCGCCATGCGTGGTGTGGTTAAGGTTCTGACCTGTAGTGGTGAAGAGATTGAAATGTATGGCTTTTTAGATGGCTACCGGGGGTTGATTTACAGTAACTTCCGTATGCTTACAGGGGCAGATTTTGCCGGTATTCTTACTAAGGGAGGAACCATCCTGGGAACCAGCCGTACTCCCTTTAAAACTATTAAGGAGCCGGATGAAAACGGTCTGGACAAGGTGGAAGCCATGAAGCAGAACTATTATAAGCTTCGTCTGGACTGTCTGGTTATTCTGGGAGGTAATGGTACCCATAAGACCGCCAACCTGCTAAGAGAGGAAGGGCTTAACGTAATTACTCTTCCTAAGACCATTGACAATGATCTGTATGGAACGGATATGACCTTTGGCTTTCAGAGTGCGGTAAATATTGCAACCGACTGTATTGATATGATTCATACCACGGCCTCCAGCCACGGACGTGTGTTCATCGTAGAGGTTATGGGCCATAAGGTAGGCTACCTTACCCTTAATGCAGGTATTGCGGGAGGAGCGGACATTATTCTGATTCCTGAGATTCCCTACGATATGGATAAGGTGGTGGAAGCCATTGAAGCCAGAGACAAGCGGGGAAGCCGCTTCACCATCCTGGCTGTGGCGGAAGGAGCTATTTCCAAACAGGATGCAGCTCTTTCCAAGAAGGAATACAAGGAAAAGATGAAGAATTACAAATACCCTTCGGTTTCCTATGAAATTGCGGAAAAGATCCAAAAGAAAACCGGCAAAGAGGTACGGGTTACCGTTCCCGGACATACCCAGCGAGGCGGAAGTCCCTGTCCCTATGACCGTGTATTCGCCAGCCGCCTGGGTGCGGAGGCAGGCCGTCTGATTCTGGAAGGAGAATATGGCTTTATGGTTGGCTACAGAAATCGTGAGATAGTCAAGGTGCCCTTGGAGGAGGTGGCAGGAAAGCTGAAAATGGTAGAGCCGGATTCTACCATGGTTAAAGAAGCAAAACTGCTGGGAATCAGCTTTGGCGATTAGAAGTTGGAAGATGGGCTGTGACAGAAGGAATTGCTCCTGCATTCCGGCTGTAGCAGCCTCTTTTTTGGAAAATGAACAGAAAGCGGGAAAAGAGAATGTCCTACACGGCTCTTTATCGTAAATTCAGACCCGACAATTTTAAGGATGTAAAGGGTCAGGATCATATTGTTACCACCCTGAAAAATCAAATACAGGCAGACCGCCTTGGCCATGCCTATCTTTTTTGCGGAACCAGAGGAACGGGAAAAACCTCCATAGCCAAACTTTTTGCCAAAACGGTAAATTGTGAGAATCCCCGGGAAGGAAGCCCCTGCGGCGAGTGTGCCTCCTGTAAGGCCATTGCGGCAGGAGCGAGCATGAACGTCATCGAAATCGATGCGGCCAGTAATAACGGTGTAGATAATATCCGTGAGATTGTGGATGAGGTTGCCTACTCTCCCGCAGAGGGGAAGTATAAGGTTTATATTATTGACGAGGTGCATATGCTTTCCATTGGAGCCTTTAATGCCCTGCTAAAAACTCTGGAGGAGCCGCCCTCCTATGTTATTTTCATCCTGGCGACTACGGAGGTGCATAAGATTCCCATTACCATTCTTTCCCGATGCCAGCGATATGATTTTAAACGGATAACCATAGATACCATTGTTGGCCGTCTGCAGGAGCTGATGGAGGCAGAGGGGATTCAGGCCGAGGAAAGGGCTCTGCGTTTTGTAGCCAAAACGGCAGACGGCTCCATGAGAGACGCCCTCAGTCTTTTGGATCAGTGCATTGCCTTTCATTTTGGGCAGGAGCTGACCTACGATAAGGTATTGGATGTTCTGGGAGCGGTAGATACCCAGGTATTCAGCGGGCTGCTGAGGCTGGTCATACAAAAGGATGTGCCAGGCTGTATCAGCCTATTGGAAGAAGCTATTATGCAGGGAAGAGAATTGACACAGTTTGTCAATGATTTTTCCTGGTATTTAAGAAATTTGCTTTTGGTAAAAACATCTGATAATATGGAAGAGATGCTGGATCTTTC
>JBJFFP010000016.1:0-2792 GCA_051891855.1 Lachnospiraceae bacterium | reverse complement strand
GTTTAGCGGTTTTCAGAAGCAATAATCATATGTATGCTCAAATTATTGATGATACTGTTGGAAAAACTTTAGTTGCAGCTTCTACTCTTGAAAAAGAGGTTAAGGCTGAGCTGGAGAAGACCAATAACGTTGATGCGGCAGCATATGTAGGAACTTTAATCGCAAAAAGAGCAATCGAAAAAGGTATTAAAGAAGTAGTTTACGATCGTGGCGGCTTCATTTACCAGGGTAAGGTTGCAGCTTTAGCTGAGGCAGCCAGAGAAGCTGGCTTAGAATTCTAGGAAAGGAAAGGGTATACTCCATGAAACATACAATCATAGATCCAAGCCAGTTAGAGTTAAACGATAAAGTTGTTACGATCAAACGTGTAACTAAGACCGTAAAGGGCGGACGTAATATGAGATTTACCGCTTTGGTCGTAGTAGGTGATGGTAACGGCCATGTTGGTGCCGGGCTTGGTAAAGCCATCGAAATTCCTGAAGCAATCCGTAAGGGAAAAGAAGATGCAATGAAGCATCTTGTTAAAATTGCTATGGATGACAATAAATCCATTACCCATGATTTTATTGGGAAATTTGGTTCTGCAAGCGTTTTATTGAAGAAAGCACCTGAAGGTACCGGTATTATCGCAGGTGGTCCTGCACGTATCGTGTGTGAGCTTGCAGGCATTAAAAATATTCGTACAAAATCGTTAGGTTCCAACAATAAGCAGAATGTAGTTCTGGCAACTATCACGGGATTAACAAACATCAAATCTCCTGAAGAAGTAGCTGCTAAGCGTGGCAAGTCTGTTGAAGAAGTTATTGGCTAAGGTTAGGAGGTAGAGACAAATGGCAGATAAAATGTTAAAGATCACTCTTGTAAAGTCTACTATTGGTGCTGCTCCTAAAAACAGAGCGGTTGTTGAGGCTATGGGCCTTAGAAAACTGCATAAAACTGTTTTGCTGCCTGATAACGATGCTACAAGAGGAATGATCAAAAAAGTAGGCTTCATGCTGAAAGTGGAAGAAGCATAAAGAAGGAGGTGTCAGAATGGAATTATCAAACTTAAGACCTGCTGAGGGCTCTAAACACAGTGATAATTTTAGAAGAGGCCGTGGACACGGTTCAGGTAACGGGAAAACTGCCGGCAAGGGTCACAAAGGTCAGAAGGCTCGTTCCGGAGCACCCAGACCCGGTTTTGAAGGCGGTCAGATGCCTTTATACAGACGTATTCCAAAGAGAGGCTTTACCAATAGAAACAGTAAGGAAATTGTTGGAATTAATGTCAGCGCATTGGAAAGATTTGAAAATGGAGCAACGGTAACCGTTGAAACCCTGATTGAATCCGGAATTGTTAAGAACCCCAGAGATGGAGTGAAGATCCTCGGAAATGGAGAATTAACCAAAAAGCTTGATGTAAAAGTAAATGCCTTCAGTGCAGGTGCTAAGGAAAAAATTGAAGCTCTTGGTGGAACAACAGAGGTGATGTAATATGCTTACAACCTTAAAAAATGCGTTAAAGATTAAAGAAATACGTAAAAAACTCATTTATACTTTCGGTATGATAGTTGTGATCCGTCTGGGGTCACAGCTGCCCGTACCGGGAGTTAATCGTGATTATTTTGCTAATTGGATGTCGCAGCAGCTGGGTGGAGCTTTTGATTTACTTGATGCTTTCACCGGAGGATCAATGGAGAATTTTTCGATTTTTGCATTGAACATTTCTCCCTATATTACCTCATCCATTATTATTCAGTTGTTGACCATTGCCATTCCCAAGCTTGAAGAAATGCAGAAGGATGGAGAGGATGGTAAGAAGAAGATTGCGGCAATAACCCGTTATGTTACAGTAGCACTTGCTTTGATTGAGGGTGCGGCTCTGGCAATCGGCTTTGGAAGAAGCGGCCTGCTTCAGGAGTACAATGTTTTTAATATCATTACGGTTATAGTAGCTTTGACAGCCGGTAGTGCATTCCTGATGTGGGTTGGTGAAAGAATAACGGAAAAAGGTGTTGGAAACGGAATATCTGTTGTTTTGGCCATTAATATTATTTCTAGGATGCCCAATGATTTTCAGTCGCTTTATGCACAGTTTATTGAGGGAAAGGCAATTGCCTCCGGTGTGGTAGCGGCGGTGATTATTGCGGCAATTGTAATAGGAATGGTTATCCTGGTTATTATCCTGAATGATGCTGTTCGTAAAATTCCGGTACAGTATGCAAAAAAAATTCAGGGAAGAAAAATGGTGGGTGGTCAGTCCAGCAATATTCCGCTGAAGGTAAATACCTCCGGTGTTATTCCCATTATTTTTGCTTCATCTTTGATGCAGCTTCCCATTATTGTATGCAGTTTAGCAGGAATTACTGCGGGAGGAATAGGAGGAGAGATATTGAAGGGATTAAATTCCTCCAATTGGGTTAATCCTTCCATGCCTCAGTACAGCATCGGTCTGATTGTGTATATTGTTTTAGTAATCTTTTTTGCCTACTTTTACACATCAGTTACTTTTAATCCATTGGAAATTGCCAACAATATGAAAAAGCAGGGAGGTTTTATTCCGGGTATCAGACCAGGTAAGCCAACCAGCGATTACTTAACCAGAATTTTAAACTACATCATTTTCATAGGCGCATGTGGTCTTACTATTGTCGGTGTATTGCCTTTCATATTTAATGGATTGTTTAATGCCAGCGTTTCTTTTGGAGGAACGAGTCTGATCATTATCGTCAGCGTTATTCTGGAAACGATTAAACAAATTGAATCTCAGATGCTGGTACGTAATTACAAAGGTTTTTTAAATGATTAATTTG
>JBJFFP010000015.1:23561-61667 GCA_051891855.1 Lachnospiraceae bacterium | reverse complement strand
ATAAATTCCATAAGAACAGTAAACATCTTGGGCACATCGCTGTCTACCGTCCGAAATACCGTGGGAATATCTGCATTCAAATAGAACTCATAAGGACGATTCAAATATTCCTCCAGCATGTAATTAACCGTTAAGAACTGGTTGTTATTGACAAATTTTGCCTGTACATAATTCATAAACAGCAGATAGGCATTTTTCACCACAAAAACAGCCACTACGGCAAACAGCAGGAGAATAACAAACTGCTTCATATTTTCCAGACCCAGCAAGTTCATACTCCAAACCACGTATTCGTTTTTTTCCAGCTTGTCCGCATCCATAATAGCCTCGGCTAAAGGCAGAATCATAGAAACTCCCAGAGTCTCCAAAACTGCGCCGATAAGAATCATTACTCCTATTCCTGCCACATTTCTCTTCTGGCGTCTGCTTAACACACTGAACAGCTTTGTTAATGTATCTCTCATGCTTTTATTTTCCTTTTGCTTTACCCTCTGATTTACAGGGGAATATTTTACCAAGAAGGGCATTTTTATAACAGGGAATCAGCTCTGTCCTGTAATAGTGAACTAATGCCTGCCTGTATTCTTTCCCTGTATATCCGTTTGCCAGAGCCTCCTGAAGTCCTCTGGAAAATCGGATAATGTAGCTTTCCAAAAAGTATTGTTTACAAAGCCTGCTTTCTTCCAAGCGATATTTCCTATAAAGATATCGATAGTCCTGATAAATTCTCTCATCCTTTTCAGAAAAGCTTTCCGTATACTGGTTTTCATGAATCCCGATGGAAATCAATGGTTCATCGGTAGACGCAAATAGGGGATTTCTTTTCAGGATTTCCATATAGAGGAAAACATCAGAAGCCCAATTACTTTTTTCATCAAAGGCAATTCCCGGTACATTGCGATAGATTGTATCACTGGGAGCACCGATTTGATTACTGATAAACAGGTAGCGATAATCTGTCTTCAGTCTGTCCCTGTAGCCTACCTCCGGCTTTCTGGCATAGACCCTCCCAGGGGACACCTGCATACTGCCGCAAAAAGCCAGCCCTGCCCGGGGATGCGTATCCAAAAGCCTTACCAGCTTCTCCAAACTGTCCGGGAAGGTAAACCAGTCATCACTGAACATGATTTTGATGTATTCCCCGGTAGCCTTTTCCAGTGCCGCATTCCAGTTAAAGATATGCCCCAGCCGCTTTTCATTATGGGTATACTTGATTTTTTTTCCAAATTTCTCATCCGATTCCTGCACTACCCTGATCTGATTCTCGATTTCCTTCCCCCGGGAATCATCCGTAACAATAACCTCAATATCCTGAAAGGTCTGCTGTCTGACAGAACCCAGCAGTCGTTTCACTTCTCCTGCATTTTCATAGGTGGGTATACATATGGATACCTTGGGCATGGCTGCCTCCCTTCTTATCTTCCTCCGATAAGCATTCTTCCTGCTTTTTTTACTCCCCGAACAGCCTTCTCACCCAGCTTTCGCAGCTGCCTTTTCCTTTGCCGCCTGGCCTTTTCCCCCTGGGTTTCCTGCTGCATAATCAGGTGGGACAGCTCCTTTTGATGGGTACGGATATATTCCGGATAGGTTTCGTCAATGGTTCTTAGCACAAACCTGGCATCCCGGCCGAAAATGTCTTTACCGTCCTTTATTTTATCTGCAGCATCGTTTAATACTTCCTTGCTGTTATATTCCTGGTGGGCAGCGGAAACTACTTTATCCCGTACCCGCTTACGGATATCGCTCTCTCCTTTTCCCCCCATGTAGCCGAAGTGCCAGCCGCCGTCAGCTACCCGGATTCCACATTCCTTTCTTTCCGGGAAACGCAAGTCACCCAGCTCAAGGCTCTGCTCCTTAAGCAGCTTGTAACGACACATCTTACTGCCAATCCACTGCCTCTTCTCCACTCCGGCAAACTCGCCTGCATAAGACAAAAGCTTACCGGATACTTCTTCCATATTCAGATAACAGTAGAATAATCTCTGGGCAAAATGGTAGATTTTATCATCCTGAAAATCAGGCAGAATCTCCTTAATCTTTTCCGGGTTGGGTATCTCATCCAAATCACTGAAGATGATAATATCCTCATCCTTGCAGTCCTTCAGTCCTCTTCCCACCGCATTTTTTTGAAAGGTATCCCGTACATGAGTATCTCCCGGAGGCGTGTCCTCCACCACCACATGGATAATTTTTTCTTCAAATTCCTTAAACATCTCCCTGTTTTCCTGAAAATATAAGGGCTTGGGAAGGCTGGAAAAGGTGGTGGTAGCCTCACTGACCACAAAGCGGTCCACGATGGGATCCATAATCTTCATCCGAAGGTATAAAATATCCAGCTCATTAAAAAATTGAAAGCAATCGTAAATCATTTTTCTTCCTCTTGTTCAGGGTGAAGCAGCCCCCATATCCTGCCCTTAATTCTTCCCAAAGCCTTCTTAATAGGCTTTTTGGGACGAAAATCAGGGTATTCCCTATTGGTTCCCATCCATTTATGAAAAACGAAGGGACGGATTCCCTTTCCTTCAATTTCCGGTATCATATTTTCATGCCCAAAATAAACAGCCAGCTCCAGGGGAGCAAAGCGCATCCCCGCTTCTTCAAACAGATGTCTGTTTCTGCAGCAGATGAAGCCATCCTCATTGAACCATCCCTTCTGGGGTGTCCAGGGAATGTTTGCCTTACGGGGAAAATCCATCAGCCGTTTGCTGCGGATGGATACGCTGTTTCCTACCCGGCAGATATTTCCGTGAATATCCCGATAGGTAGTGGTGTCCCCTTCCTCGGGAAGCGGCCAGGGGGAGCCAATATAGTCATAGTCCAGAAATTCATCCCGCCACATGTTCGGATTCACTACAAAGCCGTCATAATGAATCAGCAGGGCGAAATCCGTATCGATATAATCCCCCATCTCGTATACGGTTTTATAATTAAAACAATCGATGTCCGTCAGCTCATCAATATATTTCCAGGTAATTCCTTTCGGCAGATGTCTTGGTTTTTTGTGGGTAATGATTACCGCCGCTGCAAAATCAATCTCACGCATACTGTATTCCATAGCCTTAATGGTTTCTTCCACCAATACGCTGGTCATGGCACATAAGGTTACATTGGTCAGCTGCAGCCGTCCGTTGATTTTTTCCATTTTTTTCTTCCTAAACGATTCTGATTGATTATTCAACATTTATATTCTTTGACCGGTCAGTCGTCTTTTCAGGGAAGCAGCTATCCGGCTGATCCACGACATCCCATAGTAAAGCTCACTGCTAAGCTGCATAGCTTTAAGCGCTATGCCTTTTGGTTTCTGATTTACTCTTTTATACCGTCTGCTGTTCTTCTGATACTCTGCCAGCTCCCTTCGGCATTCCTTTGCAGAAAACAGCTTCCCCTTCCGGTCCATATATTTCCAGCCGGTGTAGATATTTTGCTCAGAGGCCCAGTAACCGTCAGATACATTATATCTTGCCCAATATTTAGGCGCTATAATTTCCTGTACCGTTTCACTGGTAAAGGCAGGAAAAAAAGCAAAGGAAGAGTTGGATAGCAGCAGGTAGCGGGCATTTTTCAGCGTAACATAATCCTTATCCAGGGTAAAATGAAAGGCCGGAACCTCCGGCAGAATACGCCTTGCCGCTGCTACATCATCCGTAACCACCATAAACTCCATATCTTCTCTCACAGAGCGCATATGGGCCATACCCTTCAGCCAATATCTGCGATTGACAAAAAGCTCCGGACTTCCGGTATACTCACCGCCCCGGATATTGATGATACATAGGTTATCCCGGGTAAATTCGTAGCTGTCGTATTCCGGCTTAACAGCCAGCCAGCTTTTGATTTCCTCCCGATAAGGAAGAATATACTCCTCTGCCTGCATATTGCCATAAAGCAGACTCCCGTCCTCTGCCTCCAAAAAAGCTTCATCCACTCCCGAAACATAACAGCCCAGTCTGCTGTCGTGGCGGGAATTTGCCGTAAACAGCCGTTCTTCCTTTTCCCGGCAGATTCGGTCAAAATCCTCTTCCTTTGCAGGTTTTCCAAAGTCCAGATTCATGAAGTAAAGGCCAGTATTTTTTCCGGTGATTCCTTCCAGAACCTCTTTTCCCAAAACAGCAAATTCAGCTTTCTGCCTTTGTGCAATACATCTGGCAGCAACATAGCAGAACAGAGCATTTCCCAGCCCCTGCCCTTTCACCAGCTTGGTTCCAATCATATCCTATCCTTTCCGAGTGTACTAAAATCCCGCTTTAAATGCAAGTCTCCATCACCTTGGTGTATATATCCGGCATTTCCCTGCCGTTCACCCATCGGGAGGGGGCAATGATTTTCTTATCAGGATTATCATTGAGCCATGCCGCCCACCAGCTGAAGCTGGAATTGGCAATTATGTTATGCTTGCATTTACTCATCAGAAATAAATCCAGATAGCCGTGAGCCTCATCGTTTTCCTGCACAATGGTCACTCCTTCTCCTGCCATATGCTCCTCTGCCCAGGGTGCATCATTGGTGAACAGGAAAAACCGGCATCCGGGTACCTCCTTCCTCATCTTTGCCATGGCCCTCCTATAATATTCTTCGGTACAGATACCTCCATACAGCTCATCTGCCTCCAGATAGTCTCCCCGGCGGACATGCACGCCTACGGATTCACAGCTCTGCATTGTGGTGGCAAAAATCCGGTTTGCTCCGGTAAGAAATCTGACCGGCATCCTGAAGGCCCTTCGTACCTCCTGTTCCACCTCTTTAAAATATTTCTCACTTTGCCACCAGCCGTAAAGATAACCATCCTTCATCTGCAAAATTTCAGGCTGAAACTGATAAGTATCCGTATACTGTCTGGTCTTTCGGCCAAACAGCTTCCTTCTTATTCGGGAGGGCAGATCCATATAGGCATCGGTCCAATGGCGAATCTCTTCCGGTGTGGCCCTTTCGTATTGAATATCAAAAACATTCAATTGGGGTTTTCTCTTCTTTTCGTGAACATATTCGGTAATATCATCCATTTTCACCGATACACCCCTGGTCTGAAAATACAGATAAAGGGCATACTGAAACATCTGATTTCCCAGACCTCCGGAAAGAACGATAATAACCTGCTGTTTTCCTCTCAGCTTCCATTTCTGCTTTGAAGGAATAATGAAGCCCTCATTCAGATCCATAAAATCAGTATAGAGCTTGGGTGATTGGCAAAATAGCTTTAACCGGAAATAATCTCCTCTTCGGGAAGGCTGTTTTTTATAGATGCTCCAGTCAGCCTGCTGCAAAATCACCTGTCGCATTTGCTTTAAGAACTGCTCACAGCCCTCCGGCTTTTTAAGGGAAGCCTCCCGGTAATGGAGCAGCATACGCTTCAGGAAAAAATACTGATGGGCAGCATAGAGCTCCTCTTCCCCCAGCTCCTTTAAAAAACTGCCCTTTTCCAGATAAGCAGGAACCTGATCCGTAAGGATTCTTTCCACCTTCCTACTGTTCATGATGCTGTCTCCCCGATCCGTTACATAATTGTAATAGGCCCGGTTCAGGTACACGCATTTCTTACTTGCTGCAATCAGTCTGGTGGTATAGACAATATCCTCAAACAGCTTCCCCCGGGGAAAACGCAGATTCCCCATTAATTCCCTGGTATACAGCTTATTCCAGGCAGCATTCTGAATTTGATAGGACTCATCCTCTTCAATAAAAAGCTTAAGAGTTTCCCGGCCTTCCCAAACCTTTATTTCATCGGTGGAGGTATCCTTTACGCCTGACTGACTGACTTCTTTATAGTTACATACTGCCAGATCTGCTCCGCTTTTTTGCAAAGCCTTAAGCATATCCTCATACATGTTCTCATCTATCCAGTCATCTCCGTCCACAAAGGCCATATATTCACCATGAGCCGCTTCTATCCCTGCATTTCGGGCATCAGAAAGACCTCCGTTCTCTTTATGAATAACCCGGATGCGCTCATCCCTTGCGGCATATTCATCACAGATTTTGCCGCTTCCATCCGTAGAACCATCATCCACCAGAAGAATCTCCAGCTCACCATAGGTCTGCAGCCGGATAGATTCAATAGCTCTGGGTAAGTATTCTTTTATGTTGTAAATACTGACAATTACCGAAATTGTATTTTTTAGCATTTTCTTTCACACATCCACTGCTGAAACATTAAGATATACCAGATTTGAATTCTCCACTGATCCCGCTCTATATAATCCTTCCAGATTCTGTCTACCGTATCCGGATTCAAAATTCCCTGCTGTCTGATTAATCTGCCATCCAACAGACTTTCTGCCCAGGCCCTAAGCTCCGGCTCCTTCAGCCATCGGGAAACAGGAATGGAAAATCCTCTTTTGGGAAGATCCATCAATTCCTTCGGTACATACCGATACAGAATATTCCGTAATATTTTTTTGCTGACTCCCTCCTGATATTTATACCGGATGGGAAGTCTCCAGGCAAATTCCACCACATCCTTATCCAGCATGGGGATTCTGGACTCTAAGGAAACCGCCATGCCCGACCGGTCTACCTTCACCAGAATATCGTCTGGGTGATACATCAGCATATCCATCAGCATAATATTATGGCGCACCTCTTTTAAGTAGCCGGTTTCATACTGACTGTATTTAAAGGGTGGAATCCGGTTGTCCAGACAGATTTCCTTTGCCAGAGGCTCCTGTTCGTTGGACAGCTCATAAAGGGCTTCTGCCCCCTTTGCACCCAAAAGATGAGCCTTAGTCTCCTGCACTGTGCTTAAGCTTATGGGAGCGTGCAGAATCAGACTGCTTGCCAGCTTTCTTACGGGATAGGGAACGGACTTTATCTTTCCCCAGATACGATCAATGGAATTATAGCTCCCATAGCCGCAAAACAGCTCATCCCCCCCATCACCGCTTAAGGATACGGTAACATGCTGTCTGGTCAGCTTACTCACCAGATAGGTGGGAATCTGAGAGCTGTCTGCAAAGGGCTCGCCATAAATGTGGGCAAGCTTGGGAATTACCGCCTTTGCATCCTCCTGTGTAATATACATTTCCGTATGGTCGCATCCCAGATGCTTGGCAATCTTAGCTGCAATCCCGGCCTCATTATAATCAGGGTCTTCTACACCGATGGTAAAGGTTCTGACAGGCTTATCGCTTAAGGACTGCATCAGGGAAACGATGGTGGTGCTGTCGATACCGGAGGATAAAAAAGCTCCTACCGGTACGTCTGCCACCATTTGTCCGCTGATTGCCTGCTTAAGCAGCCGTTCCAGCTCTTTCGTTGCTTCCTCCTCACTTCCGGTAAAGGGATTTTTCTCTCCCTCCCCGGCTACCTCTTTCATCGACCAATAGGTCTGGGTCTCTACCCGGGTATAGGGAGCCTTTATGGTCAGAATGGTTCCCGGCTCCAGCTTATAAATATCCTCGTAAACGGAATAGGGAGCTGGAATATAGCCGTGAATAAAATACAGGGGCAGCACCCGGCGGTTAATATCATTGGAAAATCCCTCCATTACCTCCAAGCAGCCTATCTCCGAAGCAAAGGCAAAGCTTTTCTTCCCATCTGGCTGTCCGCTGCCGGTTTTAATAAAACCATAATAAAGGGGCTTTTCCCCTATTCGATCCCGAATCAGATACAGAGTCTTTTCCCTTCGGTCAAAAAGAGCGATTGCAAACATCCCTTTACACAAGCCGATTCCTTCCTTTACTCCATAGGCTTCAAACAGCTCCAGAAGTACCTCTGTATCCGAGGTTCCCCGAAATTCCTTTACCCTTCCTTCATCCAGAAGCCTCTTTCTCAGCTGGGGGTGATTATAAATCTCTCCATTAAAGACAATACAGAAACGGCCGCTGTGAGATTCCATAGGCTGAGCACCGTTTTCGGACAAATCCACAATAGAAAGTCTTCTGTGTCCCAGAACAAGGGCTCCCCCGTCTTCAATACGATACCCTCCTCCATCAGGCCCGCGATGGAGCATACGCTGATTCATTTTTTCTATGGTTTCTACCACTTTGTCCCGGTATTCCTTTTCCTGATGCCCGGCAGGCTCACCCTGCCAGTTGCAAAAGCCGGCAATTCCACACATACTTCTTTCCTCTTCTAAAACTTAATCAATCCCGCAGTTTGGTCATCTACATTTGGATAATATATAGCTTTCCCATTGCTCATATACCGAAACAGGATTTAATTTTTCTCGAATTTCCAATGCTTTCATCCCCATTTTACGCGCCTTTTCTTCGTTACCCATGATTTCTGCCATAGCTGCTGCCATGGCCTCCACCTCTCCTACCGGCACCAGCAGGCCATTAACTCCATGCTGAATCAGCATTCCGGGGCCTCCGCAGGGGCAATCCGTGGAAATTACCGGAAGCCCCATAGCCATAGCCTCCATCAGGGAGTTAGGCATTCCCTCCGTATTGGAGGAAAGAATATACAGACTGCCTGCCTTAAGCTTGTCCTTTACCCTTTGGGTACTCCCGGGAAGAAGGACGATATTTTCCATTCCCTTTTCCCGGACATAAGCCTTAAGTTTGTCTCTATCCTCCCCATCGCCCCAGATTTCCAGGATGAAATCGGGAAAACGGGAAGCAATCCGAAAAAAGGCATCAATTACCAGCTTCTGGTTCTTATTGGCATCAATTCTCCCCACCATAATAATCCGCTTCCTGAGAAATTTCTTTTGTCCTCCGCCTGTTGTCCCATCCATATTCCGCTTAAGAAGGTCAGCCGTCTCTCCCTCCACAAAGGCCGGATTTAAGGGATTTGGCAGGACTACTGCTTTCCGAATTACCTTAGGGGGAAAAAACGCCTTACTGTCTTCTGTCTGTAAAATAATGCCGGAAGCCCTGGGAAACAGATATTTGGCACACAGCCTGAGTGCTTTATTGTAATATTCTTCATGGGGCTCTCCTCGTACAGATACCAGTACGGGAATATTCAGCCCCCAGGCGGTAAGGATAGCCATGGCATTATTCTTCCCGATAAAGGAAACAATAACATCCGGACGCTCCTTTTTCCACACTCTTCTCTGGATAATACAACGCTTAAAAAAGTTACGGATTCGGTTTTTTCCTACTTCCTCAAGCTTCTCATAGGTAACAATTCTTCTTGCCCCCCCAGGTAAGGGATATTCCTCCTTAAGCTTTACAGAGGTGACTAAAAGTACCTCATATCCCTTTTTAAGCATGGCTTGAGTGAGATTGACAATGACCCGTTCAGCTCCGCCTTTTGCCAGACTTCCGATATAAAAAACGATTTTTTTCTTTTTCAAGGCTACCTCCCTTTATACCTTCAGGGGTCTTTTTACTATTTCCAAAAGCGATAAACCTCAAAGGATGAGGTTTGGGTGGTAAAGGTATCCACCAATTCATAGCCAAAGCCGTCATAGCGATACCGATAATACTGAACGATACTGAGACTTTCCGAAAAACAGCCGGTTTCATAAATCCAATAATGATTCTCCAGCTCCAGAACTCTCTCTGCCATATCTTCATCCTGCCCGATTCCCAGCTTCTGATAAAAATTGGGACTGGGACTGTCAAAATTCGTATTGATATAATAATTTTGAGGCTTCCCTATACTGTCTGTTTCCAAAATATCATCACTGAAATAAAACAGCGTCTGGGAGCCTCCTCCCATGGCATAAAGATTTTCCGGCCTAGCCATACAATATTCCTTTATCCCATACCATCTGTCCTGATAAATCTCCACATGTGCACTGTCACTGACCACATGGGTAACTCCCCTGCGAATAACAGGGACTAAAATACACAGAAACAAAAGCAGTGCAGCCAGTGAAAACCTTTTGCCTTTATGCCAGCCAATTTCCTCATCCAGACGGAAATAAAGCAAGAAGCCGAAGAGTACGAGCAAATCCGTCATAAACAGACCCTGAGGTATTCTCAGAGGGAAGCGTCCTGCAAAAAGAAGATAATACCAGGCAAAAAAGCGTCCAAACAGGTAACAAAGCCCTAAAATCAATCCCTCTTTATTCTTCTGCTTAATCAGCAAAATAAGAAGCAGTGCAGCGCTCAGGCAGACCATAAGATTCTGAGGCTGCATATCCTTACTATACAGGGATTCCACAATCTTTTGATTGGCCTCCTTAGCTTTAACCGAAAAAGGATGTTCTTCTTCATAGCGCTGCATGGCACTGTCTGCCATAATCCTTAAAAAATCTGAGTACTCCATCTCACCGTTATAGAAGGTCTGATAGATGCGGCTGATCTCATAATCTTCTTTGGTCATTCCGTTAGCATCAACCGCTTCCCTGATTTCCTCATATCCCGGCATTCCGTAGTAATCCACACACTCCGTCCAGATATTATTGACCTTTATATATTCCTTCCACTCCGGTGCCCGGTAAGCCAGCTGATGAATAAAAAGCATTCCCCCTATGGAAGCTGCGGCAGTAATCAGAAATCCGGCATATTTTTTCAGCACACACAGATTCAGCTTTCTATCCTCCAAATACCATTTTCCCAGGAAGATCATCCCTCCCATGGGCAGGCACATATAGAAAGCATTTTGTCGGATATTTAATGACAGTACGGCCATAAGAATTGCGGGAATGTTTCTTATGAGGTATTCCTTTCCCTTCGCCTCTTTAGTGTCCGCAGTCAAAAAAAGAAAGACTGCTGCTGCCCCGCACATGGCTGCTGCCTGGGTATACTGGATAAACAGGAGTATACGAATATTGGAGATCAAAAAGAGAAGCAGGACTCCTCCGCTGATCATAAACCGCTTCAAAGAATGCTTGATCCGAAAGAAAAATCCGGCATACAGGGCCAAGGCACTTAAGGCACAGGCCCCATGAAGCATAAGGGCATACCAGGGAATCTCTGAGGTTATGCCATACAGTACACAAAGCAGCCAGGCCAGCGGATAAAGCATATAGGTCACTCTGGGTTCGGGATACCCCAGATAGCTGCCTGAAATGACCATGTATATAGTCCAGTCATCATTGATTCCATAAATGGGAGTGAAATTTCTAAATAAATACCAGTAAAATCCCAGGAGGATGATCAGAAAAAGAATCCCCCCCGCTAAAGCTTCACCCAAATCTTTCCTTGTGATTTTTCTCATTATCCATACCTTTCATACCATCGCTGAAATACATAATATGCCCATACCATACGGGAATAGTTTTCTCCCGTTCCCGCACCCCGGTCTCCCGTTTCCAGGTAGTGGGTGATAAAATCAGCCGTAGCCTCTTCCCGAAAAATATTCTGCTTTCTCAGGAAATCTTTATTGCTGTAATCCAGAAGCCCTTCTCTGAGAGGGCCTCTAAGCCACTGGTCAAGGGGCACGGAAAATCCGGTTTTAGGCCGCTGCAAAAGCTGTCTGGGAAGATAGTCATAGGCTAACTCCTTCAAAATCCTCTTTTTATGTTCACCGCTGTATTTATACCTGTGGGGCAGGGTAAAGGAAAATTCCATAATCTCCTTATCCAGAATAGGGCATCTGGTTTCCAGAGAATACTTCATGCTTGCCCGATCCACCTTTACCAGTATATCTCCCGGCAGATAGGTATCCATATCCAGAAGCATACGGCGAATCTGCCAGTTTTTCTCTTTATATCGTTCTTCTCCGGGAAAACGATAATCCAGCTGCTCCTGCTTTAACAGTCCTCTTGCCCGCTTTCCTTTTAAGTAGTCAAAGGGCTGCACCTTGTACTGCTTCAGGCGATTACCCGCCACTGCCTGCACCTTACCGGGAAGCCGCTCCAGCAGTCCTGCCTGCTTTATTCCCGGCAGATTACAGATTCCGTAAACACAGGCACCAAATGGCTCCAGCTTCTGCATCTTTTCCAGCATCTGATAGTTATTGTAACCGCAGAAAAGCTCATCTCCCCCATCTCCGGAGAGAGCTACCGTCACCTCCTCCTTTGCCAGTCGTGCCACCAGCATGGAAGGAATTTGGGAGCTGTCGGCAAAGGGCTCATCATACCAGACAGGTAAATCCTCAATAAGGGATAACATCTCTGCCTCTTCCACGTACAATTCCCGATGATCACAGCCAAGATATTCTGCTATCTGTCCCGCATAAACCGCTTCATTATACCGGGGATGGTGAAAACCGATGGAGAAGGTTTTCACCGGTCTGCTGCTTTCCCAGGCAGCTATGGCCGTAATCAGAGAGGAATCATACCCACCACTTAAGAAGGTTCCCACCGGAACATCTGCAATCATCCTTAAGGCTACTGCTTTTTTCAGCCTTTCCTTAAGCTCCTCCTTAGCTTCTTCAAAGGAGCTGGGGAAGCTGTCCTTCAACCGGTTATATTTTTCGGCCACATCCCAATACTTCCATCGCTTCATGCCATTGGCACTATACTGCAGAATCGTCCCCGCCTCCAGCTGGTATACATTAGCAAAAATCGTATCCGGTGCAGTCAGGTACTGCTTAACCAGAAATCGCTCCAACAGCTCCTGCCGAAGCTCCTTCTTAAAGCCGGGACAGGCCATGATCGACTTTAACTCAGAAGCAAAAACCAATCCCTGAGGATGAATCCAATAATACAGCGGTTTTTTGCCAATGGGATCTCTTGCCAGATAAACCATGTTCTCATCCCTGTCATAAAGAGCAAGGGCAAACATTCCGTTAAACCGTTTTATGCAGTCAATCCCCCATTTCAGGTAGGCAGCCAGAATAACCTCTGTATCACTGTGGGAGCGAAAGGAATAATCCTTAAGCTCCTCCCTAAGCTCCTGAAAATTGTAGATTTCTCCGTTAAAAACGATGGAAACTCTTCCATCAGCAGAATGCATGGGCTGATGGCCCAGAGGGGACAGATCCAAAATCGCCAGTCGGCGATGGGCAAACCCTATGCTAAAGCCATCCTTCCCAGAATAAATTTCTACGCCGCTGTCATCCGGTCCCCGGTGAATCAGGGTGTCATTCATGGCAGAAAGCTGCTCCCGGCCGATATTTAATTTACTGTAAAACCCACAGATTCCGCACATCCTCTATCCTTTCCGACCCTATTCCCTTCACCTGCCACCATAATCAATTCAGCGCTCCGGTCAGGTAAAATTCCTGCAATCTGACTCCCTGACTGAGTACATCATAGCCCGCTTCCTTCACCTGCTTTGCATATTCTTTCCGTTCTGCCAAAGAAATGGGATTCTCTTTCCCTTCTTTGTTTCGGGTCTCTATCCTTTTGGCCCAGCAGACTGCCGGCTCCTGAATGGACAGCTGTTCCAGCAAATCCGTGATTACGGCTTCCCCGGTCACCCTATCCGATAAAATTCCCCTTACTCCATTGGCCTGTGCTTCTATGGCAGTACCCGGGAGCCCTTCATAGAAGGAAGGCAGCAAAAAGAAGTCCATGGCATTATAGTAATGGTAAACATCCTTTTTATTTCCCAAAAACAACACTCTCCCGGAGAGTCCTTTCTCCTTTGCCTCCTGTCGGACACTCTCCATCAAAGACCCTTCTCCCAACAGCATCAGCACCGTTTTGGGCAGCTTTCCCTGCTTCTCTAAAACCATACATTCCGCTAAAATATCCAGCAAATACCTATGATTTTTCACTCCGGAAAAACGGCCTACATGGCCTAGGACAAAGCTGTCCGTAATTCCCAGTCCGGCCCTGATTTCCTCCCTGACTCTGCCGTCAAAAACAAAACGCTCTACCTCAATCGCATTAGGGATAAACTCTACCCTTCCTGCCGCCATGGCTTGTTTCCCAAAGACAGCCATACCTGCCAGCTGTGAGCAGGTAAAGCAATAATCGCTTTTTTTCCAGAGATTTTTTCGTAAAACCTTCGTCACCAGTCCCTTAACCCCCGGCTCCACCCCTGCACTCCGGGCATGAGCGATGGTAAGCTGTACCCCTGCTTTTTTGGCAAGGGGGAGATACAGGGAGGCCGTACTGGTCATATGACCATGAACCACTCTGATTTCAGGATGGCTGATAAACAATTCCTTCCAGGCTCGCCTATAGGCCAGAATATTCACGCCGTTAAACCTGGGCAGATGAAATACTTGTCCCCCCAGCTCTTCAATCTCTTTCTCATAGAAGCAGCAATCTGAAGTGTGCTGGGCAAAGTAAAACTGTACCTTGGATCGATCCATATGCCGATAGATATCCATAATCCTACTCTCTGCACCGCCCATATCCATTCTGCCAACTACATGTAAGACGATAACAGGCTGATTCATTTTTTCACTCATTTTTCTTCTTTCACTGTTCCTTATTTTTTCCTGACCTCAGGGCTACCATGAAATGTTTTGCTGTAGCCAGCAGATATTCCTTTGCTCCTCCCCAGATTGTCTGTCTGACAGGAGGTACCTTAAGATATTCCGAAAAGGAAATAAAGTCTGCCTGATGAGCCTCCAGCATTTTTTTTGCTGCGGCAAAGTCCTGCTCATTCATGGTATTCGTATGAAAAACCAGAGTTGTATATCCTGAAGGCTTGTGAATATCCCTGTTCCTTTGCAGTGCAATGGGTAAAAAGGTCATTCCCCGCCATTGATAAGGGACTTTTCCAAAACCGTCGGTAATGAATCGAAAACCCTCTTTTTTTAAACAATCCACAGTATGTTTATCATAGCTGTGCCCCGGTGCCATGAAGATATCGGTTTCCACTCCCATAGCAGCCAGCTTTGCTTTCCCATCCCGGATCATCTCCTCCTGCTTTCCGACTTCTACCCCGGCAAATTCTCCAAAATGATTAAGCGGAAACAGGCCTCCGTTCCCGGTAGTATAAAGATGTCTCCAGCCGTGCATGGCGATTGTCCAGCCCTTTTTTCTCCATTCCTCAAGCTTTCCGGCAAAATCCGGATGAGCCTCATTTTTCATCAGGTTCTTGTCCCGATTATCCGGTACAACTCCCAGCAGCGGAGCAACATGGTATTGATCCAGTAATTGCTCCAGACGATTGAATTTTTCCCAATCCATAGTAGGAGTAATATCGTCCAGACGAACAGCTATTCTCATTCTTTCACCCTTTTCCTAAATTCGTCGGCTCCAAAGCCGGCCCTTTCGGTTACAGCTTCCGATAAAAGTCCACCAGAGAATCGATTCCATAGCCGGCGGCTTTAATCTCTTCTCCCCGGGAATATCGCCGTACACTGCTGCTTTCCTGCAAATAAGAAATGGCTTCCCCGGCCCAGGCCAAAGCCCCATCCTCCAATGCCTTCCTTCTTACACAGTCGGTAAGAAGGATTTCCTCGGTTATCCGTTCAGAAATCAAACAGGGCAGCCCCGTATTCTGTGCTTCCACCAAAGACACGGGAAGTCCCTCATAAATCGAGGGAAATAACAGCAAATCAAACATCTGCAGAAAGCAGACCACATCCTTTCTTCTGCCGGTGAGGATTACTCTGTCCTCCAAACCTGCCCGTTTGATTTTTTTCTCAATTTCCTCCCGCAGTTCTCCGTCTCCCACAAGAAACAAAACTGCCTGATTATCCGATTCACTGATTTTATGGAAAACATCCAGTAAAAAATCATGGTTCTTGGCATAGACAAAATTGCCCACATGGCCATATACATGGGCCTCTTCTACCTTCCACCGGCTGCGCATTTTCTTACGCATCCCCTCATCAAAGGAAAACTCTGTCGTATCAATGGCATTGGGAACAAAGAGGAAGTCCCTTTTCCCAAACATCCACCTACCCGCCTCCTGGGAGCAGGCAAAGCAGCGGGTAGGAACAATTCCCATCCAATTCCTGAAGAAGGCATGAATCCCTTTATGCCCGGTAGTGGTGGAATGAGAATGCATGATAGCCTCCTTTGCTCCTCCCATTCTGGCCGCCAGTAAATCCACTACGGTAAAGGCATTGTCAGAGTGTCGGCATACGATATTATATTGGTTATCCCTGACCACTCTTCTGATCTCCATAAAGTTTTTTGCCGGATTTTTCCCCTTGCGAGTCACGTAATAAAGCTTCCCGCCCATGGCCTCAATTTCCTCATCATAGGCATTATCTTTTTTTCCATGAACGATGAAATCGAACTGCACCTGACTGCGGTCAAGCCTGCGATAGATATTCATAATAAAGTTTTCAAATCCGCCGGGAGCCATGGCTCCCACTATATGAAGGATCCGTTTCATCCTTACTCCCATTCTGCTGCTTTAGCAGCATTTATTCTTTCAACCTTTTCTCCTGACTCTCAGAGGTTTGCCTTATACCAGTCGATGGCCAGAGCAATTCCTTTTTCAAAGTCATACTCCGGATTATAGCCTAAAAGCTTCCTGGCCTTGCTGATATCTGCATTAGAGTGCTTAATATCTCCTGCCCGATCCGGGCCGAAATTGGGTTCAATGTCTTTCCCCAGGGCCCTGCACAGATCGTAATAAATATCGATCAAATATTCTCTGCCGCCGTAGGCAATGTTATAGGCTTCTCCTGCAGATCGGGAGGATGCCAGGCAGGCCTTTAAATTGGCCTCTATGACATTATCGATATAGGTAAAATCCCGAGACTGTCTTCCGTCACCATTGATGGTGGGAACCTGGTCATTCATCAGCATTTTAATAAATTTGGGAATCACCGCCGCATAGACTCCATCCGGGTCTTGGTGTCTTCCGAATACATTAAAATAGCGCATGCCATAGGTGTCCAATCCGTACAGCTTCTTATACAGCCTGCCATACTCTTCATCCACCCGCTTGGTTAAGGCATAGGGTGACAGCAAATTCCCCTCCTGCCCTTCTACCTTGGGAAGCACCGGATGGTCTCCGTAAACCGATGAGCTGGAAGCATAAATAAACTTTTTTACTCCCTGCTGTCTGGCCGCTTCCATCATATTCAGGGTCCCCCGGATATTCACCTCTTCATAGAAAAGCGGCATCTCTATGCTCCTGGGCACACTTCCCCAAGCCGCCTGATGCAAAACGTAATCCACACCTTCACAGGCCTTCATACAGGTGTCCAAATCCCGGATGTCTCCCTGGATAAAGCAGTAATTCTCTCTGTCCTTTAAACGATTAACATTTTCCACTTTCCCTGTAGACAGGTTGTCCAAGCAGCGTACCCGGTATCCCATATCCGTAATGGCTTCACACAGATTCGAGCCGATAAAACCGGCACCACCTGTGACCAGAAATATACTGTTTTCAGGAAAATTCAACTCTTGATAACCCATGATTATAATCTCCAATAAGAATAATATTCACTATCATACATCTTTCTGTGATAGATTCCCTTAATATCGGCCAGTACTCTGCGCTTGTTTTTCGGATTGAAGAAGGAAGCCATCTGCTCCTGGTTAATATACAAAAACTCCTGATGGGCCACTGCAACTATTACGGCATCCATATCCTTTATCTCATTAATCGTTTCAAAGGTAATACCGTACAGCTCCTTTGCCTCCTTTGCATCAGCAACAGGATCTACCACTGCAGGAATAATTCCATATTCCCCTAATTCCCGATAAATATCGATTACTTTGGTATTTCTGGTATCCGGACAGTTTTCCTTGAAGGTAAAGCCCAAAATGGCAACCCTAGCACCTTTTACGGAAAGTCCTGCCTTAATCAGATTCTTAACCACGCTTTCTGCCACATATTTGCCCATATCATCGTTGATTCGACGGCCGGAAAGAATAATCTGAGAATGATAGCCCAGCTGCTCCGCCTTGTAGGTCAGATAGTAAGGGTCAACACCGATACAGTGTCCCCCCACCAGGCCCGGAGAAAAGGGAAGAAAGTTCCACTTGGTTCCTGCCGCTTCCAGTACCGCTTTGGTATCGATACCCATTTTATTGAAAATAATGGAAAGCTCATTCATAAAGGCAATATTAATGTCTCTCTGGCTGTTTTCAATGACCTTGGCCGCCTCTGCCACCTTGATGGACTCAGCCCGGTGGACTCCTGCCTCCACCACCAGCTCATAAACCAGCGCCACTTCATCCAGGGTCTCCTCATCCATACCGGAGACAATCTTGGTAATGGTTTCCAGGCGGTGAACCTTATCACCGGGATTGATTCTCTCCGGTGAATAACCCACCTTAAAATCTACACCGCAGGTTAAACCGGATTCCTTTTCCAGAATGGGAACGCAAATCTCTTCTGTAACTCCGGGATAAACCGTAGATTCAAAGACGACGATGGAGCCTCTGGTGAGATTTTGTCCCAGCAGTCTACTGGCCCCCTCTACCGGCGTTAAATCCGGCGTATGGTCATTATTTACCGGAGTGGGTACCGCCACAATATGAAATTTAGCCTCCTTCAATTTTGCCGGATCTGCGGTAAATTCCACGGCAGTTTCTTTGATAACCTCATCCCCCACTTCTCTGGTGGGATCGATACCAGACTGATAAAGCCTGATTTTCTCTTCATTCAGATCGAAGCCAATAACCTTAACCTTACGGGCAAAGGCTACGGCAATAGGCATACCCACATATCCCAGACCCACTAAGGATATTTTTTCTTCTCCCTTGACTATCTTTTCGTACAAACTCATAAGAACCTCTCATTCTGCCGGATTTACAGCGTTTTTATTTCCTCCAGATAGCACTGCGCCACCCGGTTCCGATCATATTCCTCTTCATAATCTCTTATTATAACAAATTTTGCCCGGTTTGCATATGCCTTTGCCACATGAAGAATTTGCTTCAATTTCTTCTTGATATGCCTTTAGCACAAGATTTCGATCATATTCCTTCTCCATCTTTGCCCTTGCTGCCATTCCCATTCTTGCTCTTCTTTCTTGAGGTACTGCAAGAAACTTTTTCATCGCTTCTGCCAAGCTTTTAGAACTCTTCGCTTCACATCCAAATCCGGTGATACCCTCATCGAATGTTTCTTGGCAACCAGGAACATGGGTTGTAATTACCGGACGTCCTGTAGATGAAGCCTCAAGTATTACATTAGCTGTACCTTCATGATAGGAAGGTAGAACTACACAATGACAACGTGCATAAAATGGATGCACATCAGATTGAAGTCCGTGGTAGCAAACAGCACCCTCTTGTTCTGCTTTTTTTAGTGCTTCAGAATAGTCCTCATCACTCCATCCCACAATATCCAAAACGACATTATGATTCTCTTTATGGATTTGATGAATCGCTTCCAACAATTCACCTATTCCTTTATCCTTCATTATCCTACCCACAAAAAGGAAACGTATATCATCTTGATCACTTGGATAAGGTTCGACATAATGTGTTTGCAGGTTCACACCAGATCCAGGAATCAATCTGGCTTTTCCCTTTACAATCTTCTTATCAACGAATAGCAATTCATTATTCTTATTCTGGAAAAATACACACCCCGCTCCTCTTAGTCCAATCTTGTAAAGAGTCATGGAAATAAAGCTTAATAATCCACCATTTTCTATTGTTGTCCCTAAGCCCGTGACATTTGCAATATATGGACTCTTCGTAATTTGACAGGCTATTCCGCCGTATACATTTGGTTTTATAGTGTAGGTCAGCACAATATTGGGTTTAAGTTTTTTTAACAGCCTAACATATCTCTTTACCTGACCAAGATCAGCGATTGGATTTGTCCCTCTTCTATTGAACTCCAATGGGACGAATTTGCACCCCAGCTTCTTTAGTGGCTCAATAAATTCTCCATCAGGGAGAATAATATACACTTCGTGTTCCTTACAAAACTGCTCAATTAGTTCTTTCCGAAACTTATATAGTCCTATATCTGCATTTGTTAGAATTACAATCCGCATCTTTCTAATCTCCTGCAATCATTCCTTAATTCTCCTTGCCGGAACGCCTACATATGTCCCACTTTCCTGAAGATCATTAACCACCACTGCCCCAGCACCAATCATGCAGTTCGAGCATATGGATACATTATTACTGACGGTTGCCCCAGCACCGACCCAAGTTCCATCTCCTATAGCGACAGTTCCGCACAAATGACTGCCTACTGCAATATGAGTATAATTGCCCACTACACAGTCATGATCCACAGAGGAACAAGTATTGATAATACAGCCTTTTCCTACATGTGTTCCCGGATTGACCACAGCACCAGCCATAACCACCGTCCCCGCTTCTATCACTACCTCTTCTGCAACAACTGCATCCGGATGAATGAGTGTAACCAGTTTCTCATCAGGAATGGATTCCTGTATGTGCTTCCGGACGCCTGCATTACCAATTCCAATAATTACATCAGCATCTAGCGTTCCGGCTTCAAAGCTTTTTCCTATTACCGGATAACCACCACATTCGTGGATGCTTTCATTATCATCTAAAAAAACAATCTCATTGTAGCCATTTTTTCTTGCAATATCTGCAACCACCTTTCCATGACCACTTGCACCGATAATTGCTAATTTCCTCATTTTTTCACCTCCACATTTTCTTTTGCTTTGGCATTTTCTGTTCCCTTGAATTCTTCCATGGTTGCAGAGGTTTCAGAATTGATACCTTCTCGTTTCAATACAGTCCATACGGTTTTGAAGATAATCTTCCAATCGCCAAGAAATGTAATATGATCTACATACTCTACATCCAGATCAAATTTTTCTTCCCAGCTAATGGCATTTCTTCCATTCACCTGTGCCAGCCCTGTAAATCCGGGTCTGACTTCATGCCTTCTTGCTTGATGTTCGTTATAAAGTGGAAGATACTTGACAAGAAGCGGGCGAGGTCCACAGATCGAGAGCTTCCCGGACAGGATAAGACCAATTTCAGGCAGTTCATCCAGGGATGTGGAGCGTAACAGTTTGCCAAAAGGTGTAAGGCGCTGCTCGTCCGGTAGCAACTCTCCCTTCTCATCCCTCTCATTGGTCATTGTACGGAACTTGTATAACTTAAAAATCTCTCCATGCAATCCCGGTCTTTCCTGTGCAAACAGGACAGGGGAGCCGATCTTTATCCTTACCAAAACTGCAATCACCAGCATAATCGGGCTTAACACGATACACGCAAGTAACGCACATAAGAAATCTTGGGGACGCTTTATGTACTTTTCATAGAATCCCTTTTTGTGTTCCATTTTTGATACCCCTGTTTTTACTCCTGTACGAATAATCAACTATCGATTAAAGCATCCTCTTACAATGGCAATAATCTTTTCCATTTCCCGAGCCCCGTTCTTAATGTCACTGGGAAGGCAAAGCCCCCGATTAAAAATATCTTCTCCTGTGCTGATTTTCCCCGGTTTAGTGGAAATAAAATCACAGTGTTCAAATACCGGCTGTAAGTGCATAGGCTTCCAGATGGGTCTGGACTCTATATTTTCCGCTTCCAAAGCATCCATAATCTGATTGGGAGTAACCACCGAGCCTTCCTTTATGGTCATGCAGGAAAGCCAGTTATTAGCATCTCCTTTGGGATTCATGGGATTCATGGAGATTTCCTCGATATCCGCAAAGGCTGCCTTGTACTGCTCATAAAGCTTCTTTTTTAAGGATTTATGCTCTTCCAGGTGAATCAGCTGTCCTCTTCCGATTCCTGCCACAATATTGGACATTCTGTAGTTATAGCCAATATGGGAATGCTGGTAATGCCTGGCCTGATCCCTTGCCTGGGTGGACAAAAATCTTGCCCTGGCAATGGCCTCTTCATCCTCGGATACCAGCATACCGCCTCCGGAGCTGGTGATAATCTTATTCCCGTTATAGGAGTAGATTCCGAACCTTCCAAAGGTTCCCGTCTGTCTGCCCTGGTAGGTAGCACTTAGAGACTCTGCCGCATCCTCGATCAGAGGAACCTTATGCCTGTCACAAATAGCCATGATTTCCTCCAGCTTCGCCGGTGTACCGTAAAGATGCACACAGATTACCGCCTTGGGATTGGGGTAACGTTCAAAAGCCTTTTCCAGAGCCTTAGGACACATATTCCAGGTATCCTCTTCACTGTCAATAAATACCGGTATAGCCTTTTCGTAGCAAATCGGATTGCAGGTAGCAGAAAAAGTCAGATCGGAAACAAAAACCACATCCTGGGGCTGTACATCCAACAGCTTCAGGCTTAAATGAATGGCTGCGGTTCCTGCACTCAAGGCGGCTGCCGCCTTTGCTCCCGTATAGGCACACATTTCTTCCTCCAGCCGGTCAACATTAGGACCCAAGGGAGCCACCCAATTGGTATCAAAGGCTTCCTGTACAAATTTACGCTCTTCCTCATGAATGGTGGGTGAGGAAAGATATATCCTTTTCTTTTCCATATTATTCCCTTCTTTCTCTTTCCCTTTATGAAACTTCCTCTTCGTCTTTAATCTGATAGGTGGGCACAATTTCCTGAATCAGTCTGCGTATATCAGCACTTTCATTTTTAGACTCCTCTTTCAGCCTTTTCAGCTGGGCAAAGAAGGTCATCTCATCAATTTCAATGGGCTTACCGATATGAATCATCTTATTGTCCGTATCCTGCATTCCTTCCTCATCCATAAGGAGCTCTTCATATAATTTTTCCCCGGGACGAAGACCTGTAAACTCAATTTGAATATCTTCCCCCACTTTATACCCGGATAGACGGATCAGATTCTTTGCCAAATCCAGAATTTTTACCGGTTCTCCCATATCCAGAACAAATATTTCTCCTCCTCTGGCATAGGCTCCCGCCTGAAGCACCAGAGAAACTGCTTCCGATATAGTCATAAAGTATCGGATAATATCCGGATGGGTCACGGTCACCGGCCCCCCCTGCTGAATCTGTTTTTTAAACAGAGGAATTACACTTCCGTTGCTTCCCAGTACATTTCCGAAACGAACAGCCACAAACTCCGTATCGTAGTGGCGGTTAAAGGTTTGAATAATCATTTCACAGATTCGTTTGCTGGCCCCCATGATGTTAGTGGGATTTACCGCCTTATCCGTACTGATCATAACAAACTTCCTGGTGCCGTAATAGGCTGCTGCCTGGGCCGTTTTCCAGGTACCGAATACATTATTCTTAACGGCCTCATTGGGACTGGTTTCCATTAACGGAACATGCTTATGAGCCGCCGCATGATAGACGATATCCGGTTTCCAGGTCTTGAAAATGGAATTCATTCGGTTGGTATTGCGGACTGAAGCAATCAGAACCAGTAAGTCCAGATTGGGATACTTAAATTTCAGCTCCTGCTGTACATCATATGCATTGTTTTCATAGATATCCACCAAAATCAGCTTCTTGGGCTTATGCTGTGCAATCTGCCGGCAAAGCTCACTGCCGATGGATCCCCCTCCTCCGGTAACCATCACCGTTTTTCCACTGACATATTTCAAAATAGAATCCAAATCCACCTTAATGGGGTCTCTTCCCAATAAATCCTCCACCTCTACATCCCTCAGCTGGCTGACGTTTACTTCTCCGTTTACCAGCTGATAGATACCCGGAAGTGACCTTAGCTTACATTCTGTTTCCTTACAGATTTCCAAAATTTCACGGATGATCGTTTTAGACGCAGAAGGTATGGCAATAAAAATCTCGTCTATGCCGTATAAGTCCACGCATTCCAGAATTTTATCCCGGCCACCGGCCACCCGGATTCCCTGAATAAAGCTTCCCCATTTTTTACTGTCATCATCGATAATACAGCCAATAGACATGGTGGAATAGTTGCTGCTTACAATTTCCTTGATAATGGCATTTCCCGCTTCACCGGCACCGATAATCATTACCCGGATAGTATTGTTTTTATTTTGCAGCTTATGCTTTTTGTTTCTAAAAAACCGATAGGAAAAGCGACTGGCAAAGGTAAAAGTAATCAGCAAAAAGGCATACATAAAGTAGTAGCTGCTGGGCACCGGCTTCGGCTGTACCCTGAACAAAAACAGCAATATACCATTAACGGCAGAGGCCAGAAAACAGGCTACTACCACATTCTGCAGTTCATTTTCCCCTGCAAAGGCCCATAGGCTGTGATACAGACGAAACAGATAAAAAATCACAAGGGTCAGAATGATATTAAGGGTCAGAGATTTGGCAATGGGTTCCAGAAAGTAGGAGGGAATCATGCCGATTTCAAACTCATAACGCATAACGATGGCCAGAAAACTGGCCGCCAATATACTTGCCACATCATAAATCATCAGACCTGCTCTTCGATAAAAAAGCTGACTGTTAAACTTCTGCTTATTCATGCTTCTCTCCATTTTCCCCCCGCAAACTGCCCGGCAAACTGCCCGGATTATGCCTGGGGGTCTCCCGAAACAGCAGGGGCGTAATTACCACCATCAGGGCATATCCAAAAGGGTTACAAATATGATAAATCCATTCCACCATTCCTGCAGCCCCAAAGGCAATGACAACAGCAATAGTTAAGACCATCCAGGGTTGTTCTTCCCTCTCCCGTTTATACCGATAAATCGCCAGAAATAAGGTATATATCCCAAACACCAAAAAGATTATGCCGGTAATCCATCCATGATCATGGGCCACCTGCAAAAAGGTATTGTGGGCATGACTTGAAATCTCTCCGTTTTCCAGGGGAACTCCCATATCCTCATGCCCGATAGCATTCAGATGGCTGATGTATTCCCGAAAAATATCGAAGCGTCCGTTGGAAAAGTCTTTTTCTTCTTCCATTTGTGGTTCTGTACTGGCCAATAAGTCTCCCCTGGCCTTCTGATAAACCGGACTTAACCTTTCCCATGCTTCAGACAGGGAAATATTTCCCATATCCATGCCAAAAAGCTTATTTTTTGCCACCTTAATGAACGCAGTGATATCGATGTATAGCTCTGAATCCGTAGGAGTGGTTTTATCCGTAGTATATTCCCAAATTTCGATTTCCGAATAGACAGGCTCCCTCACCAGTGCCGGGATAATCCTCTGTGCCGTAAATACTATCGGAAAGAAAAGGATGCTCACCCCCAGGGTAAGGCCTGCCGCCTTAAAAAAAGCCCTTATCCTTTTCTTTTCATGGAGAAGAACCATGAAAACAATCATAAATACTTCCATGGCAAAGGCCGCCACATAGCCCGTCCTGGACAGGGTTAGAAACAGATAGACGTTACCCATTCCCAGAAGGCTCAATTCCTTCCAGCACTCCCCCCAGCATTTTCTCTGATAATAGCGAAGAAAAAGGCTTACCATCACAGCACACAAGACCAGAGCTAAATAATAGCCGGTCATGGTAACAGTGTGATAGGTCATTCCGTAACGATTATGTCTGAACCTTAAGTAAGGGCGATGCATAAGACAGTAGCCTACCGTATAAAGAAAGTTCAAAAGCAATCCATTGCCAAAAATTTTCAGCAGCTGTCCTCTGTCCTCCCACATCCACATACGCAGATAGAAAATTCCGAAGATCACAGCCATTAATACCGGCCATTCCCGTCCGTTTCTGAAAATAACCATCATTCCCACGGTAACTGCCAAAGCTATTGCGTAGGGAAGACATAAACGGGCTGTACTCTTTTCTTTTTTGATTCCCTTTTTTATCAGAGCAATAATCAGCTGAAGCAGAGCAAAGCCGCCCACAACCAAAACGTAGGCCTGGAGCTTATATAACTCGTCCTGCTCTTCAATTCCCTGATAAGGCTTCGCATAAAAGTATCCGCCTATGGGGGCTAAAATCAGATAGATCAGGTTGTAGACCGTCAAAAGCTCCTTCCGGGTAAATTTAAAGGTGAAAATCAGGGCCAACGCCATCCAGGTCAACATTTTGCAGGCAGCATAGCTGTGGTGAATATCGTAAAGTCCGTTCAAATATTCATAGCAGGACCAAAGCACTCCCGCAAAGCAGACTGACATGGTCCACCCTGTCCAATTCTGCTTAACCTGCTTTATCGTCATCAGAGGCTCTTCCCCCTGCCTTTTCCTGTTTATGCCATAGAGCAGAACTGCCGCAGCCAGCAAAATCCCCAGATAATAAAAGCCATAGTTGAGGATTCCGGTTCCAAATACCCTGCCGGGGAAAACGGCAAACAGTGCCACAGCCGTAATCACCCCAATTATCGGGTTACAAATCCACTGAAGGAGCTTCTGCATGGTAATTTCTTTATTTCTTCCTGCCCACTTACCGGCAAACAGTTTGTCCGTAAGCTTCCACAAAAGAACAGCAGCAGCTCCCAGAAGCAGAGCAAAAACAAGGATCATCTGCCCGGAAAAAGGTTCAGAATAGTGATAACGGGCAATCAGATTAATCCCCGGCATCTCCATGCCCCCGTAAAGAAAGGTTCCATTGGCAAAGGAGGTGGATTCATTCGTATCCTCATAATACATTACCAAATCCTTGGTCAGGCCTTCCACCGTATAATAATATTCCCAGCCCTCTTCCGTCTCCATTTCCACCGGTATACGGATAAATCCCGGAAACCGGGCATCCTCATCTACCACATAGAAGGTTTCCCAAAGCTGCTGATAGGCACCATCATATAAGCGAAAGGTAATGATTTCTGCACGCATATCGTTTTGGATATACAAATCCACTGCTGCCAGATTGCTTCCATCGGCAATAAACATCTGGGTTCCGTTATTTTCCACGCTGATAGGATCAGACTGACTAAGTACCGCTTCATTACTTTTGGAAACGGTTCTGTTTTTTATTAAACCCAAAGGCCAAACCAGTAAAAACAAAAAAAGGGCAAATGCTGCAATACCATATTGAATTCCCCGGCTGATGGTTATTTTTTGATTCATCGTTAATCCCTGTTCCTTATTTTTTGTTCCTTAGCAATCGTATTAGTATACCATACTTTTGTACTGCTTACAATTATAGGCATGGCAAACCAGAGAATCAATACATACCGCACCAGATAGGTGGGGCCCAAAAGTACCGTCATCCATACCAGTAAAATCAGCAGCAGCGGTATTATCCTTCTCAGGCTCCTTTGACAAATCAGAAAACCCAGACAAAATGCAAACATCCAGAATTGGAACCCTGGAGAAAAGAGCATGGATACTGCCGGCACTCTCTGCTGATAGATTTCCAGTGACATTTTCCTATACTGCTCCTCCAGCCAGGGGAGCTTGCTTTCTCTGGTTCCCGGATATTCCGTCTCAAATCCGAAATAGGAGCTTTCTTCATAAGTAAAGGTATGAACCCTATTGCCTCCATACACATTAATTACTGCATCCGGATACCAGAAGCCATAGGAGGTCATCAGCCAGGCATTCAAATAGCTCATTGGCTTTCTCAATCCTATCTTTATCCAAAGGGAAAGGAAATTAATTTTGTTTTGATTTAATTTTTTATTATTAAATTTACTTTTAATTATGTCTGATATTCTTGGATTATAGGTTTTAAGATCTTCCTCGGAAAGCAGGGAAAACAGCAGCTCCTTATCTTCCTCTTCATAAACCTCCGGACTGTATTTCCAGGTTCTGGCCAACTGCTGAATGGGCACTGTCAGTATCTCCTGACTCCCCCCTTTTTCAGCCTTAAGTCCCCTTGCTAATCCTCCGGAAACCGCTAAAAACAAAGCAATTCCCGCAAGCATCATAAAAGCTCCTCTAAAGCACAGCTGCCTCCCTTTTTCGGTATTTTTAGAAAGAAAGAACAGTGCCGCCACGCAAAGCACTGACCATACCGCATAAGCATAACATCCGTTATTCCTAAATAGCATCATCACTGCCGCTGCAAGTATACTTGCAGCCAGGTTTCCTTTCTTCACCAAAAAACTCTCAGGATTTTCAAAAAGGGTTAACATCTGAGTCAGGACGACAAGAAGGGCTGCTGTAAAGAAAGCATCTTTTGCAGAACAGACTGCATACATAGGAATTACCGGAAAAAAACAATAGAATAACAGCAGTAATCTTTCTGTTTTTTTCTCGTTGATTCTTCTGTTTATCCAAAGAAGGGTATAACTGAATACTGCTGCCAATACCGCCATCTGAAATAGGGTATAGGCAGCAATGCCCAGATTAAAGGAACCAAAGAATTTATTTCCTGCTGTTACAAACCCTCCCAAAAGCAAGACATGGATTAAGGGATGGTGCGTGGTAAAGGTTCTTGTCGCCACCTGTACATACTCGTCCGCAGCATCATAGACGAAGGCTCCGGGATAAAAAGCTAAAAATACAGGGAGCCAGCAGGCAAAAATCAGAATCAGATTTCGCCAAAACAGCTTCTCTTTGATCCAACAGTCTCCCTCCATTTTCTTTAGGCAACTAACAGCTTCCCACCTTCCCCATTCAGCCATCCTCTGCCAGGCAAACGAGACGAAGGGACGCAAAAACAGGGCAAGGATTACCACATTCAGCCACATGGCTGCATCGGTTACTCTGATATTTTCCACTGTTTCCAACTTTTTTCCCAAAATCAGAGCAAGGGACAGTCCTACAGCGAACAGTAGGCTGACTATCTTCCTCAGTCTGTCCTCCTCCAGCCGTTTCCCTGCCTGCACAAAACAAATCCCACAAAGAAGTCCGAAGAAGACGGAAAGAAAGCTGTTAGAATAAGCTACTACCGTCCTTCCTTCCCCCGCCGATACACTTAAGGTAGCTCCAAAGGAAAGAGAGGCAACAAAGCCAAAGACCGCCTGCACCCCATTATTCTGTTTGATTTCCTCCAATCTTCTGCCCAAAACCAGCCTCTTCTCCTTACTCTTTATTCTCATTACGCGCAGGGATTATATCCCTGACCACAAACTGCGGTGCATTGTTCATACAGATATACATTCGTCCGATATATTCTCCAATTAGTCCCAGCATCAGCATCATCATTCCGCCGATAAACATGATGGCCGACATCAGAGAGCTGAAGCCCAGGGGTACTGCCGGATTTACAAATTTTTTAATTATTGTATACAAACCATACAAAAAACCCACCATGGCACAGATAAATCCGCTCACCGTAGCTATCCTGAGAGGCTTGGTGCTAAAGGCAGTAAAACCGTTAAACCAAAGCCCCAGCAGCTTTCCCAGGGTGTAACCGGACTCTCCCACCTCCCGCTGTCGATGATTTACCTCCACATTGGAAATTTTCTTTGTAGTCCTTAAAACCAGACCGATGACATAGGGATAAGCATTTTCATACTTTAACATCTCCTCTACCACAAACCGTCTTGCAGCAAAGTAGCTGGAAACTACCAGAGACTTGGGCTTACCCAAAAGAAACTGGGCCATCTTCTCATTGATCAGGCTGCCGAAATTACGGAAGAGAGAATGCTGCTTATGGGCATAAGCGGCATAAACCACATCATCTCCTGCCTCAATTTTATCCAAAAGCTTTCCCACCTCATCGGCAGGAGTCTGTCCATCATCATCCAGACAGACCAGAATATCTCCTGTTACCTGATGAAAGCCTGCCATCAATGCACCATGCTGTCCGAAATTTTTGGCCAAATTAACTCCGCAGATATTTCCATGCTCCTTACATAGCCCTTCAATAACCGAAAACGTATCATCGGGAGAGCAATCGTTTACCAGAATGATTTCATAACTGTACTGTTGCAGATTCTTCATGGTATCCTGAATCTCTTTTACCACCTTTTCCAGGGTGTGGGCGGAGCGATAACAGGGAATGACAAAACTTACCTTTCTTTTCATGAATGCCTCTCAATCCTTTTCTTTCTTCTCATCTAAAGCTTCTCCAGACCCATATCCCCCAGCCTGATAGCCTTCCGCCGGATTCAGCCTGGCCAGCAGGATGATGTCCCGATAGCATCCGTTTACCAAAACTTCATCCTTCAAGCAGGCCTCCTGCTCGAAGCCTCCCTTTAAAAAGCTGTTTATGGAGGGGTGATTATCGCTGAAGGCCCGGGCAAATACCTTATGAAGCTTCAATACCTCAAAAGCAAATTTTAGCGTAAGCTCTAGGCTTTCTGTGCCGATTCCTCTTCCCCTTTGCTCTTCTTCTCCTATGAAAACACCATATTCAGCCTTTCTCACTATGGGATCATGATCCCTAAGATAGGTACTGCCTACAGGCAGATCATTTTCTCTTAAACAGATAATGAACTGATAACCCTTCCCGGAATTAATCATATTCTTCAGCCAGTCCAGGTGTCCCTGTCTGGTAAAAGGCTTCTGGTAAATGAAAAAGGGACGAACGGCTTGGGAATTTCTCCAGGCAATAATTCTATCCGTATCCTCTTTCTTAATTGGCCGCAGATACACCCGTTTTCCTTCTATTCTTTCTGCCTGAATCATGAATCCTTTTCTCCCTGTTCGCTTATCTTTACGATAATCAACGGATTATCTCCATTTCCTACCCGTGCTTTTTCTGTAAGCTCCACCGCTTTTCCCGATGCCTCATACCAACGGATTATGGCAGAAGCATCTCCTGCGCTTTCCAAAACAAAATAAAAATTCTCCAAAAGCAGGGCTTCACTGACGGTAATCTCACTGTCCCCGGCATATTCACTGATTATCCGTTTCTGTAGAGGACTGTGGCAAACCCATCCGCCTAAAATATCATAGTTCTTTTCTTCAGCAGAATGGGCAGAGAACATTTTTTCCGAAAAGGCTACGGTGGAATAAACATCCAGTAAATAATAATTATCCGGCTCAGCAGCAGTATAATCTCTTAATTCCTCTATGGTTTTATTCACATCCTGTCGCCTTATCTGCTCCTTTTTTACTGCCGGGAACATAAACAGGCCGCTGATGATTGATATCCCCACCAGCAGTCCCATGGCTCCCTTTCGGTAGTAGCTCTCCATATTCCACAAGGGTCTATCATGCAGCTCTCTTACCAGAAAACCAAGAAGGCATAAAAACTCTGCAAAATATAAGGGGTGAGTGATTCTGGAAACCGCTCTTCCTGCCAACAGCAGATACATCCAGGAGATGCTTCGTACCAGAACCAACAGAAGCAGCTTCCAGACATAGCTTTTATCCTTTTGCAAAAATGCCAGCAAAATTACCAGGCCATAGGCCGTCAGCACAAAATAATTATAGGGACTGTCCGAAGAAGCAGCCATCCTGTAGCCCATATCCCATATCCCGCTTTTTATCCTGGGCAGCAAACCTCCCTGCTGCCCGGCACGCTCTCCATAGGCAGCAATCCTTTTCAGTGTATCTGCCGTAATTTTCTCATCCAACGCAAAATTATAGCTGTCAATCAATCCATACTGTTCTTCACTCATGCCAATGGATTCATAAAACTCCTGATTTTCTTCATAACTCGGATACCAGGTATAATCATATACCAGCGTTCTGGCATCAAAAAAGCGTCGATACTCCTTCCAGTCCGCACTTCTGTAAGCAAAGCTGTCCAATACCCACAGCCCTGTACATCCCAAAGCCGCCGCCAGGACAAAAAGAAGATATTTCTGATTATTCGCCCGGCTGAAAATTCGCCGGCAAAGCCTTGTCTTCTCCACTCCCCGGTAAATATCCCGGTTTCGCTGCACCTCTTCATACCAATGGTAAATTCCCACCGCCCCCATAAAGGGAGTCATTAAAAGCAGCATTTCCGAACGAAGCAAAAAAGCAAGCCATACCAAAAATAAAGCCGGCAGAGCGGAAAGCCAGAAGTAACCCGGTGTAAGCTCCAGCTTCGTGGTATAAAACCAGAAGCAGGCGGTTCCTGCCAAAAGACCGCAAACCACCGAATACTGCACATAAACCAATTCCCAAAGAAAAAGAGAAAGAAAGATGACACTTTCCAACAAAAGCAGCAGCAGCTTCCCTCTCAGTTTCCGGTAAAACCTGAGACTTCTGTAACCAATCAAATAGAAGCACAGACCATAGCAGGCCAAAAGAAACAGACCATATACAGGCACCTGGGGCATCCATCTGTACAGGGTGCTGATCAACCATCCCAAGGGGTACAGAATTTGATTCGTATGCCCGTCAGGAGTTCCCAGATAAGCTCCCGACAGTATATCCTTGATCACTACATCATCATTTAAGTCATAGTAAAAATCAAAACAAAGACCCGTCACCAGAAAAACTACCGGAATCACCAAAAGCGGTAATAGCTTATTATATAATCTTGGATTGACACGTTTGAGGTTCATTAAAGCCTCCTTTCGTAAAACTCCTTTACTACATGACAGATTTGGTCAGTCTGTTCAAGGGTCAGGCCATAATACATAGGCAGGCGCAGAAGCCGCTCACTTTCTTTTGTGGTGTAAATATCTTCACCATGAAACCGGCCGAATTTTAATCCTGCAGGTGCTGAGTGCAGAGGAATATAATGAAAAACCGCCAGGATTTCCTTCGCCTTCAGTTCCTTAATCAATGCACTTCTTTCTTCTATATCCTTGGTTTTGATATAAAACATATGCGCATTATGAACACAGCCTTCAGGGACTGTCGGCAGCTCCAGCAGCCCTTCTTCTTTCAGAGGAAGTAGATTTTCATAATAACGCTCCCAAATCCTCAGTCTGCTCTCATTGATCTCTTCTGCCATTTCCAGCTGTGCCCAAAGATAGGCTGCATTCATATCGCTGGGAAGATAACTGGAGCCATGATTCACCCAAGTATATTTATCAATTTGTCCCCGGTGATATTTACTTCTGTTGGTTCCCTTCTCTCTTAAAATTTCCGCCTCTTCAATATAGCTTTTATCCCGGATCAGAAGAGCACCACCTTCACCCATGCTGTAGTTTTTTGTTTCATGGAAGCTGAAACAGCCAAACTCTCCGAAGGTTCCCAATGCTCTTCCCTTATAGGTTGACATAATCCCCTGTGCTGCATCTTCAATCACCCAAAGACCATATTTTACCGCAATTTTCATAATGGTATCCATTTCACAGGCTACTCCGGCATAGTGAACCGGTACGATTCCCACGGTTTTCTCCGTAATAGCTGCTTCAATTTTGGTTTCATCCAGATTCATGGTATCCGGCCGGATATCCACAAAAACCGGGATACCGCCCCTTAACACAAAGGCATCTGCAGTGGAAACAAAGGTATAGGAGGGCATGATCACTTCATCTGTGGGGCCAACCTTCATCAACAGTGCTGCCATTTCCGTAGCATGCGTACAGGAGGTGGTCAATAGGGCCTTCGCTGTATTCGTCCTCTCTTCGATCCATTGGTTACATCTGGCCGTAAACTGTCCGTCACCGCAAATTTTCTGTGCCTCTACGGCCTGACGAATATAGTCCATTTCTTTCCCCGTAAAAGGGGGCACATTAAAATTGATCATAAACCGTATATTCCCCTTTCTCGTAACTGCAGGTATATCCCTGCTCATCCAGCCACTTCAGCAGATATGCCTTTTTTCGACTGCCTGCTTCACTGTCGCCTTCTTTATTTCTGATAATCACAATCGTTCCTTCCTTCACCTGCTCAAGGCCGCTGACAAAGCTCTCATAAGGATGAGAATCCAAATCCGGCCAGGCTGTTCCTATGGCAAAGGGTATCTGACAAAGGAAGGAAAGACCGGGACAGTCTCCATAAAAAACCGCTTCCCTTCTTCCTTCTGTTACCACCCTCTGTCCTGTCAGCCCTTCTTCTTCAAGATAGGCATACAGCCCGCCAAAGCTCTCTGCATTTTCATAGGTTGTTTTCATCCCTGCCACTGCTGCCGGTGAAGAAAACGTAGCATCCCTGGGCGTTCCGTCCATCCCATCCCGAAAAACAAACTGAAGATGAAAGCCGGTACTCTGAAGCAGAATCATAACCCCCATAACCGCCACTGCCGCCTTCCAGGGAAAGTCCAGGCCGGACAGAGGCCCGTCCCCTTTTTTATACCGAAAGAGCTTGACAAAGGTATAGAGGGTGAAGGGAGCTGCCAGAAACAGATTGTTCAGATTCTGGTAAGTATAATTATTGCTTCCCAGAGGGGTAACAGCCAGAATAATCATAACCATTACAGCCATCAGCTTTTCTTCCAGTGAGGTTTTTACCGAGCCCAGCATATACACTGCACTGATCCAGGCAAGGAAAAGACCCATCATCCCCCATTCATACATGCTGCTATAATCCTCGTAATAGCGGAAGCTGAACATACCTCTTCCCCAAAGAAACCTGAGGATCACCAAAAGCGCCAGGAGAAAAAGCCCCTTTTTTACCTTTTCATATTTGCCCTTCTTAAAGGCAAACATCCCCATGCCAAAGGCAGTAGGTATTCCAATAATCGTTACCCATTTCCCACTGCGAAAATAGGCACTTATAACGGAAAGCACCATGGCGGCAGGTGAATAGGTAGCATCTGCTGACTGTATTGCAGCCAGCCCCGTAACGGCCTCCGTCAGTCCGCCTAAGCCATAGCGGATAAGAATCAGTCCCAAGGGAATTGCCAGTCCGGCCAGATAGCCCGCTATACAGCATCCCGTCTTCTGCAGAATCAGTGACAGCGGCTTTCTTTCCGCTTTAAGATAGTACCAAAGACCGAGAATCAAAGCCGCTTCCGTAAGATTAGGTATGCGAACAAAAACATTCAGTCCCAAAGCTGCCCCTGCCATCATCAGACAGCTATCCTTTTCATCAACCAGTCCCTTATACAACAGGACCGCCCCCAGGCCAAACAGAAAATAAGTCAGATAGTTATATAAAATCGTGGAAGGAATCCATAAAAAGCTCACCGCTGCAAACTCCCCCGCAAAGGCAATCCAGGCCGGCATCCAATTCTTAAGCTGCAGGAAGATTATAAGGACGGTAGCCGTAATCAATAACCCGCTATAAAGCTTCATGCCCAAAAGTGTAGTGCCAAAGGGCAGGAAGGTCAGAAGCCATCCGCAGAGATTGGCCAGATAGGTGGAAATCACCCACATCCCTTCCATTTGCTGAAAATATAAAAAATTACTTAAGCTATAGGTGGAATCGGACACATCAATTCCCTGATTCACCGTTACAAAAGGATACAGTGCCAGAATCAGCGGAAAAACCAAATTACACCATATCGTCTCATACTTCCGATAAAGATTTTTCAGATAAGTCATCGGGCATTTCCCCCTTTACCTCTACACAATCTGCCAAAACAGCCAAACAATCGCTCTCTTAAATAATCTACCAGAATACCTGCCGAAAAAATCAGCAGGGTAACTAACAGCATATGGGGAATAAACAAAAAACTTCCTCTGACCCGGTCAATCCCTACCCAGCTCTGCCACCGGTAACGAAGAGCTATATTTTCATGGAGCAGATAGACTCCCAGGCAATAGGGAGAAATCCGGCAAATTATCTTTTTCAGAAATTCTTTTCTGATGGTAAGCTGTCCAAAGGCCATAAAAATCCCCACTGATAATACCAGTACCAAAAGATGATTATAGCTGTACAGCATGTCCCCCATATAGGAAAGAGGCAGCCCCTTAGCCGTCAGATATGCAAAAATAATACTGAATATCCAAATCAGAAGCACGCATCCTAAATAGCTTCCCCAGGCTCTCTCCCTCTTCGATAACACAGGAAGTCCATAAAGACGTACATAGGCCGCAATCAGAAACAGGCAGATGAACCATCCAAAATCATAACCATATCGGTCCCAGGATAGGGCTACCGGTGACAGAGTTTTTTCCAAAGAGAAGAAGGCCAGCAGTCCACCAAGCATAATTTGAAATTGCTTTTTGCTCATGGCCTTTATTCCTGCCTGTAAAACCGGAGTAAACAGATACAGGACTACATAGGCTGTAGCAAACCAATAATGCTCCGACTGCAGAGGAAGAACAGCCGTTATCCAATCATAAAAGCTCCACTCCCGCACATTGCCTATTCCCAACAGCAAAAGCAGAAGGGGAACTCCCACGGAATAAAACCAGACCTGTGCGGCCAGGGAGAGCAGACGCTGCCATTTCCAGGTAGCCTTCACCAGAAAATAACCACTTAACAGGACGAATATGTTTACCGCTCCTATACAAAGGGCTTCAATCAGCCACGCCAGCAGGTTTACTACCCCTGTATTTTCAGACAAGGGGATCAGCACTCCGCCCTTTTGCATGTAGTGCATAATAATTTCCATGGAAATGGCCAGTATTTTCAGAGCATCATAATTAGCCTGTCTCTGTTGTTTTTCAGGAACTTCCTTTTCCGGAAAATCTCTTTCCATCCTCACTCTCCTTATGCCAAGCCTTATCCCCTGCTATCTGTTTTTCTTGCTAAAAATCCAGAGCTTACTGAGGATGTAATTGGATACGATGACCACAAACTGTCCTGTCAGTTTAGCTATCATATTGTTTATGGTCATCAGATCAATCATAACAAAAAGTATGGCATTTTCCACTATCAACGTTGCCAGTCTGGCACTGATAAAACTGATAAATTCCTTCCCCATGCCGGAAAGTCCTTTGGTCTTACTCTTAAACACAAAGATTCTGTTGGTAAAATAAGTAAAAATCACGCAGATAATCCAGTCAATGGTATTGGCAACCTGCTCATGTATCTTCATTACGTTGGCAAAAAGATAAAACAGGACCATACTAAGGCAAAAGGCTACACCGCCCCAGAACAGGTAGCTGATTCCTTCTTCATATTTTTTCCACAGTTCTTTAATTCTTTCCATAATTTCTCTCTCCCCATCCAGAGGGCATTCTCTTCTATCGTTGGCGACTGACCTTACCATTTTCCACCCGATAGACCATATCGCATTTTTCAATGGTCTGCAGACGATGGGCAATAATAATCAGCGTCTTCTTTCCATGAAGTCTGTTAATAGACTCCATAATAGCCGCTTCCGTGTCATTATCCAGGGCAGAGGTGGCCTCATCCAATACCAGTACCTCCGGATCTTCAAACAGGGCACGGGCAATACCGATTCGCTGACGCTGTCCTCCAGAGAGACGGATTCCCCTTTCTCCGATGCCGGTATCCAGTCCTTGTGGAAGTCCCCGGACAAACTCATCCAGCTGTGCCTCCTTCAATACTGCCCAGACTCTTTCATCGTCAATATCCTCCGAAGCATAGCCAAAGGCAACATTATTCCGAATGGTGGAGTCCAGCATGAAAATCGTCTGGGGAATATAGCCGATGTTTTTCAGCCATTCTTCGTAATGCTCTCTAATCTCCACATCATCTGCCAGAATTTTACCGCTCTGCAGATTTAAAAGTCCCAACAAAATATCCACCATCGTAGTTTTGCCCGAACCGGAGCTCCCCACAATCCCTACCGCAGAGCCAATGGGAATTTCCATATCCGCATGATCAAAAATCAACACATCCGTATTGGGATATTTGTAAGTAATATCCTTAAGGCGGATGGCTTCTTTGATTTCCAGCTTCTTTACCTGTTTTTTATGCTCATAGGCCTCTATATCGTAAACCATACTGTCATCATGGATTTCCTCCTGCAAATGGTCACTCACCCCCATGAAAAAGGGTTCAAAATAGGAAATGCTGGTAAGATAATTATTGATTCGATTGGCACTGGGAATCAGGCGCATGGCAGCTACACCAAAGGCCGTCAGCTGTGCCATAATATCCTCCAGCACTACTCCCCCCTGCATCACCATCATCATATAAAGCACCAGTCCGGCAATACACACCGTTTCGATCAGCAGTCTTGGGGTAGAGTTAAACAGATTATATTTTTGCACCGCATTCACATAACCAAACCCACATTTAGCATATTCATTAATAAAATACTGCTCTTTGCCTGCAATCTTTATTTCCTTAATCCCCATAACGGATTGCTCAATCCATTTGAACAATCCACTGTAATAATCCTGATTGTCCTTGCCGGCCTTTACCATAATTGGCTTAATCACCACTTTAATCAAAAAGAGTACCAGAATCATAAGCGTGGCAATGGTAATCGTCATCATGGCATCAGAAGCCAGCAGCACCCCCACAAGACAGACAAATACCACAGCCTCACTTAAAAGCTGGAGCACGCTTAAAATCAGACCATACATATTATTCACGTCCGAGGTGATATTTCTTTGGATTACGGAGGTATCCGCATTCAGATAATACTCATATGGCCGGTTCATGAAATTAATCATCATCCGCCTGGAAGTAGCAAATTGGTTAGTATAAACAAACCGAAACTGCATCACGTTCTGCAGAAACAAAAAGAGATTTTTCAGTACAAAAGCCGCAATCAAGGCCAGCATCATTATCATGGTAAAGGTATTCACCCCCGGCGATCCCAGAAAACGGTAAAGGTCAGCCACAATCCCTTCCCCCTGCACCGCATTAGGGTCCAGAAGCACCTTAATCACCGGAATAATGGCAGAAATACTCAAGCTCTCCAATATACCGCCAATGAGCATAAAAAAAATTATAATAATCATAATTCTCTTTTGGCGGGCATCCAAAAGTCTGTTCATTTTTTTCAGAATCTTAACCATATCATTCTCCTATCCAAAGCTGCCGTCAGAAGAGCTGTTTGGATTCATGTCCACAGACATAGTCTGACGTATTATTTTATCATATAAGCATAGGAAAAGACAAACCTTTCTTTCGTGTCCCAAGCTGTTCCTCCGGCACTGCTTAAAGTTTGTCTTTTT
>JBJFFP010000015.1:12055-23461 GCA_051891855.1 Lachnospiraceae bacterium | reverse complement strand
GATTTATTTACCATATTGCAAGCTTTTCCTTCATTTTAAATCCCGAAAAATTCTTTTATCAAATTTATTTTTAATAAACTTCTTCCTTTTCTTCGTTTTTCAGTAAACTGTTCAAAATAACGTTCTTATCCTATAGCTTCATTCTGTCTATGCAGAGAAGGCTCCTCATATTGATCCATAAAATCTTCTCCCAAAAATATCACCTCATCAGTATTGGTTATAGCGTCACAAACCGTAAAAACAGAGATTACTTTTTTCCATCGGATCCCCGGGATAAAATTCATTACTTCCATAGGAAACTTTCCCTGCAGTACGATATGTTCAGGAAACAGTTTTTCATAATCCAGTGTATCCCTGGGATGAGGCTTAATAAATACCTTTATCCCCGGTGCATATTCCCTGAGAATATCTTTAAAAATCTTCTCCCGTGTCTTTAAATCACAAAGTGGTTCGGAAAGTAAGAGCAGCTTATCTTCCTTTTCTCCAACCCTCTTAAGCTGTTCCAACAGCTCTTCCACATTCTCCATAAAAATCCGGATGATTAAATGCTTATCCCCTTCTGCAATCCCCTCTGCCAGCTCCCTTCTGGGCTGCTCAATGTATTTAGGACAAGGATAGGGAAGGCAGGCAATATTATTCACTTCCATATCCAGGCAATATTTTCCATAGCCATTTTGGATAAAGATCAGATTCATGGCAGCCAGCTTCGCTTTCAGCTCGAAATGCCCCCGATTATCATAGCGGGCAGTATCATAGCTTTTAATGCAGTCCAGCCCATCCTCTAAGGCATGATAATAAATTTTCTTATAGGAAAGGTAATAGCCTATGGGATCCGAGTCACAAAAAACATAAATATCCTCATATTCCTTAAAATTTACGGGAATATAGGGCTCCTGAAGCCTGCCCAAAAGCTTGGTATAGCGAATCCTGGCCAGCATATTGATGAACAGGCTGCCCCGATCAGTATGATACTTTTTTAACCGGGGGAAAAAGCTCTCCTCTTTTTCCTGAAATTCCACTACCTGTTCAAAAAGTCCGGAAGCTTCTGCCCTTTCCTTCAGATTACCGAAATCGTTGGACATGGTGCTTAGCACCAGAGTAGCCTCCCCTCGTTTAGACCGGGGAAGCTTTAATTCCTTCAATACCGTAATATAGACATGATAATAGGTATGGCAGACGTAGATTCGCTTCTTTAGTCCGGCAGCTGCTTTTCTTCTTCTCATATTCATCCTGTTTCCTTTATTTGAGCTTTACTCCCAATAATTTTTCTGGAGATACTCCCGGTTGCTCCATTTTTCTCTGGCCAAAAACAGCTCTCCATTCTCCTTTTCCACCCATACCGAAGGAAAATAGTTAATAAACAGCGGTGTCAGGCACATGGTGTACCCTCCTGCCCTGGTATAAATAATTTCATCTCCGGGAATCAATTGAGGACTGTCTGTCAGTTCAAACAGCTTGTCATGCTCCATACAGGTGGAGCCGCAAATCCACTGACTGGCAATCCTGGTTCTTTCCCTTTTTTCCTGCAGGTAGCGGATTTCATGGGGATAGGTATGTCTGGTTACCATGGGATTTAAATATACCCGGCTGCTGTCGGTCACCACAAATTTTCCCTCCGGTACGGATTTAATATCCAATACTGTACTGACCAGAGTCATTGCTCTGGAAATCAGGGAGACTCCCGGCTCCACAATCAGCTTCGTCTTCCGGGGATCAAAGCCTTTTTTTAACTGACGGCAGATTTCCTGAAAATAATCCGGATAGGAGGGCATGTCCTTGCAGCCTCCGAAATATCCTCCGCCCATATCCACATATTCCAGCTCCAAACCGTATTCCCGGGCTATTCTGACTGCCATACCGGCCAAAGCCCCAAAGGTTTCCACTTTCCGGCTTTGGGTAGAGGTATGCAGATGCAGCCCTGCCACCTTAACATTAGGCAGGGCTTGTATTTTCTCAATTACTTCCTTTAAGGCCCCGTTTTCATAGCAATAGCCGAATCGTCCCCTTTTTCCCCCGCTGGTTTTCATTCCGGGAATGAGATTATCCAAAAGGCAGTTTACTCTCAGGCCAATCTTGAATAGCCGTTTAGGATATTTTTTGCTTAGCTCCTTAAGCCATACCTCCTCCTGGGAGGAATCCAGATTCACATACCCTTCTGCAAGAATCACCTTCTCCCATACCTGTCGGTCTTTTATGGGGCTGTTGTATACAATTTCTTCCTCTCTGTAGCCCAGGCGGCAGGCCAGGTCATACTCTGCAGCGGATACTACCTCCGCATAAAAGCCATGCTTTTTCAAATAAGTCAAAAGCCAGGGCAGGGAATTGGTCTTTACTGAATAGCTGCAGATAAAGTTCCCCCAGTTTTCTTCCAGAGCATTACGCAAAAGCTCCACATCATAAAAAAGATCCTTTTCCGTAATATAATAATACGGCGTTTCCAAATTCTTTTTCTGTTCCATCATAAATTTATCCTTATTGAGCATTTGATATCAGGAATGATTACATCCTTTATTTTACTGCATGCAGCTTTCTGTATTTTAATTCTGCCATTTCCCAGTCCTGCAGGGTGTCGATGTCCTGTACCTCCATTTCCGTAAGGTATAGGGGAATCAGATTTTGAACATCAGTAGTTTTCGCCATCAGAAAGGGAGCCGTTCTGCAGGCGTAAAACTGACCGCAGTCATGATAGATTTTCTCCAAATCCTGGCTTCTGGCATTGGCATATTCAGGATATTTTCTTTCCACACAGCCTTTCTCGTTGATAACCAGGCCTCTCTGGGGTGGATAAGAGAAGGGCACTACCGGCATGACCGAGTCTGCCTTTTCAAGCAGCTCCATAGCCTCCCTCAGCCTCTCTCCTGTCAAAAAAGGAGCCGTAGGATAGATGCAGCAAAAGGCATCAAAGCTCTTTCCCAGCCTCTCATATTCCTGTAAAACCTCCAGTATCACCTCATCCGTGGAAGCGTGGTCATCTGCAGTTTTTGCAGAACGCATGAAGGGTACCTTCGCCCCTGCCTGCAAAGCATATTCGGCAATTTCTTCATCATCCGTAGACACCATTATTTCCCGGAAGGCTTTGGACTCTATAGCTGCCTCGATGGAGTAAAAAAGTATAGGCTTACCGCAAAATTCCTTTATATTTTTCCGCGGAATACGCTTGCTGCCTCCCCGGGCCGTAATGATGGCCAGATTCTCCTTTTTCATTGAACTCCTCCCCTTTATCACTCTCTGTCACAACTATACACTATAATTATACTCTTTATCAAACCTATATTGCCTTATTTTAACCTTTTCATTATAATGTGTATACAGATTTTCAACAACAGAAAGAGGATTTTCATGAATAAACGCTTTAACATAGGAAACAGAGCAGTGGGAGAAGGAGCCCCTGCTTTTATCGTAGCCGAAATCTCCGGCAACCACAATCAGGATTACCACCGTGCCCTGGAAATCATCCATGCGGCTAAGGAAGCCGGTGCGGATGCCGTTAAGCTGCAGACCTATACGGCAGATACCATCACCATCGATTGTGATTTGCCCTGCTTTCAAATCAAGGAAGGTACCGTCTGGGACGGAATGACTCTCCATCAGCTATACAGCCAGGCCTATACCCCTTGGGAATGGCAGCCTGGTCTGATGGAGGAAGCGAATAAGCTGGGGCTGGAATGCTTTTCCTCTCCCTTTGATTTCTCCTCCGTAGATTTTTTGGAAGAGATGAAGGTTCCTGCCTATAAGATTGCCTCCTATGAGATCAACGATATCCCCCTGATCCGTAAGGTGGCCCGCCTCCATAAGCCCATAATCTTTGCCACCGGAATCGCTTATCCCGAGGATATCCGCCTAGCTCTGGAGGTCTGTAAGGAGGAAGGGAATGAGGATATTATTCTGTTAAAATGTGTTTCCTCCTATCCAACCCCTTATGAGGAAGTTAATTTAAGAGTTATCCCCACCCTCAGCTCCACCTACGATTGTCTGGCGGGTATTTCCGATCATACCCTGGGAACCATCGTCTCTGCCGGTTCTATCCCTCTGGGAGCAAAGATGATCGAAAAGCATCTGACACTAAAACGCTCCGACGGCGGTCCGGACAGCAGCTTTTCCATGGAACCCCAGGAATTTGCCAGGCTGGTGAAGGATGTCCGTATCCTGGAAAAAGCTTTGGGAAGCAGCGACTATATCCTTACCGATACCCAGAAGCTGGAACACCAAGGCAGCCGTTCCTTATTTGTTGTCAGAGACATTCAGGCCGGAGAACTACTGACCGACGAAAACATTCGTTCCATTCGTCCGGGAGACGGACTGCACACCAAATACTACGAAGAGGTTTTAGGGAAGACCGCAAGAACCGATTTAAAGAAGGGAATGCCGCTTACATGGGAGATGATTCAATAATCTACATTCGTACCGACGGAAATCAGGAAATTGCCACCGGGCATTTAGTCCGGTGTATTTCCATTGCCCGGGCTTTGGAGAAGCTGGGCCGCAGAATATGCTTTCTGGTTGCTGATCAAGAGAGTCAGAGCCTTTTAGAAGGCTTTGGAATATCCCACAACCTCATTACCACATTAAAAAACTCATGTTATTTTAATATGGAAGCCGAGCTTTCCTCCCTTTCTTCTCTATTATTCTCACTTTCTGAGAAGCCTGTTCTTCTATTAGATTCTTATTTTATTACTACAAAATATCTGAACACAGCAAAAGAAGTCGCTTATGTGGCCTATATAGATGATATGCGAAAATGGGATTATGACGTAGATTTGATAATAAATTATGATTTAATTTCCTCTTCTGAATTGATTGAATACCGGTCTTTTTATCTCTCAGCAAAAAAAACTCTCCTGGGTGCTGCCTATACTCCCTTGAGAAGCCAATTTAGTGGCTGCACACCTGTTTTCCGGAAGAAGGTTCAGCATATTCTGATTACCAGCGGCGGTAGTGATCCCCAGCAATTCTGCCTAAAACTGGTTAAGCATCTTATCTCTAAGCTTCCCTGGGGGATTCAATTACACGTCGTAATCGGAAGCCTGTTCTCTACTGAAGAAAAGCAGGCTCTTTCAGCTTTATCTAAAGAGTGGAAGACTCTACTTCTTTATGAAGGCCTTACCGATCTTTCCTCCCTGATGAAGCAATGCGACCTTGCGGTTTCCTCTGCCGGCACCACCCTTTATGAGCTGTGTGCTCTGGGTATTCCCACAGTCAGCTTCACCATGGCAGATAACCAGCAGGCCTCTGCTTTAGCTTTCCACCACGCAGGGATTCTTCCCTATGCCGGTGACATTCGACAAGGTGATTGTGAAAATACAGTTGAAAAAATCGCATGTTTTTTAATAGAAATGTGTTCTGAAACTGCAAATCTGAAAAGAAAGGCACAGCAGGAGGGCATGCATCAGATGATTGACGGGAAAGGAGCCATGAGAGTCGCTAAGGCTCTATGCAGATTACAGACCCTCTGATTTTACACGGTGCGAAACAGGGTCTTTATCGTTTCTGCTGCCTGTTTAAGCTCTTTTTCCGCATTGCTGCTTTCTCCCCTTCTCTCCAGAATGAAGTAACCTCTTCCCATAAGAGAATGGCCATCGGAAATTTTCTTAAGCATCTCTCCTTTCCGAATATTGCAGTGCCATTTACGCAATATACAATTCCGGTCTTCTACCGTCCGGCATATCTCTTCCTCAGAAGGAACACCATTTACCCTTCCTTCCATATCAAAATAGTGGATCATCATCCTTTTATGGGATACAGGCTCAAAATGATAGGCTTTTCCCATTCGATAACAGATGTATTCTTTTGCCATATCCACCCCCGTTGCTAAGGGAGTAAAGAGATTATGGAGATTATGACCGGAGGGTCTTGCGGATATCTCTATAACAAAGGGGCCATTGGGGGTACGAATAATATCCCCATGAACCAGACATTCCTGCAGTTTCAATATCTGAACCACCTGTTTCAGGTGTTCTTCCACCTGGGCATAAAATTCCTCCCGGGACAGTACATTAAAGTAAGCCACTGCCTGTCTTGCCGGAAAGGGGGTATTTTCCTTTTTCCGAAGAAGGATCAGATGAAACTCCCCTTGTATCACTGCACCGTCTATTCCATATTCTTCTCCCTGCACACATTCCTCTAAAAGATAATCATCCAGATTCCCGGCAGACAGCAGACTCCTTAATTCATCCTGATTTTCGGCAATCAGGATTCCTCTGCTCCCGGAGCCGTACCTGGGCTTAAGGATTACCGGATAGCTAAACCCAGCAAATGGATTCTCTGCTGCTTTAACTGAGGGATGGGAAGGCAGAAGGACAGACTTATGGTTTCTAAGTCCCTGTCCATTCAGAAGCTGATGGAATCTCCATTTATCCGTACAGTTTTGGGCTGCCTCCCTGCTGATTCCGGGCAGGCCCAAGGCATCATTTACCGCTCCCGTGGTGGTCAGATAACGTCCGATAGGTACAGTCAGCAGAAAATCCGGCTTCACCCTTTCTACAGCTGTAATTGCGGCCTTTTCATCAGAAATATCCACTGTCATTGCTTCATCCGCCGCCTTTAAGCCGGCGGCTTTTGGGTCTCCATCCATGGCAATAACCGTAAGCCCCTGTTCTCTGGCTTTTTCTATTGTATGAAGAGCCTCTTTACCGGCTCCGATTATGACTGCCTTCATTTCTTTACTCTCCACTTGTACTGATCCTTTATTGTTTACCTGCCAGTCTCTTCCGTAATCTTCGGTATGCCCATAAAAGTCTGTAATATATAATAAAATACAAGGGAGACTTCATATGCAGGTCGATTAGTTTTCGCTCTTCCTCATGGACACGGCTCAAATAATATTTATTCTGCCTGAAATCGGGAAAGGTTTCCTTCATTTCCCGGCCAATTTCTTTGACAAAAGAAAGCTTTATGGGTCTTACCTCTGCCATATAAGAAAAAAGAGTATTGACATAAAAAAGAGTAGTAAAGCTGCTTTCGATTTCTCCGTAATATTCCTCCAGAAACCCAAACTCCCTCGCTTCCTTCACCATAATCCGGGCAGCCTCCATCCGGTCCTCACATCGCTTTTCGGTTATGGTGTGTACAGTGGAGCCTCCGTGCTGATAATAGGAATAGAGGGGTTCCTGTATATAGGCAAAGTTTTTGGCCCGAAGCATCCAGGAATTACTGATGGCATTATCCTCGTAGAAAATCCCCTCAGGAAAACGGTTGGGATAATCACAAATTATATAGCGCCGGTAAATCTTTACCACCAGACTGCCTCCGTCCAGAATCAAAGAGGCATACTTTTCATGATTCAGCTCACCCGTCTGCTTAGGGGAATTATTGTGTACCACCTGTCCGATTTCCCTGGAATGCTCATGGGTGAGGTGATAATCACAGCCCACAATATCCGCTCCGCTCTCTTCCGCCTTTTTAAGAAGTCTTTCGTAAAAGTCCTCCGTAACCCAGTCATCACTGTCTATAAAGCCTATCCATTCTCCTGCTGCCACTTCCAGCCCCAGATTCTTGGCTCCGCCCTGCTTTTTGTTTATGGGCGAAGCAATTACCCTGATTTTTTCCGGATAGGTCTTCTCATAGTCATGCAGAATCTCCAGAGAATTATCTGTGGAGCAGTCATCTACAGCAATAATTTCATAGTCTGAAATCGTCTGTCTGACAAGAGAGTCCAGGCAATAATTCAATTTTCCCTCTGACCCCATATTATAAACGGGAACAATAATACTCAGCTTCATTTATTTTTGATAAAACTCCACAATCTTTTTTACTGCTGTGATTACATCCTCCACATCCCGATCCGTCATCCCATAATAAAGAGGGAGACTCATCATTTCCTCATACAGCTTCTCGGCTTTAGGGCAAAGTCCCTTTTTATAGCCCAGATTTCTGTAATAAGGGAAATAATAGGTAGGAATATAATGCACATTACAGATAATATTCTCTGCCGCCATAGCATCAAAAAATTCTCTTCGGTTAAGCTTAAGCATTTCCGGACGGATACGCAGAATATACAGATGTCGGGTAGTATCCGATTCCGGAATTTCCTCCTGTACCAGAAGCTGGGGAATAGCCCGAAAGGCCTCATTATATTTAGCCACAATTTCTTTTCTGCGGGCCGAAAACATGGGAAGCTTATCCAGCTGACTGATGATAAGCCCGGCCTGCATATCGGTCATTCGATAATTGTAGCCCAGGAAAATCTGTTCATAATACCAGCCTCCGTGGGGCTCTTCCTCCATCAGTGAAGCATCCCGGGTAATTCCATGGGCACGGGCCAGAAGCAGCTTCTGATAATATTCCTCACTATTGGTCAGCACTGCCCCGCCTTCTCCTCCTGTAACCGTTTTTACCGGATGAAAGCTGAAGGTGGTCATATGGGCAAGGGAGCCATTGGGTCTTCCCTTATACCTGGTTCCAATAACATGGGCACCATCTTCAATCAAGATCAGTCCCTTTTGTCGGCAATGCTCTAAAAGCTCATCCAATTCCACCGACTGCCCCGTAAAATCCACTGCCACAACAGCCTTCGTTTTTTCTGTTGTCGCCTGTTTAACCTGCTTGGGGTCAATATTATAGGTCCTCTCATTGATATCTGCAAATACCGGCGTTGCCCCACAATATAGGGCACAGTTGGCACTGGCCGCAAAGGTAATGGGTGTGGTGATTACCTCATCCCCGGCTTCTACTCCTGCTGCCATACAGGCCATATGCAAAGCTGCCGTTCCATTGCTGCAGACCACTGCATATTTTGCTTTGGTCAACTCACAGAGCTTCTTTTCCAGCTGGGTGATCCTAGGCCCGCAGGTCAGATAATCACTTTTTAACACCTCCACTACTGCCTGAATATCCGCTTCATCAATATACTGGTGTCCGTAATATAATTTGGTTTCTCTGACGGGTGTTCCCCCCGCTATTGCCGGTTTATTCATTTTTCTTCTCCCCCATAACAAAGGCTGCTGCAAATTCTCCTATTCACTTTTGCAGCAGCCCTGATATTCTCTTCTATTTCTCCAGTTCCACCGTCTTTAACAGCTTGCGAATCTCTTCCACACTCAACCACTGTGTATTGTTCCCTGAGCTGTAGGAAAAGCCTTCAGCCACCTTTTTTCCGGTCATATTGGGTTTTTGCTTATCGTTCCATACCATCTGGGGATAGACGATAAAATGCCTGTCGTATTCATAGGTAGTCATGGAATCCTCTACGGTGACCATAATCTCATGCAGCTTTTCCCCTTCACGGATGCCCACCTCAGGCATTTCACAGCCGGGAAGCATGGCCTGGGCCAAATCCGTGATTTTAAAGGAAGGTATCTTACTGATAAAGGTCTCCCCTCCGGTAGCCTCTTCCAAGGCCTTGATTACCAGCTCCACGCCCTGAGTCAGACTGATCCAGAAACGGGTCATCCGGTAGTCGGTAATGGGCAGGCTTGTTCCCCCTTCCTTGATGATTTTATGGAAAAAAGGAATAACGGAGCCCCGGCTTCCGGCCACATTTCCATAGCGTACAATGGAAAAATTGATATCCTTAGTGCCTGAATAAGCATTAGCGGCAATAAACAGCTTATCACTTACCAGCTTGGTGCCGCCGTAAAGATTCACCGGATTCACCGCTTTATCCGTGGACAAAGCTACCACCTTCTTCACCGTAGGACTGTCCAGAGAGGCTTCAATCACATTCTGCGCCCCCTGAATATTCGTCTTAATGGCTTCATTGGGATTATATTCACAAGCAGGCACCTGCTTCATAGCAGCGGCATGAATCACATAATCCACGCCTGCCAATGCCCTCTTCATCCGCTCCAGATCCCGTACATCACCAATAAAAAAGCGAAGCTTTCCGGCATACTCCTTAAACTCATTGGCCATCATCCACTGCTTAAATTCATCCCGGGAATAAATGATAATCTTTTTGGGTGTATAATGCTCCAATACATATTTGGTAAAGCATTTTCCAAAGGAGCCGGTTCCCCCGGTTACTAAAATCGTCTTATCGTTTAACATGATTTCCTCTCATTCCGAAGCTATTTTTCTGCCAACTCTATCTCTTCGGTATTATTTTTCACTGATATCCCGTAGATTATAGCATACCCGGATAATTTTAGATAGAGTTATTCTTTATTTTCAGCCCGTGAATTTGTCTTACCGTCTTCGGGGCCAGGGTCAGTAACATAAGATAGAGCCTGTTTTTGGAGCTTAAATATGGATTCTTAAGGGTATCCTTAATATGCTTTCTCAGCCAGCTTTTTACCTGTCGGTAAAAGACATTATCCTCCCTCATCTGCCCTATGGGAATATGCAAAAGATAATCCAGTCTCTGGTACAGACCAAATCTTATCCCCTCCTCTTTTAAATCAGGATAATATTTTTCCACCAGCTGCATGGCCTCATCTGCATTATCCACAATATCGATAAATACCCGGGAAAAACTGTTCCTATCCTCCCTACGGGTATTGCTTCCCAGCCGATAGAATACATGATATTCCTGCTGGGGCAAAAGATAGATTCCCTTAATCTCAGGTAAAAGCTGTAATAGCACAAAAAAGTCCTCATTCAGCTTTCCCTCGGGAAATCGGCGATTCTTAAAAAGACTTCGATGAATCAGTTTCGTACAAAAGGAGCAGTCTCCCCGATGAAGAAGCAGCTCTCTTACAAAAGCCCTGCTTTCACAGAAAAAAGCTTCCTTTGGCGGTTCACACACATCCGCAAGCCGGTTGCCGTCGGCATCTGTTTCATCCCGGGAAACCTGGGCTATGGAAACCCCATTCTCTCCAACAGCCTTGATCAGCCTTTCATACATGGTAGGACTGATAAAATCATCGCTGTCTACAAACCCCAGATACTCCCCGCGAGCCTTACTGATTCCCAGATTCCTGGCAGATGAGGTTCCTCCGTTCTCTTTATGGAATACCCGAATCCGTTCATCTGCTTCTGCCAGTCGGTCACAAAGCTCACCGGTGCCGTCCCCGGAGCCATCATCCACCAGAAGAATTTCCAGATTTTGATAAGTCTGCGCCAGACAGCTGTTTACACATTTTTCCAGATAGTCTTTTGTTTGATATACGGGAATAATTACGCTGATCAAAGGTTCATGTGCCATCAAACCTTCACCTCCGCCACACTAAAAGGTCCAAAAGCAGGAGGAATGATCTCCCCCTGTTTCCACTGTTCGTAAAAGGATAAAAGACGAGCTGCTGCAGCCTGTGCATTCCATTCACTGATGATTGTCTGATAGGCAGCAAGCCCCATCTGTCTTCCCTCCCTGGGATGATCAAATAAATATTCTACCTGCCGGGCCATTTCTGAAAAGCTGTCTTTATGGTAAATCAGACCGTTCTCACCATGTCGGATCAGAAAGGGAACCGCTCCCGCCCGGCTGCTTCCCACAACCACACAGCCACTGTTCATAGCCTCATTTACCACTGC
>JBJFFP010000015.1:0-11955 GCA_051891855.1 Lachnospiraceae bacterium | reverse complement strand
ATGCTTCAGGGAAAGGAAGCGCCCTGCCCAGATTAATTGGAGCTCCTGCTCCCCCGGCTGATTTCCCCAGACATGATTTTCCTCAAGCTGCTTTTTGCTGTAGGCTCTGGTTTCGGGAAAATAACCGAATTTAAACCTTTTCCCGGGATAGGCCCCTATCAGAGAAAAATCCGAAGCCACGTAGGCTCCGGCGCACAGCAAATACACCTGCTTTTTTCGATAGCGGGTGTGTTCCTTATACTTTTGCAGCAGTCCTCTGGGAGAAACAGCCTTCCACTGTCCCTCCCGATAAAGCCGTTCACTGATGCGTATGGTCAGTTTTCCACTGTTTAACCGCTCAACAAACAAATCCTCCCTCCTGGTCCAGCCAATCAGAAGGAGATCACTTTCTTCAATCAGCTGTCTGACATACTCCGGCTGCCTGTCCAAAAAAACCAGATAAGGCAGGGTATCCGCCTCCAGCCCCCAGCCCATGCGGATTCGCTCCTCTTCCATGGGCTCAGTCTGAATAAACCGATAACCTTCCTTCAGCTTCTCGTAAAGAGCCTGGGAAAAGGGAATCTGATGGTGGTTAATATAATTGGAAATCATCGTGACTTTCATAATAATCCCTTCTTATGGACTTTCGGGAATAAAGCTCTCATATTCTCTTTTAGGAGAGCCGCAGACCGGACACCTTTCCTGAAAATCCTTATCTGTCATCAAAAAGCCGCAGATGGGACATACATAAATGGCTTCTCTGGAAAATTCCTCCAGATTTTCCACCTCCTTTAACAGCTTGGCATGTACCTTTTCTGCCATGGAAGCAGCCTTATAGGCCTGTGCTGCCAAAGGCTTGGCCGTTTCATCCGCATATTGCTCCAGCATAAGATAAAGACGCTGATACTCAAACTGCTCTGTATCGATAAAGCTTTTAGCCGATTCCTGGAATGCCGGCGGCCGTTCAATAACGGAATAAAAGTTTCTGGCATGATAGTATTCCGAGGCCGCCAGAGCCTTAAACAAAGTAGCAATCTGTTCCAGTCCCCGGCGTTTTGCCCGGTCTGCATACATCAGATATTTTAAATGCGCCATCAGCTCACCCTGGACGGTTTCCAGAATTTTCTCCTTTAAAATCGGGTCCTTAGCTTCCTTCCGATAACACTTCTCTGAAAGAATGTCAAAACGGTATTTAATCTCTCCCCGTTCAATGTACAGATGAATCATATGATGCTCAATATCACTGGCCCGGATTTCCTCCGAAACATCCTCAATCATGGCTCCGCCCCCGCCGGTACAAAGCAGAGGAATACCGTCTACCTCATCCACAAAGCAGGAATGAACGTGTCCGCAAAGCAGATATTTTACCTTTTCCTTATTATTTTTATAGGCCTTTTTCAGGCGATCAAACTCATCTTCAGACACACAGTTTAAGATAAAATGATTGGGAACCGGAATGTGGAAGGTAACCACTGCCTGCTTTACCTCCTCCATGGCCAGTACCTCCTCCAAAAGCTGAAGTCCCTCCTCTTCAAAGGTTCTCAATGCATTATCCAAAACGATAATGGCATAATCCTCCAGCAAAAGAGCATAGTTATGTAAGCCGAACAAATCGTTATAGGTTCCCGTGTCATGATTTCCCCTGAGTACATACACGTCATTCTCCACCACCGTTTCTGTCAGAGAGCAGATGGTGTGATAATGGGTATTGGTTCCCTCCGGCACCAGATCTCCAATGACCATGGTAATGTCATCCTTTGAGCTTTTTTCCAATACTCCGGCATAGACCTTCATATTATAGGTTCCCAGACCATCGCAGCCCGGGTCTCCGATAATTCCCACAGAGCGTACACCGGGCAGACGCAGAATAGGGTTTGTAATTTTTTGTATTTTTCCTTTTTCCATAATTTCCTCCCAAATAAAACCTTCTCTATCGATTTCTTCATTCTAGCATTCCGCAAAAAAAGCGTCAATCCGGCTTTCCGTGACCTTGTCACCTTTGCAAAGTGCCATTATTCAAGATTTCATGGTAGATTTCCATAAGCCGGTTAAAGTTTCTTTCTCCATCATGAGTTTCCCCCGCTCTCACCGATGCATTTTCTGAAAGCCTTTCACAAAGTTCAGGCTCCTTCCATATCCGGATAATGGCTCTGCTCAGTTCCCTTACGTTTCCCTTGGGAAAAAGAAGCCCCTCCTTTTCCCCGGTCAGCATACTGGGTATTCCCCCGGTATCTGCTGCAACAACGGGAACTCCCAGACACATGGCCTCTCCCAGAGAATTGGGGGAGTTTTCCAGGGATGAGGCACAGACAAAGGTATGGCACTTAAGGTATTCCTCCTTCATCCTTTCTGCCGACAGCCGCCCCAAAAAGATCACCTTTTCTTCCGTTCCGGTCTCCCGAAGTAATTCCTTTAAATATTTTCCATAGCCGGAAATCTTTATCCTCTCTTTCAGACTTCCGTTGCCTACCAGACTGTTACCCGCTACAGTCACCGTCACATCCGGAAAGCTCCTTCTGATTTCAGGCAGTGCCTGTAAAAGATAGTGGAATCCCTTCAATGGGTAATCTGCCTGACTAAAAAAAATCCGGTGGGGAATACAGCCTTCTCTTCTCCAGCTTCCGGTATAAAATTCCTCTCTAAGGGTTTCATTCATGAAAAAATAGCGGGCACGGGGATTTATTCCGGCTGCCATCTTACGGTCAAAATCGGTTCTTCCGGTCACATTTTGAGTAAAATGAAGCACCTGCTTTTCCCGTTCCCCACGAAGGGCAAACTTTTCCTGCTGCTTTTGCAGTCCATCCTGCTTAAGCCAGTCCCGGAAGGAATTTTTGCCATAGACCTGTTTAGGCAAATCCGCCATGTATTCCCTGGCACACTCACTGATAATCCCCTGCAGACCCACCAATGTCCTTTCGGGCCGCTTAAAGGCTTTTGCAGCAGCCAGACTATGTCCGTATTCCGTTCCGAAAATATGCAGGATATCCGGTTGGTAATCGGAAATAATCTGTCGAAAGCGTCCTATCAACAGCTGCTCATTATAAATCTCCGGGCGAATACTGTCCTCCACAAATCCATAACATACGATATTTTTATTTCCAAGGCGGATTTCCTGCCTTTTTTCTTCCTCCCCTACCATTACCGGACAGCAGATTCCCAGTTCCAGCTCTTCCTGATTCTCTTCGGCGATGACCTTTGACAGAAGTCCCCAAATCCAGCCCTCTTTTACGCTGCATTCTCTTCCCAGCTTTTCTCCCACTGCCGGGGGCAGCAGATTTAATACCCATAAAACTCTCATACTTTCAACTCCTGTGCAGCAATCCGTAAATCCCCTTTTTTATTCCGTTATACACACCGGAAAAAGCAGGATTTTCTGCCAGCCTCGTCCTCAGCGGCGCTAAGGTGAGAAGCATCAGTAACCGATAGCGGTACACTTTAGCAGGCCCCAGATAGTTCAACGTGATTTCCCTGTGCTCCCGTGCCGAGCGTTTACGGTTTTCCTTGGTCTCCGAAAAGCCCCCTCCCTCATAGGAGGCCACGGTAACCGGAATAGCCAGAGCCTTAACCCTCTTAGTGTAAATACAGTAAAGAAAGTGTTCATAATCTGCTCTTACCCGGTACTCGGTACGATATGCTCTTTCCCCAAATAAATCTCTTCTGTAAAAGCAGACCTGATGGCAGGGAACATTTCGATAGCAGGTGAAATTATTTATTTCCGGTGGGGAAGAGATAAATGCTTTTTGTGCCCTGTTATACAGATTTCCGTAATAAATCCCTATATTTTTCCCTTTCTCTATTGCAGTCTGAATTTCGCCTGCTGCCTCTTTAAGCACATTTTCACTATACAGATAATCTCCGCAGTTTAAAAACAGCAGAAAACGTCCCGAAGCAAGCTTTACTGCCTGATTCATGGCATCATAAATTCCCCCGTCTTTTTGTTTTTCCACCTTGATTTGGGAATACTCTGCCAGAAAGCCATTCTCTTCCAGCTCTCCAAGGCTCCCATCCAGACTTTCTCCATCCTTCAGAATCACCTCATAGTCTGAGAAGGTCTGACTTACTATACTCTCCAAAGTAGCCTTCAGCCGGTCTCCGGGATTTAGGGCTACCACAATAATACTAAAAAATTTCGCCTGCATTTAAAAAGTCCTTTTCATAAAACAGCCAGGATTTATAAGGTAAAACCCGTACCCCCTCCTGATCTGCGGTCCATAAAAACAGAAGGAAATAAAGAAGACAGGAAGCGATAACCACAGACGTTAATATCCTCTTTTTTTTCTTTTCTTCTATTCCCATAAGCAACGAGGGTATGAATAATACATGTGATGTTATTAAATAGTAGCCCAATCTGCCTACCAGCGGTAAAAAGGAAGCAAAACAGTAGAGCCCGATTGCCAGAAGATTCAGTTGAAAGTAAAAGCAATTTCTTTCAGACTCTTTTACACTGTCTTTAAAGCACATCAAAGCCAGAAGCAAAACGGCTATGCAGCGAACAATGGTCAGCAGGTTTTCTCCTATTCCGCTTTCTGTTTCCAAATAGATGGTATTCCTGTAGGAGGGATATAAAAAAAGCGCTACTCTCACAATCTGCTGCTGAAAAATCATAGCCAGACAGCCCAGGGCAGTCATTAAGGCAATATGCCATTTTTTCCAGGAAAATGCAGCAATGGGATAGAACGCCAGCACCACCAGCACTGACTTATGGAAAAGAGCTGCAAAGCCAATCAGAATAAGAAATTTTATATATTCCTTCCTCAGCACATAGCGGAAGGAATAAAGGGACATTGCCAATACAAGGTAATAACGTACCGTATTAAAGGTTCTGAAATAGATTCCCAGAGTCATAAACAGAAAGAAGCTGAAAAAAAAGCTGTCACTCTGCTCATACAATACCTTTAAAAACAGCCAGACGGTAATGAAGGCAAACAGAGCAAAAACCAGCAGATAGTTTTCCCCACCGGACAAAAAGCACAGCCCCTTTACCAGAGCATTAAATAAGGGCTCTGTTACCACATAGCCGCCTACATAGATTTCATGGATAACATCCACATAGGTGCCATAATCGTTTCCTACCTCCAGCCGCAGGGCAGAAAGGAGAAAAAGTACAGTGAAAACAGCCCCCAGGCAAAGTATACTGACCCCCTGTCTTCTGCCGATATATCCCGAAGGATTATTTCGTTTTAAAGCCGCTATTCTATCCCTTGTCAATATCGGCGCAGCCAATGCTAAAGTCACTGCTGTAATCAAAAGATACAGAAGCATTTTTCTCTTACCTCCTGCTGTTTATACCGGCATCCTATCTACCTTCCTGCCTCCCGCATTCCTTCACCCATCAGCCAATAAGCCTCTTTTGCGGGAATCTCCCCACACATGGTTCTGCCGTGGGCTGCCAGAAAACGCAGAGCCATCAAATGACACAGCTTCCCGTATAAATAGCGATACAATACGCCCCGGTCAAAAAAGAATTTTTCCGTATAGCCCGTAAACCAGGTGGAGGGACGGGGTACCTCCCTGCCCAGATTAATGGGAAGAGCATAGATTTTCAGGCCCTTTTTCAAACAGTCCATTAAAAACAGACTGTCCTCCCCGTTACTGTAGGGTGCCCCTCCTCCAAATAAAAGGGAAAAGGTAACGTTTGCCCTATGCAGGCTCTCCCGTCTGGCTGCAAAGCTGTAGGTAGGATAGCGTCCACTGTTGTAAAATCTCACCCGGTGCTCCTTATAGGTATGGTAAGTAGCCCGTTGAGCCTCCACCTCCATATTAAACAGCAGCATATCCGCCTGCGGCCTCTGATTAAAGGCCTCCAGCACACGCCGGGCATATCCTTCTTCATAAACGATGTCCTCATCGGAAAAAAGCAGAATATCCGCCTTTGCCCGAAGCAAAGCATTATTTCTGGACAAGCCCACTCCCCGTTCCGCAAAGCTGTAGGCACGAACAGGAAAGCCCCTGTTCTCATATTCCAGATATTCATTTTTCTCACACTGGTTAATGATAATGGCTGCAGACTGAAGATTCATCTTTTCCGCTAAGGAATCCACCTTCTGCCCCACTGCCGAAACCAATGTCTCCAGGGTCTTTGCCTCTCTCATCAGGATTTCCCCACCTTCTGTTCTTCTCTGCCGTAATAGGCTTTCAAAAAGCTTTCCCTAGCTCCGACAATTACCAGACCCTCTGTCTCACAATCCTGTATTGCTAAAAGCTCCAGCAAGCGCCGGGTCTTTGCCTTATTCTTTCTCCCCCAGGGAATAGCCAGAAGAAGTACCTGGGCCTTACGCAGCTCATCATAGTCCGCTTTATCCGGTACCCTTTCCACATCCCAGGTTACTACCGGTTTAGTGCCGAAGGCATAAGCTATATTATCCTGAAATATCTTCTGATAAAAGTCTTCTTCGTTTACCGTTAATATCCCATATACAGGAAGCCCAAAGCATTTTGCATCCTCCTCTACATATATGCCATCCTCCAGAAGCAGATAAAGCAGCACACCAAACAGGGCAGCCAAGCCTCCGATTAAACCGCCAAGAAAGGCGGCATTTCCGGTTTTGGTATACTTTTGCACCCGCTCTGCCTCTCCCCGGCTCCAGACCTCGATGTGATCCAGCATATCCCTGGTTTCTCCAAAATAGACCATAGCCTTATGATAAGCCTGGGCAATCTCCTGGGCAAGTACCGGGTCCGCAGCACTTACATGTACCGTTAAAATACGATAATCACCCAGCATTTCTCCGCTTACTGCCTGCTGCACCATGCTTTTTTCCACATCCTTGGGAAGAAGGGTGAGGGCATAATCCACAATGATATCATTCCTTAAAATTCCATCCCAGGTATAGGCATTATAATAATCGGTACTGTTTTGAAATTCTGAAAAATTAAAGCTGATATAATAATCGGAGGATACCCGGTACAGGGGGTCTCCATCTGTGATACCTGTATACAAAAGATAGGAGCAGGCACCGGCTGCCGCACCTGCAAGGATTCCCACCGCCACCAGCCACAAGCGTCGGGCCAGTATGAGAATCAATCGTCTTAAATCTAGGCTCTGATCCCAAAATTGCTCTTTTTCCACTGCTTCCTCCATCATTTTGGCTCTTTTTTGGCTGTAATCTGATTCTCTTCAATCCCTTCCGTACTTTCCGGTCTGAACAGAATTTTCAGGGTCAGCAGCATCAGCTTAATATCCAGCCATAAACTATAGGTTTCAATATAGGACAAATCCAGCTTCAATTTATCATAGGGTGTGGTGTTATACTTTCCGTAAACCTGAGCATAGCCTGCAAGACCCGCCTTTACCTTCATCCTTAAGGCAAATTCCGGCATATCCTCCATATACTGGGCAATGATTTCCGGTCTCTCCGGCCTTGGGCCGATAAAAGACATATCTCCCTTAAGAATGTTCAAAAGCTGGGGCAGCTCATCAATTCTCACTGCCCGAATAAATTTGCCTACCGGTGTAATGCGGGAATCATTTTTTGAAGCCAGGCGGGCAACTCCATCCTTTTCCGCATCCACTCTCATGCTTCTGAACTTTAGAATCTCAAATTCCCGCCCTCCTATGGTACATCGAATCTGGCGATACAAGATTGGCCCACCGTCATAAAGCTTAATGGCAATGGCAGTAAGCACCCAGATGGGTGATGAGAGCAGGATTAACAGCAGTGAGCAGAACAGGTCAATGGTTCTTTTGGCAATCCGCTGCTCCAAACGCAGCGAATACTCTCTGGAAAGAATAATGGGCGTATCAAAAAGATGCAGCTGATCTGCCCCCTTGATTAATACATCCGTAATTTTAGGCATCATATAGACTCTGATGGAATGGCTATAGCAAAATTTAAACAGGTCATTCCTGTCCATGGTGGGAATATCCCAAAGGACTACAGCCTTCCCCGACTCCAAAATGGCCTTTTCCAGCCGCCCTACTCCCTGATTGACATGCAGGCATTCCGTAATCCTATATTTATCGGGACGACTGGCAAATTTTTGTAAAATATCCTCAATCGGTCTGTCTCCATGAATGAGAAGGAGGTCTCTGGGAGGGAAAGCCTTCTGATAGGCCAGCTGGCAAAGTCGGGTCCAAACTCCTGCAAAAACGATCTGTGCCAGTGTCATCCATACTAATCCGTTGCTTCTAATCAGCCTTACTTCCATAATGGAAAATTGAAAATAAGTAATAATATTTACACACAGCAGGGAAAAAACCTGGGAAAAAAACACATCCATCGGCTTTAAATAACCAATCCGTAATCCTCCGTAGGTGGAGACAAAGAAGAACAGCAGGATAAAATAGATAAACACCATCAGCACATGTCCCCAGAAGTACAGCTTGACATTCCAAATTATTCTCTGATGATAAACAAAAAGCCAGGTATAGGCATACATAGCCGTAAGAATACAAATCCCCAGAAAAGATAATAACAGAATAAGTAAGCGCTTGCCTGATTCATTCGTTCTCATTAATTTCTCCGTTTCTTATGCTTAAATCCGTCTCATGGTAGCCCGCCAGGCCCAGCCTGCAAAGCAAAAGCAGCTTACCGGCAGGGAGAGCTTTTCCACTCTCCGGTATAAAAACCAGATTCGCTTAATTGCTACCAGCTTATTGGAGGACAGAGACTTCGCCGGCCTGCGATAGATTACCAGCACCTCATTGAAGCCCCTGGCCTCGTAGCCGTTTCTTAAAATCTGCCACCAGGTAGCCGTATCTTCACTGGGCACCCGGGGCATGATAAGAAATTCTACGGGAATCTTTTCCCTGTCTAACAGTACCGCAGAGGTAAAAATTACCGTCCTCGAAAGAGCCTGCCTGTAGGTCAGCCTGTCCGGTACCTGTACGATTTTTCCCGTACCGTTACCGTTCTCATCCCCAAATTCATAGGCTGAAAAAACAAAGCCTGCCTCTTTTTTCATCATGAAGTTCAGCTGTTTTTCCAACTTCTGCGATAGCCACACATCATCTGCATCCAAAAAAGCAATGTATCTGCCCCTGGCTTCGGACAGACCCCGGTTTCTCGCTGCGGCAGCTCCCTGATTCTTTTCCTGTCGAATCAGCCTGATCCGTTCATCCGGCTGTTCATGCAAAACATGGGAAATCACCTGACAGCTTTCATCCAAGGAGCAGTCATCCACCAGCAGAAGCTCCCAGTCGGTAAACGTTTGTGCCTGCACCATTCTTATGGTTTTCTCCAGATATTTGGCCGCATTATATACCGGCACAATAATGCTGATCATACTACCACTCTTCCTTTACCAGATAAATGGGTCTTTTTTTCACTTCCAGATAGGTCTTGGAAAGATACTGCCCCACAATCCCCAGGCAGAGCAGCTGCACACCGCTGACCAGACACAGAATACAAACCATAGAGGGCCACCCTCCTACAGGGTCTCCCCAAATCAATGTTTTGATAACAATAACGGCAATAAAAATAAAGGCCACAAAACACATCAGGATTCCCATTATGGCTACAAAGGCCAAAGGCACTGTAGAAAATGCAGTAATCCCTTCAATGGAATAAACAAATAGCTTCCAGAAATTCCACTTGCTTTCCCCTCTGGCTCTTTCCACATTTTCAAATTCCACCCACCTGGTATTAAATCCTACCCAACCGAAAATTCCTTTGGTAAACCGATTATATTCTCCCATGGCCAAAATGGAATCCACTACCTGTCTAGTCATCAATCGATAATCCCTTGCTCCATCCACCATATCCGTTTTGGAAATCCTGTTCATCAAACGGTAGAACATTCTGGCAAAAAAAGAACGGATAGGAGGTTCACCCTTTCTTGTCACCCTTCTGGTGGCTACAGAATCATAGCCCTGCTCCAGATAAGAAAACATTTCGGGAAGAAGAGATGGGGGGTCCTGAAGGTCTGCATCCATCATTACCACATAATCTCCCCGGGCCGTCTTCAGTCCTGCATAAATCGCTGCTTCCTTCCCAAAATTACGGGAAAAAGAAACCAGATGAATATCCTTTGACTGCTGCCTTAACTTTTTTACCTCTTCCACGGTTTTATCCCGGGAACCGTCATCAATATAAATAATCTCTATCTGAAGCTGCTTTTCTTCAAAAAATCCCTGATTTTTCATCAGCTCATCATAAAAGCACCTCACGTTTTCTTCCTCATTATAGCAGGGAACAATTACACTCAGTAATGCCATAGTTACCTCTCATCCTGCTGTCTTTGCAGCATCCCATAAATTAAATACTCCCCGGTCTGTTCGTAGAGGACGAAGCTTCCAAAGCTTTCAGGACTCTCCTCAAAATCCTCAAGCATAATCATTTTGCATTCATAGAGAACTGCCATCTCTGCCAGAAGCTCCAGATTTTCCTCCGGCTCCTCTATAGCCTCATATATCCCGAAAAAATCTTCCGGATAACTATCCATTATTCCCAAATCCAGATTAGGCGTATAGAGGTCTTTTCCATAGAGTAAAGCGATGTGAGGATCATAAAGAGCTGCATATTCAATAAAAGAGGCAGGGGCCAATATTCTAATAGCTGCATCCTCTCCCATAGCCTTACAAGCAGCATACAGAGCCTGTCTTGCTTCCTCCTGCTTCCGGTAAACCTCCTGGGACTGTCTCTGGGACAGAAGCCCATAGCTGCTCCCCGCCAGGCCGATTAACAGGGCAAAGCCGATAATAACAATATTTTTCTGTTTCTGTTCTCCCAGAAGACTGGTAAAGCACACTATACCATAGGCAATTAAAAATAATACCAGTAGTAAAGACCACAGCTTCTCATACCGCCCCTGAATAGGTGAAATATGATTCAATACCCAGATACCGAGAGGATTCGCCACTACCAGAAGCAGGGAAAGGATACCGAAAAGAAAGGGCCAGAGCTTAATTTTCTTTTCAGCCTCTTCCACCATCCAGCCCTCCCCTGTTCTTCTGCTTCCATATCTGTCCCAGGCCACCATCAATCCCAGCCCCAGGGCCAGAAGATAGAACAAAAAATAACTGCCGGCTTCTTTTACCTGGGCAAAAGCCGAAACCATCATATTCCAAATTTCCTGCATTTTCTCTCCTTATGTGCTTCCCCAGGTCTTCTTTACCAGATAAATTCCGCCAAAGCAAATCAAGCTGATGACTAGGGCTATGAGCAGCAGAACCGGCCCAGTAAGAAGCGGTGCCAGAAATAAAGATGAACCAACTACCATACCCAGCTTAAATACCACACTCCACAAGCCAAGCTGCTTTTTTCTTCCCTCCCTATCCCGGGGATATAAGAAAGGCAGAAAAAATCGGTAAAGCAGGCACAACAGCATCGGCAGAGCAACTGCACCCACTATAATTTCTCCTGAATAACCGTAAAACAGAAGCTGATAGCCTGCCGAGGAATGAATATAATCTCCCGATAAAATCAAAAGCTCCATCATGCAGACAAAAAGGCCTGTCTTACGGGAATCCCCTTCAAACAGCAGTGAGACAAGCTCCGCGGCAGCCATAAGGGAGAAAATAATGGTAAAGAAGCTTCCCCATACCCATACTGCATTCTGGGGTGAAAAGCCTGTCCAAATCTGCAGGCCGCCATACCAGAAGGGCAGCGTCAACAGCCTTTTACTGAGAATTACCCCCTGTTCCATTATCTGTCCCGTAAAGGGATGTACCTGGTTTATGGTGTCCGTCACTAAAGAGGTCTGCATGGTTTCCAAAAGGGCATCCTGACGGTTTCCTACCATCCCTTTGCACATTACCAGAAAAATCCCCAAAAGCAGCCAGGCTGCAAGAACCGGATAAAGAGGTTCTCCTTTCCCTTTTATCAACCTGCTTTTCACCCTTGTGGGCAGGACTGCCAGCTCCTTTCGGCAAACAGGAACAGCCGCCAAAGAAATCACTGCCAGCCAAAGCAGCAGAAAATTACAGGCCTGGCTAAAGCTAAACTCCAGAAACTGGGCTACTGTAAAAACTACTCCCTGGCTGAAAAAAAGGAAAAAGAAACCAGTCAGATGTATCCACAGCTGACTCGTCTCTTT
>JBJFFP010000014.1:5278-17499 GCA_051891855.1 Lachnospiraceae bacterium | reverse complement strand
TCGGCTTTTCACACAACGTCATGCGACATCGTGCGCTTATGCGGTATTAGCACCTATTTCTAAGTGTTATCCCCCTGTATACGGCAGGTTACCCACGCGTTACTCACCCGTCCGCCACTAAGTTGCCAACATCTCCACTCTTAGCAAGCTAATTGCTTCAAAAATGACAACTCCGTTCGACTTGCATGTGTTAAGCACGCCGCCAGCGTTCATCCTGAGCCAGGATCAAACTCTCATGTTTAATCGTTTTGGCTTAGCTAAACGTTAGCTTTTCCCTTGCTCCTTTTCTCTAAAACAATTGTCTTTTTACCAATTGCTTTTTGCCTTGGAGCTCCGGTTACTGTGTTTGGTTTTGTTTTCACAAAAACTCTTGGGATAAGCTTCCTTATCCCCGGACATTTCTGTCCGCTCTTTTTTAGAATTTTCGAGATTGCATTACTGTTTATTTGTCAAGGTTCTTTTCCCAAAAGAAAGAATTTTAGCTTCCTTTCAGGCTTCTGTCACCGGGCTGTTTCCCGCGACAGCTCATTTATACTACCACAGCCTTTTTTCCTTGTCAACTGCTTTTTTTATCATTTTTTTATCATTTTCGATATTTTTTACATTTCTTCTTCATCGTCTTCAATTCCAATTACCGAGTCGATAGGTAGGGAAATCACTACGCCCTTTGCTTCACTGTGGATACCACATTTTTCACCAATAGCCTGCATAATCTTCAATTTATGCTCTTTTCCGGCCACAATAAAAACAATCTCCTTCTCCTCCTGGATGCTTAAGCCCCAAAAGCTCATGGCTTCCGTATCACCCAACTGACGGCTGTGCACCACCGTCCCGCCACCGGCGCCGGCTTTGCGTGCCGCATCCATAACAGCCTCACTATATCCCTGATTTACTACCGCAGCGATTAACGAATGCCTGCTTTCTCCCATGACATTCACCTCCTTCTTTTTTCCTTCCCTGTTTTCCCCCTGAGCATAGTTATCTAAAAGATGAAACAGCAGATTGTTTACTCCGGATAATGGCAGGGTGAAGGCAATACCACTGTTCATGGTTCCCAGCTTCAGTTCTTTTTTCAGCTTTTTCAGCATTTTATCTGCAAAAAATTTCGGTAGCATAGTAATCAAAATGCTCTTGTCGGGACTGCCCAAACCCAGAATGTCAATCATATCACTGGAAGCAGTGCCCGTACCGTTCAGCTGGTACTGCATGGGAATCGCTCCCATATGGAACAGTTTGGTTGCTTTATCCGCTAATTTAGGACTGGTAATCAAAACCAATGCCCGAAAATGTGCCTGTTTTGCATTAGGATTCATCTCTACTCCTCCTCGATCTCGATAATCATATCGCAGTCTTGAGGTATCAAACTCTCCGGCTTAATGATCTTAGCCTGATTCTTTAGCTTAATCTGATACTGGATACCCATAATCTGAATGGCAATAAGCGGCGTTAAGGCTACTAATGCCACCACTCCAAAGGCATCGGTCATAATATTACCTCCCACAGCTTCACATGCACCGATACACAAAGGGAGCAAAAAGGTGGAGGTCATGGGACCACTGGCCACCCCGCCGGAGTCAAAGGCAATACCTACAAAAATCTTCGGAACCAGTCTGGACATAACCAGGGCAATCACATAGCCCGGTATAATAATCCATTGAATGGGAATACCTGTCAGAATACGGGTAACTGCCAAACCGATACTGACCGCCACACCAATGGACAGACAACGGTTCATTGCTTTTGCCGAAACCATACCATTACTTACCGACTGTACCTGCCGGTTCAAAATCTGGATCGCTGGTTCCGCCTTTACAATAAAGTAACCAATCAGCATGCCGATAGGAACCATAAGCCAGCTATGGGCACCGGAGGCAAGCCTACCTCCCAAAATGGCGCCTACAGGAGCAAAGCCCACATTCACCCCGCATAAAAACAGGACAAGTCCCAGATAAGTATAGCCAAAGCCTACTACAATACGCACCCTCTGTCTTCCCTGATAGCGGTGGGTGAATAACTGAAACAGCAAATAGACCACAACGATGGGAAAGATGGATAGGGCAACCTCTTTAATATAATGAGGAAGCTGGAAAGCAAAGGCGACTGCAACATCCTGCATAGTTTCTACCGATACGATTTCCGTTTGTGCATAGGCTCCTTCGGACGTTTGATAAAAAAAGCCCAAGATCATCACGGCAAGTATAGGGCCAATACTGGATAATGCCACTAACCCAAAGCTATCACTGGAAGCATTCTTATCCGCTCTGACTGAGGATAGGCCCACACCCAATGCCATGATAAAAGGAACTGTCATGGGGCCTGTGGTTACGCCACCGGAGTCAAAAGCCACTGCCAGAAACTCCTTAGGCACAAAAAAGGAGAAGGTCAGCATTCCTATGTACAAAACGATTAATAAGCTGGAAAGCTCGATCTTCAGAATGATACGAAGTGCAGCCATAGCAAGAAAAATCCCTACTCCTATGGCTACTGTAAAAACAAGTGTATTATTGGGAACGGAGGGAACCTGATTAGCCAGCACCTGTAAATCCGGTTCCGCAATGGTAATCAAAATTCCCATGAGCAGGCAGACTCCTGCCATTATCCAGACCTTCTTTGCTTTGGTAATCTGGACACCGATACCCTCTCCCAGAGGACTCATGGACATTTCAGCACCAAGCTGAAACATTCCCATTCCTATAATCAGCATTACCGCACCAACAAAAAACATTACTGCAGTTCCTATTTCCAGAGGAACCAGAAAAATACTTAAGGCTAAAACAATGCCTGTGATGGGTAATACGGCTGAAAGAGATTCCTGGATTTTAAGTTTTAACTGTTGATTCAATAGGGAACCTCCTATCTTTAGTTAATTTTGTGACAATATCAGTATGCTTGTTTTCTTCCTTCCCGTCAACCATCCTATGAATTTTTCATCTTTTTTTTACAAATGCCCAATAAAAAGAATACTTGTAATCAAAAAACAGGCGAACCATATCTTACAGTTCGTCTGTCTTTTCCCTAAACCATATCTTATTTCAAGGTAATGCTTCCCCGCTGTTCTCCCAGACTGATAATGAGACTCAGACTCTCAGCCTCTGCCTGTTCCTGTGACAATTCAAAAATCAGAACCGTATCCACTACGGCACCGGCTTCAATATCTCCCTTATACATGGATAGATCATTCAGTAACAGGGTATATTGGGATTGAAGAGTGGTTTCGTCTGCCTTAAGCCGAAATTTCCCTTCCCGGGAAAGGACATCCAGCTGAACCGTTTCACTGCTGTTATTGGTTACGGCAAAATGTGCTACTAAAAGTTTTTTCCCCGCCGTGGCATCCATTGCCATCATAATCTCTTCATCGCCCTGACCGTAGGAATCAGTAATCTCATAATTCTGATAAACTATGGATAAAGAGTCGAAAGCAAAAAAACTGCCAAGGTCTTCAATCGCTGTCATTGCTGCTTCACTGCTTCCCGAGCTGCTGTTACCTGAAACCGTAGTTACGTTCTTAGTTCCCTTGGAGCTCTGGTATTCCTCTGCCAGCTGCTGACGCTTCTCCTCCTGCTCCTTTTGTGCCTCTTCCTGGGCCTCTGCCAGAAGCAGTTCTCTGCCGCTTAAGACACGCATATTGCTTCCCGCATTATATTTCATCAGAATATTTGCGGCATATTCGGTTACCAGCTTCTGCTCCTCTTCTGTCATAGTCAGCTCCTGCCCCACATTCAGGTCTCCGCAGCCTGTCAGCACAAGCCCCAATGAGCAGATACATACTGCTGCAAATAGATTTCTTCTTCTCATGGTATATCACCCGGCTTTCCTTGTTTCCTAACATCTATCATACCATTTTTTTTATTTCATGCAACAAAAAATTCACTATTAAAAAGAGAAATATTTTTCACTGAAATATTTTTCAGATAGGGAGCTGTAAAGCTTATGCCCGTTCCAGTTCAAACCAGAACACAACTCCATCCTCCCGATTTTCCACCCCATAGCCCTGATTCATGGATTCCATAATGGCCTTTACAATGGAAAGTCCCACACCACTTCCTCCATAGGCTCTGGTTCTGGCTTTATCCACTTTATAAAACTTGTCCCAAAGCCTGGGGATGCTTTCTTCCGGTATGGGATTTCCCGTATTAAAGATTGATACCCTTACCTTACCTTCCTTTTGTTCAAGCAGGATTTCTACCTGCTTTCTTCCTTCCCTATCCGAAAGTACATGATTCAGTGCATTGGTATAGTAATTGGTAAGAACCTCCTCTGTTTTAAATTCATCTGCCCAGACATAAACCGGCCCTTCGCAGATAAATTTTGTTTCTACCTCATTTTGCTTTGCCAACAGCTCTGCCGATAAAAGATAATTGGCAATAAGTGCAGAAAGATCAAAGCGTTCCATAGTAATCGGTTCATTACCAAATTCCAGCTGATTTAAATTCAGCAGCTTTTTTACCATTTCATTCATCTTACGGGCTTCATCAACAATAACACTGCAATAAAATTCTCTTTCCTCGGCATCCTCCTGGATTCCATCCCTTAATCCTTCTGCGTACCCCTGAATCAACGCAATGGGGGTTTTTAATTCATGAGATACATTGGCTAAAAACTCTGTCCGCATTGCCTCCAGCTCTGTTTTCTTCTGAATATCCTTAGTCAATTCGTTATTGGCAGTTTTCAGCTCCGATATAGCCTTTTCCAGTTCAGAAGACATATGGTTAATATTGGCTCCCAGTATCCCTACCTCATTATCGGTTTTTCCCGTATATCTTGCATTAAAATCCAGATTGGCTACCCTTTCCGAAATTTTGGCCAGCTCCATAATGGGTCTTGTATATTTTTTCGTCAAAAACCAGATAATGATTCCGCTGGCCAAGGTTGCCAAAGCACCGATATAGGCCAGAAAACGATTAGAAACTTTTACACTGTCTCTTATTCCTTCTAAAGGAGTCCGCAGCAAAAATACATCTCCACTATCCAGATTCCCCCAGATTTCCAAGTATTCCGTCTTGGTACGCTTATCCATTACCATAGTCATTTTATACTGTTTCGTTTCCATCAGATACTTCCCCTGCTGTTTATCCAGAAAAAGCAGATTATCCCAGAGCTGATACTTGGACTGCTCCAAATCCGTGCCGAAAGCCTTAATCTCCTGACTCTGTATATCCACCACTAATCCGTCAATATTATACTTCCCGCAAAGATTGGGCAGAGTAACATAGAAAAAATCTTCTGACTCAAATACTCCTGCTGATGCGGCCTGATTGATTAAGTCATATACCTCCAGAAGACTTTTTTCTTTTTCCTTTGTATAATAATTCTCCAGAAATACAATATTTAACAGCCAGCACAATGCCACTGTGGCGGCCATCATTCCGATGAAAATAACCGCAAACTGTCTGCGAATAGAATGCTTCATTCCTTCTCCTGCCCTGCTGTATGCTTGTTCCGTAAAGATAAAAATGAACCCTACAGCATTTTCCTCAGTATAGAAGAAATCTTTTTTACTGTCAAAGCCGTATCCTGCTTCTTCACCATTTTTTCACACTTTGGGACGAAACCTGCAGCTTTTATAATAAGATTAAGCATATACTATTTTCATGTTATATGCTATAATTGTAAAAACGAAAGGAGAAAATGTATGAAATCGAAAGTATTTATTTCTAGGACAATCACCCCCCAAAGGGTTTTAGAGCTTTATCAGCTCCTTGATTCTCCCCTTACCGGAAAAATCGGAATAAAGGTACATTCCGGTGAAACCGGTAATCAAAATTTTTTAAGACCGGATTTTTGGAAACCATTGGTGGATCATGTGGGCGGAACGATTATAGAATGCAATACTGCCTATGAGGGAACACGTAATACCACCGAAAGACATCTGCAGACCTTAAAGGAGCATGGCTGGAGTACAGCCTTTGACGTTGAACTTCTGGATGCTAAGGGGCCTGATTTAGTGCTTCCTATCCCCAAAGGGTTAAAAATCAAGAAAAATTATGTGGGAAAGGGGCTGGCTAACTATGATTCCCTTCTTGTACTTACCCATTTTAAGGGTCATCCAATGGGAGGCTATGGTGGAGCCCTCAAACAGCTTTCCATCGGTATTGCCTCCTCCTACGGCAAAGCCTATATTCATGGTGTGGGAGAAGTGGAAAAAATCTGGACCTCTGATCACGATTCCTTCCTGGAAAGCATGGCAGATGCCGCCTCTTCCATTGTAGACTACTTCAAAGGAAAAATCCTGTACATCAATGTGATGAAGAATATGTCTGTAGACTGTGATTGCTGTGCCGTTGCAGAGGATCCCTGTATGAAGGATATCGGTATCCTTGCTTCCCTGGATCCCATTGCTATCGACCAGGCCTGTCTGGATCTGGTTTATCAAGCCACAGACGATCCGGGACAGGCTCATCTCATTGAACGAATTGAAAGTCAGAATGGTGCCCATACCATTGATGCCGCTGTAAAGCTGGGCTTTGGCTCCAAAGAATACGAATTAATTGAAATGGAATAGCTTAATCTACTCTGACAAAGCTTCTTCCACAGCTTCCCGGGAAGCCTCCACAGAGCCTTGAATCATAACCTCACTGCCTCCCCCTTTGGCAGCCAATTTCTCTTTAAGCAAAACGGCAAGCTCCCTGCAGTTTACCGTTTTGCTTCCAAGAATATATTGGTATCCGCCTTCTTCCTTTTCTACAAAAATACCACAAATTCCATTGTGCTTTTCCATCATCAAATTAACCGCGTTACGAGCATCCTCAGTTTCCAGGTGGGATTCAAAAAGCAGTACATTCTGCTGACGGGAGGGTATCTCGGCAATCCGATATTCCATCAGCTTTCCTCTGGCCTCTGACAGCCTTCCTTTCAGGCTGTAGATTCTTTCCTTCTGTTTCTCAACCTGGATGGGAAGAGCTTCCTGATTGGTGCTGAGTAGATTGGTCAGCTCAGATATAATTCGGTTTTTCTCCCGAAAAGCTCTTAGTGCCCTGAAGCCGCAAAGAATACTGACCCGGACTCCCCCTTTATAATTCTGTACACTCATGATTTTTAACAGGCCGATTTCTCCGGTGCGCTTCACGTGAGGGGCACAGCAGGCACAAACATCATATCCGGGAATAGTCACAATCCTAACCTGCCCTTCAATCTCCATTTTACTGCGGTATTCCAAAGAGGCAAGCTCCTGTTTCGTGGGATAGCTTACCTGAACTTCCAGATTTTGGGCTATGGCCTCATTAACCTTCCACTCCACAGTCTCTAACTGTTCTCGAGTCAGTATCCCGTCAAAATCCATAATAACGCTTTGATTGCTTAAATGAAAACCAACATTATTTAATCCAAAGAGACGATTTACCGTGCCGGAAAAAATGTGTTCACCGGAATGCTGCTGCATATTGGAAAAGCGATGCTGCCAATCAATTCTTCCTTTGACGATTTTTCCCGGTTCAAGCTTCTTCTCTGTGTAATGGTAAATCAATCCTTCTTTAATCTGTACATCATAAACCTGAATACCATCCAAAATTCCCTGATCTGAGCTTTGCCCTCCCTCCTCAGGAAAAAAGAGGGTTTCTTCCAAAATCACCCGGAATCTTCCCTCTTCATCTATCCGGCAGGATATTACCCTGCTCTCAAATTCTGTTTCATATCCGTTCTGATCAAACAAACGAATCGTTTCCTTCATTATGTTCTTCCTGCCTTATAAATTATTAATCCTTCCAATCATCCCATAATAGACAATGGAGGACTTATATTTTAGGAATAATTCTTTAAATTCCTCTGAATTAGTAATCTCCTTAAACCGTAAAATATCCTTAGAAAGGCTCTTATACTGCGCAGAGTAGGTAGTCTTTAGCAGCTCCAGAGTCTTGGCAAAGGTTATCCCCGCCGGGAAGTAAACTCCGTTTGTACTTACCCCCTTAAAACAGGAATCATGGTCAAAAAGCGGATACAGACTGACCAGAGAACCGTTACAGCTTAAAAATCCAAAATTATCCCTGTTACGGTCCGTATTTAAGGTAACGTAGTCCAAAATCTGCATTTTAATAAAATTTTCCGGATCCACGGTCATAAAAGCCTTATAACATGGCCCCTGATGATTCATGGTTATGGTATTAAAATGGGAAAGTACATCTCTACAGGGAATAAGCTCCCTATCCTCAGAAGTAAAAATCTCACAGGCAGAACACTCCTTATCATATAAATTAATATTCCGATAAATGGAGCAGGGAACATTCAGTGCATCGGCGATAAAAGAGGTTACCATCTCTGACATAATCTCTTCTTTCGTTTCATGCTTAAAAAGATACAGCTTATTATTATGCCGAAAATAACACTTTGCCCTGGTTCCCTTATTGGTCAGCTCTCCGGTAAATATCTTATCCCCCAACGTAGCATCAATGGTAGAATCCTTCATATTTCCCGTTAAAGCCACCTTAGAAATATTCACCGAAAATTCATTTTGATATAAATTTACATCAGCCCATTTTTCCGTACTGTTGGTTCGGCTGATCCAGTAATTATCTCTGAAGCTCAATCCTTTGCACATAATACAGATATTCATATCATTTTGATCTTCAATGCCGCAGGAGGTCAGAATTTCTTTACAAAATTCCCGATTCAGCATCAAAATTCTATCTGCAATAAATTTCTGCACCAGCGAATAATCCTGCGGCTTATTGTATAAGGACAGGGGGAGAAGCTTCTCATTAATCATGGTAAGACTTTTATTCTTGATGTTGAATTTAAATACTATCTCATCCTTATATTTCAGACAGTACTCAATTTTATAAAACATATCATTCATAATAAATGGGCTCCTTTATTACAATATTATGCTTTTCTTTATAATCCTCCCACATCAGTAAAAGCTCACTACGATCGCTGATTCCATACTCTTCCTTCAGGCACTGTATCATGTAGGTCAACATCTCCTGCTTGGCTCTATCTCTTTTTGCAGCATCCATCAAAGCTGTTTCATTCACGGCAGAATAGTCCACTGTACCATCAAGTTTTTTGCCTGTCATATTTCTAAGCATTTTCTTCTTTTCCTCATCGGAAAGATTGGCCTTGATTGCTAATATATTTTCCATATACATTCCACCTTGTTTTTGTTTTATTTTATCATAAAATATCAAATTCAGATAGCTACAAAAGAAAGTTTTTTAGCTGTCATTGACCACAGCCTTTCCCGCTTATTTTTTCTCTGGTCTGCTCGTTAATGTACTCCTTTAATTCTCGTAAATAGGGAGAAAACTGTACCTCCTTTGTTTCCAGTGCTTCCATCTCCTTTAACAGACTTTTAAACTGCTGCCTTTGCTTTTTCGGGAAGCCTTCTATCCATTCCAAAAGCAGCTCTTCCTCTTTATCCGCCTGTTCCCCTGTCTTCTCAAAAGCCGGTATATCCCCGGTAAAGGCCTCTCCCAGATCATGAATCAGGCACATTCTGATCACTCGATTAATATCTATATCCGGAAATTCATCCTCCAAAAGCATGGCCATCAGGGTTACTCTCCAGCTGTGTTCTGCCACACTTTCCCTTCGTCCGGTGGAGGTATCTGCATGTTTATCCTTACTTACCATTTTTAATCCTTCTTGTTGAAGCAGTCTCAGTTTATCACAATATTGTACCTTTTTAAAGTTTTTCAATCAGAACATTCGCTTTTGAATTAATTCATCCAGTTCTTTTCTCTTCTCCTCTAATTCCTCTTCTGTTGCCATCTTCTGTACTCTAAAATTGTACACATCGTGCAGTCAACTTACCGTCTCAAGCTGACACTATCGTGTATTCTTTTCCGATACTCTCTCCAATATTCCTGATATAATCCTCCGGTAAACTTGTACTCTTTGCTGTGCATTTGACATCAGCATAGCATCCGTTTCTACTGTTTTCTTCATATTTTCCTGTGCTGCCTCAAATACTTTACTTTGATCCTCTGCAACAATTTCTCCTCCTCTTTTGTATATTTTAATACTTTTACATACGTATTTTCATAAATTTGGTAATAGTACTATTTTACTCTCAGAATTACTTTTCCTCACTTTCATTTCCCGCCAAACTTTCATACCACTTATAAAAGCTGTTAGCCGGAATACAGATACGTTTACCTATTTTGACAGCATAATATCACCTCCTGTAATTGGGAGGGATTTTATCGGAACCTATCAAGAAAATCAAGTTTGAATTTCTTTTCATTTTTTCGTTTTATCCGAACTTGTGTTCCGATTTCTCATATGATATAATATTTTTAGTAGCAGTATTGCTACCAGCAATCGTGTACATGCCAAGCTAATACAAGGCAGGGCTGGTTGACTTTCATTCTGACAGAATGGAGGTGATGCTTATGAAGAATTTCAATTTCAGAAACCTTATGGCCTTCGGAATGTTTCTCTTAGCATTGTTGACATTCATTTATTTGATTTGTCACTAACATAAGCTGCAGATGTTGCTGGAGTTCTTGTACTTCTATCTCTTACCTGATAAAAGTACTCTTCACAATGCTTTCTCGCATGTATTCTTAAATTCTTATCCCCTTTCTCCATCTTTTTAACATAATAAAAGTCTTTCTCCTTAAAAATTTTCTTCTCTCTACTCTCCCATTCCCCACATCTTCCTTAACTCTATGTCTCCACTTCAAAATCCCAACGTCACATCGTTTTTCGCCCATGCCCTAACATCAGTTTTTCTCAATCCATTCTTTCCCACAAAAAATATTACCAGAATGTTACCAAAATTCTTCCCCGAAACGCAAAACAAGTGATACAATCCTCAAAAATCATATCACTTAAACTTCCAGTTTGTATCCCATGCCCCAGATGGTTTTGATCAGCTCTCCCCTATCCCCCATCTTACTGCGAAGCTTTTTGACATGGGTGTCTATGGTACGGGCATCACCAAAATAATCGTAATTCCAAACACTGTTGAGGATTTTTTCCCGTGAAAGGGCAATCCCTTCATTCTCCATAAAATAGGCCAAAAGCTCAAATTCTTTATAGCTTAGGTCAACAGGGTTCCCGTCGATGGTCACTGTGTGGGCAGCCTTATCCAATATAATTCCCCCCATCTCCAGCTTTTCCTCTCCCCCCTGGCCCAGGCTGCGCCGTAAAATAGCCTCCACTCTTGCCACCAGAATTTTGGGGCTGAAGGGCTTAGATATATATTCATCAACTCCCAGTTCAAAGCCTAAAAGCTCATCCCGTTCATCCCCTCTGGCAGTCAGCATAATTATGGGTACCTGTGAAAGACTTCGTACCTCCCGGCATACCTCCCAACCGTCCATATTAGGCATCATCACATCCAGAATCAAAAGAGCTATATCCTTATCGGCATAAAACAGCTCCATACATTCGGCACCATCACCTGCCTCAAGAACAACATAGCCGGCTTTTACCAGAAAATCCTTCACCAGCTTTCTCATTCTGTCTTCATCATCAACTACCAGTATTTTCAGCTTATCCATATTCCCTCCGCCGGTTCTATCCTAAATAAACACGCTATGACCTTTAGCCTCATTAACAGCCGGTTCCTCGCAAACATTATTAACAGTATAACTTCAAAATATGTTTAATCTGTGAAAACTCTACTCCAGATTTAATTCCTGTTCTTTTTCTCTGACACGTTCCTCTCTCTCGGTCAGCTCCTGCTCCCAGGCAGCATATTCATCCTGAATACGATAGCGGTAATTAACGATATTAGGAGCCTCTCCAATTAAAGAAAGGATAAACATTCCTACAATCAAAATAAGAAGTACAATATTCAGCCAAAGGGAATTTCGTAAATAAATCTTGGTTTTATCCGGTTTTGCCTTTTTCTTTAGTATACGTTTTGGCTTCACTTCCTCTGTCCTGGAATATACCTGATACATGGAGATCGCCTCAATCTTCTCCTCCGGCACTCCCCTCTTCAGCATTTCCTGCTGCATCCTTCTTAAAAATTCAAAGCCCACAGGAGTCTTAAAAATCCGTTCCTTCAATGCCTTTTCATAAATGCGCAAAGTCGATGTCGTATCTTCAAAATTAAGCTTCTGTTCCAGAAATTTAATCATCCCTTCTTCCTCTTTCGCCTGCTTTGCATCATCCATATTCCCGAAAAGAAAACCACCCACTGTAAGCTGTGCTGCATTCCTCATTGATAAACCGCCCTCATTTCTTCTTTATCCGCTCATCACATCTACATATATACACTGTATATATACGCTATCCAAAGCTGTAAATCACTGCTCTAATCATACACTTTTTTT
>JBJFFP010000014.1:0-5178 GCA_051891855.1 Lachnospiraceae bacterium | reverse complement strand
TAAATTATATCAAATCCTCCAGCCTGCCATGTCTTTCATAACGGGTGACACGGGATACATGGTTCTCTTCATCAAGCTCTGTCAGTCCCGCCGGAACACATTCCAATACTACGGCAAATGCTCCTGCCCCTTCTCTTTTGCTTCCCTAAAAGTGATAACCGTATTTTTCATTCTGAAATCCTCCTCCAATTAAAAGTCTGCACTTTATTTTTTCTATTGTAAAATATACTTTGGATAAATTATGATAGCCGGTCAGCTTATCACTGACGGCACAGATTGGATGGATTGAGTACCCATAGGCACCCCTGCCACTGATACCTGAGAAGACCATAGAGGATAATGCTCTGCTGCAATGCACAAGAATTTTTCCTTCTATGTCTGATTGAATAATTTCAGAATAAACCTTCTTTGTTTTTGTAAATTCTGCCGCTTCCCGTAAAATTTGGGATTACGGCTGTAGTAGCCGGATACACAGACATCATTCTCCCCGAAATATCTGCCCAGGGAAAAGCCTACCTTACCCGCTCCTATAAATCCTATTCTCATCCTATCACCTGCCTTCACTTCCGTTGTGCCTGCACACATACGCTGCTATAGGTGATACTCTTTCTCTTTTATTAAAGGCTACAATTCTCTTGGTACAGCTTTTTTCAAATACCATCCAAAAACGAGTGTAACACTCTCAACGAAGAACTTCAACAACTATATCTACATTTCCGCATAATCAAGAAACAGATACTGTGTTTTATCCTTACTGTCAATAAACTCATTACCGTGTGCTTCTCCCGTATACACCGGTTCTCCATGACGATATACAAACAAGGTATTAATGGGAACCTCTTCCCAATACTTCCGACTCAGGGGCTTCGTAGAAATAATAAGCCTTCCTTCCTCTTCACATCTGTACAGACTTCCCCCATGATTCATATGGACATAAAACAGCTCACCCTCATAAATCAAAAGGTTTACTTTATTTTCCGGTGTAATGGTACGGATAACTTCATCAACCGTAGAAATCCGTTCTTCCTCTGTCAATTCTCTTCCGGCTTCTTTTTGCTTCATATTCACTCTGTCGATTAGATAATACAGAATCCTCTCACTGTCCGTTCCTCCCTTTTGACGATGGGTATATGGAGTTAATTCATCGCTTTCAAAGATTGTACCATTGTGGGCCAGTGTCCATGCACGATTGGTATTATCCCGCAGAACGAAGGGGTGTGAATTTTTATATTCCACACCTCCCTTTGAGGCCTTTCGGATATGGGCAATCAGGGTCTCTTTTTCAATTTCCTCTGTCAGTCTGTGCTTAAGGTATACACTTTCAACAGAGGCTACCGGCTCTTTTTCCAGGGAAACTGCATTTCCGTAAAAGGTTGCCAATCCCCAGCCATGAGGATGCTCATTCCCATGACTGAAAAATTCCTTCAGCATATCATTGCATTTTACTTTTTTTCTGCTACTTACACCAAATAACTCACACATTACTCTTTCATCCATTCCTTTTAATGATCTTTTATTGAATTAAGAAATTCTCTGGCTCTCTCGGTCTGAGGGTTGAAAAAAAACTCCTCCGGTGTATTTTCCTCAATAATCCTTCCACCGTCCATAAAAATAACTCTATCAGCCACCTGCCTTGCAAAATTCATCTCATGAGTGACAATAATCATGGTCATTCCCTCTTTTGCAAGCTCCGTCATAACCTCCAAAACTTCACCTATCATTTCCGGATCCAGGGCACTTGTAGGCTCATCAAATAAAATTGCCTTAGGGTGCATGGCCAGAGCACGGGCAATGGCAACTCGCTGCTGCTGTCCGCCTGAGAGCTGTGCCGGTACCTTATGGGCCTGACTGTCCACCCCTACTCTTCGCAGAAGCTCCATCGCTTCTTTCTGTGCTTCCTTCTTTGGCTTATGAAGTACATCAATAGGTCCGATAGTAACATTGTCCAGAATACTCTTGTGGGCAAAAAGATTAAAGGATTGGAACACCATTCCCACCTGTGCCCGAATCTCGGTTAGCTTCTTTCCTTCATCCGGCATGGCTACCCCATCGATGATAATCTCACCTGAATCAATGGTTTCCAACCGGTTAATGGTTCGGCAAAGGGTAGACTTACCGGAGCCTGAGGGACCAATGATTACAACAACCTCTCCTTTTTTTACTGAAAGACTGATATCCTTTAATACCTGTAATTCTCCAAAAAACTTATTAATATTTTTCAGTTCAATAACCGATACCTGCCCTAAAACATCTGAGTTATTCTGTTCTTGTGCCATACTTTGCTCCTTCCTGATTCTATTCCACAATTATGGCAGGATATTTCCTGCGTCTGGCAATTTTTACAGATATCTTATTCAACAGATAATTGATAAGAATATAAATAATCGCTGTCACTAAATATACCGACAAAAGTGCATCATGATTGCTGATCAACACGCGGGCATTCTGCATCAAATCCGAATAATTAACCACATAGGCAAAGGTAGTATCCTTCAGTACAATAACGATCTCCGATATCAGTGCCGGAACAACGTATCGAAGAGCCTGCGGAAAGATAATCTTAAAAAATACACTGCTGTCACTCATCCCAAGAGATAGCGCAGCCTCCTTCTGTCCCTTTGGTACAGCATTCACCCCGGAGCGCAACACCTCTGCAACCACACCGGAGGCTGAAATTGCTACCGGTATAGCTATCTTCCAAAAGGCCGTCAGCTTTATTCCAAGCTGAGGCGCCACCAGAAAGAAAAAGTAGATAAAAAGGAGGGTAGGCACTCCCCGACTAAACTCGATTAATGCGGTACTGACTCCCCGTATAAGCTTACTGTTGCTGATTCTTCCCAGCATCAGCAGCAATCCTCCTCCAAAAGCAATCAGACCGGCCATAAGCGCAGCCTTTATGGTTCCCGCCAGACCCATTCCCAGGAATCTCCATGTAGTATATTTGGTAAAAAGCAGCCAGTACTTTGCTCCCAGCTGACCGGTAAGATAAAACTGCCGCACAATGAGAATAAGCAGTATCCCTAAAGCCGCTAATGCAAATCCTGTAGCAGCCCTAATATACTTTTGTGTTTTTGGTCCTGCTTTTTCATAGAGGCTATCCCTTATCGAAGCGTCCACCATACTCATCGTAGAATCCTCACCTTTCTATCAATCAGATTTCCCAGCTGTCCAATAATAATGGCTGTTATACAATATAAAAATGCTGAAATCAAAAATGCTGTAACTCCCCCGGCTGCCCGGGTATTAATATGGGAAACAACTCCCGTAAGGTCTGTAGGATTAAGCGGAACCTGAGATGCCAACGCTGTTGTAAGCATAGTCGCCACCAGCAGATTCGTCAAGGGTAAAACACTGGAGCGCAACGCCTGAGGAAAAACAACATTTTTGATGGTCTTAAAAAAATTCATTCCCAAAGAGCGGGCGGCTTCAATCTGCCCAATTGCTATCGTATTCATTCCTGATAAAAGATACTCTGAGCAAAAGGCCGAGGGAATCAAGGATGTGGCAACCAACACACAGGTGAAATATGACCATACGATATTCAGATATGGCAGTGCATAAACCAAAATAATTAAAAGGGCTGCGCCGGGAATATTTCTGAATATCTGGACATAAAAATCTCCTGCAGCTCTCAACGGATTTATGGGACATATCCGCATAATCGTAATGAGAACGCCAAGAATAAAAGCAAATATAAAAGATAAAAGGGTAAGCTTCCAGGTTGTCAGAAGCGCCATAATATATTTATCTCCAAATTGGTAGAGAAGCTCTTGGATGCTCATGGTATTTCCTCCTAAAAAAGGATAGGCTTCATGGCATTTTCCCGTGAAGCCTATCCAAATGCCTGTTGACGCTGATATCAAGCTGAGGCGTCTTCTTATTCTCCAATTACCGGAGTCTCAGGTACATTCTCAATACCGGTACGATCCCCCAAACTGATCTTCCACAGCTGTTCCCATGTACCGTTATCTTCAATCTTCTGTAAAAAGTCATTTACAAAGGCTACACCATCAGAGTCAAGAGGAAGACCGATTCCGTAATTGTCTTCAGGCCCGAATACCTCTCCGGCAACCTCATATACACCCGGATTTTTCACAATGGCGTTCAACAGCAGGGTATAGTCTGTAACATAGGCATCTACACGTCCCTGCTCCAGAGCTGTCCTTGCCTCAATATCATTTGCAAACTCCTGCACAATGGCATCCGGTGCGTATTCTGCCAGAATATCGGGACCGGTGGAACCTGACTGAGTTGCCACATTCTTTCCTGCCAGACTGTCAATTCCCGTAATTTCCGTATTTCCTTTTTTCACAAGCACTGCCTGTCTGGAAGTGTAATAGGGTCCCGCAAAGGAAATGACCTCTTGACGGGATGGGGTAATTGAATAGGTAGCAAATACCGCATCCACCTGTCCACTCTGCAGAACAGATTCACGCGTGCTGGAGTCAACCTGAGTCAATTCAAATTTAGTTGCATCACCAAAGATATAATAGGCAAGCAGCTGATAAAGTCCTGCATCGAATCCGCGAATACCACCATCCGTCTCGTCAAGCTGGCTAAAGAGGAAGGATGTCCGTGTACCACCGATTCTTAATACACCTGCCTCCTTAACGGCAGACGCCCAGCTGTTTGCTGTAATATCGGCCTCATCAGCTATAATACCGAAGGAAATCAGCTGGTCAAATGCTTCCTTATCGATAGAAACTGCTACCGGCTCTTCAACTGTACCTGCAGATTCTTCCTCTGCAGCAGCTGTTTCGTTGATGGCTGCCTCTGTTGAAACATTTGCTGATGAAGAAGTCTGTGTTGATGTCTGGGTTCCACATGCCGCTGCTGTAAGTAATAAAGCAGTCAATGTAAGTACGGGTAATATTCTCTTTTTCATAAATACCTCTTTCCATTATTTTCATAATAATTTTTTCTGCTGATACATAACGATAAATCCTATGTAAATACTTTCTGCTATATACTTTACCACTATTAATCAGCAACTTACCATCTAATAATATACCCATTTACCCAGTATGTCAATAGGTAATTTGATTTTTTAAAAAAATAAACCCATATGCTTATTCATGATGAACATATGGGCTTACTACCTATATTAGATTAGTGGACCAGACGGGAGTCGAACCCGTGTCCGAAGCCCCATCCCCTGTACTTCTACAAGCTTAGTCA
>JBJFFP010000013.1:0-18755 GCA_051891855.1 Lachnospiraceae bacterium | reverse complement strand
TATGAAACTAGGAATCGTAGGTTTACCCAATGTGGGAAAAAGTACATTATTTAACTCGTTGACCAAGGCAGGAGCAGAATCTGCCAATTACCCTTTTTGTACCATTGATCCCAATGTGGGTGTGGTAACCGTACCGGATCACCGGTTGAAGCTGTTGGGAGATATGTACCATTCCAAAAAGGTGACTCCTGCAGTAATTGAATTTGTGGATATTGCGGGACTGGTAAAGGGAGCCTCTAAGGGTGAGGGACTGGGTAATCAGTTTTTGAGTAACATCCGTGAAGTGGATGCCATTGTCCATGTAGTAAGATGCTTTGAGGATACGAATATTATACATGTGGATGGGAGCATAGACCCATTAAGGGATATTGAAACCATAAATCTGGAGCTGATTTTTTCCGATATGGAAATTTTGGAGAGAAGAATTTCCAAAGTAGAGAAGGCTGCCCGCATGGACAAGTCCATGGGAAAGGAGCTGGAGCTTTTGAAAAAAGTGAAGGCCCTTTTGGAAGAGGGAAAGCTGGCCTCTGCATATGAATGTGCGGATGAAGAGGAAGAGACAATTTTTTCCGGATTAAATCTTTTGACGGCAAAGCCGGTTATTTTCGCAGCAAATGTAGCCGAGGATGAGCTTGCAGAGGATGGGGCAGGAAACAAGGGAGTGGAGGCAGTTCGTGCCTATGCCAAGGAAACGGGAAGTGAAGTCTTCGTAATCTGTGCCCAGATCGAGCAGGAAATTTCAGAGTTGGACGAAGAGGAAAAAACCATGTTTCTGGAAGATCTGGGGTTAAAGGAGTCGGGACTGGATAAGCTGATTAAGGCAAGCTATCATCTATTGGGGCTGATCAGCTATTTGACTGCCGGCGAAGATGAGACCAGAGCCTGGACCATTAAAGTGGGAACGAAGGCGCCGCAGGCTGCGGGAAAAATCCACAGTGATTTTGAGAGAGGCTTTATCAAAGCGGAGGTAGTAAACTATAAGGATCTTCTGGAACAGGGGTCTTTAGCAGCCGCCAGGGAAAAGGGTCTTGTGGGAATGGAAGGTAAGGAATATATTGTTAAAGATGGAGATGTTATACTCTTCCGTTTTAATGTGTAAGCAGATTTGGTAGTAAAAAAAAGAGAAGACACAACATATAGATGGTAATATTTGGCACTTTGTAAATTGTTACAAAGTGCTTATTTTTTTGCTTTTTTTGCTTGCCTTAACCTGGTTTTTGCATTAAAATGGAGTAAAAGTGGTGAAAAGTGGAGCCAAGTGGTAGTAAGTGGGTGATTGATAGATGTTTATGGGCGAATACAATCATACAGTTGATACCAAGGGCAGGCTGATTATTCCTTCAAAGTTTCGGGAAGCGTTAGGAGACGAATTCGTTGTAACAAAAGGATTGGATGGCTGTCTTTTTGTGTACGACAATACCGAATGGCAAAGCTTTGAAGAAAAGCTTAAGGCTTTACCACTTACCAACAAGGATGCCAGACAGTTTGTCCGTTTTTTTCTGGCCGGTGCGGCTAATGTGGAAGTGGACAAGCAGGGAAGAATTCTTCTTCCGGCTGTTTTGCGGGAATTTGCCGGATTGGATAAGGAAGTGGTTCTGGTGGGTGTGGCCAGCCGCGTGGAAATCTGGAGCAGGGCAAAATGGGAAGAATCATCGGGATATGAGGATATGGAAGAAATTGCAGAGCATATGGCAGACCTGGGACTGGGTATTTAGTCCCTTGCAGGTGGAATGAATACTCAAGATAAGACAGCGAAAGCTGCAGGTAAAAACAGGATAGGTTCGAGGGTGAATATGGAATTTAAGCATACTTCTGTTTTACTGAAGGAGACAATTGAAGGTCTGAAGATCAGGCCGGATGGAATATACGTTGATGGAACTCTGGGAGGTGGGGGACATGCCGTAGAAGTAGCAAAACGGCTTACCTACGGAAAACTTATCGGAATCGATCAGGATGAGGCGGCAATTCGGGCAGCCGGTGAGAGATTGGCAACGTTTGGAGACAAAGTTACTATCACAAGAAGCAATTATTGCCGGATAAAGGCGGTTTTACAGGATTTGGGAATTGAGGCGGTTGATGGGATTCTGTTGGATTTGGGAGTTTCCTCCTATCAGCTGGATAATGCTGAGAGAGGATTTTCTTATCAAAGTGACAGCCCTTTGGATATGCGTATGGATCAGAGACAGACCCTTACGGCAAAGGAAATCGTTAATCAATATCCGGAGATGGAGCTGTTTAGAATTATCAGGGACTATGGGGAAGACCAGTTTGCCAAGAATATTGCCAAGCATATTGTTCAAGCAAGAGCTGAGGGCACCATAGAGACAACCGGACAGCTGAATGACATTATAAAGACAGCAATACCGGCTAAAATGCGTGCCGTGGGAGGACATCCTTCCAAAAGAACCTTTCAGGCTATCCGAATAGAGTGTAACCGGGAGCTGGAGGTATTAAAGGACAGTCTTGAGGATATGATCGAGCTGTTAAATCCGGGAGGGAGGCTATGTATCATTACCTTCCATTCTCTGGAGGACAGAATTGTTAAAACCATGTTCAGGAGAAATGAGAATCCCTGCATTTGTCCGCCCCATTTTCCGGTTTGTGTATGCGGACTGAAGGCCAGAGGAAAGGTAATCAGCAAAAAGCCTATACTTCCCTCAGAGGAGGAAGTACAAGACAATTCCCGTTCTAAAAGTGCAAAACTGAGAATTTTTGAAAAATTAGAAAAATAGCGGTTTTCAGATGTAAGGAAGACTGCTAGAATGGAGAGGTAACCATCAATGAGCAACAGAACTTATGGCTATAATTACATAGAGGGGAATACAATACGCAGGCTAAATCCCATAGAGGAGTTGAAGACAGTTGCACCAAAGAAGCTGAGCCACAGTACCCGCAAGAACAGGGACAAGGCTCTGTATATGAATCTGGGATATTTACTGTTTTTGGTAACTGCATTGGCCAGTGCTGCGTTTGTTTTGCTGGGCTATCTTAAGCTGCAGTCTGAATATACATTGACGGTAAAGCATATTGCTTCGTTGGAAAGTGAACTGAACAATTTAAAGCTTTCCAATGAGGAAGAGTATAACAGGGCCATCAGCTCCGTGGATTTGGAAGAGATTCGCCGGGTGGCCATTGGCGAACTGGGTATGCGTTATGCCAAAGAGGGACAGATTATTAATGTTACCGGAGAGGGCAGCGATTATGTAAGACAGTTGGCTGAGATAGAATAAGAAGCAGGTGTTAAATTGAACAACAGAGGTATAAGACAAAACAAAGGAAACAAAGGAAACCGTGCCAAGTTTTCCCTGAGTATGCAAAAGAAGCTGGTAGTACTGTTTGGATTAGTGCTGCTGGCTTTCTTGGGGTTAGCCGGCAGATTAATCTATATCAATCGGGAGAAAGGGGATGAGTATACCAAAAAGGTGCTCAGTCAGCAGCAGTATCAGAGTATCACTCTTCCCTATAAGAGAGGGGATATTTTGGACAGCAAGGGAACGAAGCTGGCCATTAGTGAGAAGGTTTATAATCTGGTCATTGACTGCAAGGCAGTTTTGGGGAAGGATGAGTATCTGGAAGCGACGGTAGATGCTTTGATTGCCTGCTTTCCTCAGTTGAACAGAACCGAAATTCAAACCTATATCACCCAGAATCCTTCCCGGCGTTATTATGTGGCGGCCAGAAAGCTGTCCTATGATGAAATCAGTCCTTTTTTGGAAATCCAAAACAATACGAAGGAAAATCCCAATGTACAGGGAATCTGGTTTGAGGAAGAATATAAAAGGGTTTATCCTAATGGCTCTCTGGCCAGTGATGTTATCGGCTTTACCATTAAAGATGATGAGGGAGTAGGCTTTAAAGGAAATTACGGACTGGAAGCTTACTATGATGATATTTTAAACGGCAGTAACGGACGGGAATACGGTTATTTAAATGAAGATTCCACTCTGGAAAGAACTACCATTCCGGCCAGAGACGGATATAATCTGGTGACTACACTGGATGCTAATATTCAGAGCATTATTGAGAAGCATCTGCAAAAATATAATGAAACCTATCAGGATAACTACAGAACCGGTAATGGTGCACAGAATGTGGGCTGCATTATTATGGATGTAAATTCCGGAGCCATTCTGGGAATGGCCGGATACCCTAATTTTGACTTAAACAATCCCAATGATATAACCCCTCTTTTGGGGACTCAGCTGTTGACGGCAGAAGGGAAGGTAACAGAGGAGAAAACAGTCATCACAGCGGAAAATGCAGAAGAAGTTCTGGCGGACAGTGATGTACTGTATGCAAATTTAAACAGCTTATGGAAGAATTTCTGTATTTCCCATACCTATGAGCCCGGTTCCACTGCCAAAGCCTTTACCATTGCGGCAGGCTTGGAATCAGGTAAAATGAGCGGAAACGAATACTATACCTGTAATGGAGCCCTTCAAGTGGGAAATTATGTGATTAAATGTCATAACTATGCAATTGGAGGAGACGGAACGCTGAATGTTCAGCAGTCGTTAGAGCAGTCCTGTAACGTTGCCCTGATGCTGATGGGAGAGCAGATTGGAAAATCCATTTTTTTGGAATATCAGGACAGGTTTAATTTCGGATTAAGAACCAATATCGATCTGGCGGGAGAATCCAGAACACGGGCCCTGGTATTCAATGAAAGCAACCTGGGGCCTACTGAGCTTGCCACCTCCACCTTCGGACAGGGGTATAATGTAACCATGATTCAAATGATTAGTGGCTTTTGTTCCCTGATTAACGGCGGATATTATTATGAACCCCATGTGGTAAGTAAGATTACTACAACAGACGGAGCATTGGTAAGAAATATTGAACCAAGAATTATTAAACAGACGGTTTCCGAGACTACATCCGAATTAATCCGTCAATACTGTAAGGGAGTAGTGGATAACGGTACCGGTAAAACAGCCAGACCGGCAGGCTATGCCATCGGAGGAAAGACCGGAACGGCGGAAATGGGAACCAGAGACAAGGAAAGCTATGTGGTTTCCTTCATGGGCTATGCTCCTGCAGACAACCCGGAAATTGCCATTTATGTAGTGGTAGACAGGCCTAATGTGGCAAGGCAGGATGATGCCAAGCATGCCACCAGACTGGTGAGAAGTATTCTTACGGAGGTTCTTCCTTATTTGAATATTTTTATGACTGAGGAGCTGAGTGAGGAGGAAATTAAAGAGCTGGAGGAGCTGGATATGGAAATTATTATGTCCGCCTCTGCCTCAGGTTCAGTTTCCGGAAACGACACTACAGCCGGGGAAAGCGAAGAGGAAAATCAAACGGTTTCCGGCAATGAAGGAGTTACCAATGCAAATGGAGGGGATATTACCTCCTCAATTCCTGCATCGGATGATGTGGGGGATACCGCACCGCTTACGGGAGTATTGATTGATCCGGTGACCGGAGAAGCTAAAAACCAGGATACGAATGAAGATTCTCCTCAATAGAGAATAACCTCATAAAGTAGATAATAGATTATACCAATATCGCTTTATGAGGTTGTTTTATGCTAAAAAATAAAACGGGCTATCGGAAAAAGCTTTTTATTATCGTCCTTTTGCTGATTCTTATGCTGCTTGGCTTATGTGTAAGAGTGGGGTGGCTGATGCTGGCAAGAGGAGAGTATTACAGCAGGCTGGCAGATGAGCTGCACGAGCGGGAACGAAAAATTAAGGCCAAAAGAGGAAGAATACTGGATCGAAACGGAACGGTTCTGGCGGATAACCGGGTTGTTTGTAATATTTCCGTCATTCATAATCAGATTAAGGACAGGGAAGAGGTGATTCGGGTATTGTCCGAAGAGCTGGGGCTATCGGAGGAGTACGTAAAAAAACGGGTAGATAAGGTTTCATCCATTGAGAAAATAAAAGGGAATGTAGACAAGGAAGTGGGTGACAGGATTCGGAAATTTGAATTGGCGGGAGTAAAGGTGGATTCCGATTATAAACGCTGCTACCCCTTTGACAGTCTGGCTTCTAAGGTGTTGGGATTTACCGGAGGGGATAATCAGGGAATCATCGGCCTAGAGGTGAAATATGATGAGCTGCTGGCGGGAGAGCCGGGATTGATTTTAACCACTACTGATGCCCGGGGAGTAGAAGTGGAAACTAAGGCAGAGGTGAGGAAGGAACCGGTTACCGGACGGGATTTGATTACCAGTCTGGATTATAATATTCAGCTTTATGCTACTCAGCTTGCGGCTCAGGTAATGAAGATAAAGGAGGCAGAACGGGTTTCTATTCTGGTGATGAATCCTCAAAACGGAGAAATACTGGCACTGGTGGATGTACCCGAGTTTAACCTGAATGAACCCTATATCCTGCCGGAAGGGACGGAAACGTCAAACGAGGAAGAGAAACAGAAGCTGCTTAACAGTATGTGGAGAAACAGCTGTATCAGCGATACCTATGAGCCGGGGTCTATTTTTAAGATGATTACGGCCTCAGCAGCTTTGGAAGAAAATCTGGTCACCCTGGACAGCCGTTTTCATTGTCCCGGTTACATTATGGTGGAGGACAGAAGAATCCGATGCCATAAATATGGCGGACACGGCAGTGTCAGCTTTTTGGAAGGCTTTATGCAGTCCTGCAATCCAACCTTTATTTCTTTGGGATTAAAGCTCGGTGTGGATAAATATTATCAATACTTTGAGCAATTCGGCCTGATGAAAAAAACAGGAGTAGACCTGCCCGGAGAGGCAGGGACGATTATGCATAAAAAAGAAGATGTGGGGCCGGTAGAATTAGCCACTGTGGCCTTTGGACAGTCCTTTCAGATTACGCCTATTCAGATGGCCGCTACAGCGGCAGGCCTGGTCAACGGAGGAACCAGAGTAACTCCCCATGTGGCCGTAGCTACACAAACCCAGGAGGAAGGAGAAAGGAAGGAAATTTCTTTTGCCCGTCAAACGGGAATTGTATCCGAAGAAACCAGTGAAACACTGAAATATCTTTTGGAGCAGGTGGTGGAGAATGGGGGCGGAATCAATGCCTATGTGGAGGGCTATCGAGTAGGAGGAAAGACAGCCACAAGCCAGACACTGCCCAGAGGAAGCGGAAGATATATTTCCTCCTTTATCGGATTTGCTCCTGCAGATGATCCGCAGATTCTGGCTCTGACCATCATCTATAATCCCCAGGGAGTATATTATGGCGGTCAGGTGGCAGCTCCGGTGGTTCGTCAGCTTTTCGAGAATATTCTTCCTTATTTAGAGAGAATGTGATATAACAGAAGAGGTGAGTATTAAGACTTGCCTGATGAAAGGTTAAAGTGAGGTTAGTATGAAGGCAACATTTGTAATGCCGGTTCTGATTTCTTTTGTCATCAGTGCCGTGTTGGGACCCATTGTGATTCCCTATTTAAGGAAACTAAAAGTAGGACAGACGGAAAGGGATGACGGACCTAAATCCCATCTGAAAAAAAGCGGAACCCCTACCATGGGAGGAATCATAATTCTGGCATCGGTGGTTTTAACCTCTTTGATTTATGTAAAGGATTATCCCGGTATTTTGCCCATTCTATTTTTGACCCTGGGTTTTGGAATGATTGGATTCATTGATGACTACATCAAAGTGGTATTAAAGCGATCCATGGGACTAAGAGCATGGCAGAAGATGGCCCTGCAGATTGTGGTAACCGGTGTTTTTGCCTATTATCTGGTAACAGAGACTCCCCAGTGCCTTTTAATGAAGCTGCCCTTTATGGAAGGAATGCTTCTGGATTTGGGAATTTTTGCTGTGCCGGCTGTTTTTATCGTTGTAATCGGTACGGTAAACGGAACCAATTTTACAGATGGTCTGGATGGGCTTGCCAGCAGTGTTACGGTAATGGTAGCCACCTTCTTTTCTGTGGTGGCTGTGGGGACAAAAAGCGGTATAGAACCCATAACCTGTGCTGTGGTAGGAGCATTAATGGGATTTTTGCTGTTTAATGTTTATCCGGCCAGTGTGTTTATGGGAGATACCGGCTCTCTGGCCTTGGGCGGCTTTGTGGCAGCTACGGCTTATATGCTGCAAATGCCTGTATTTATCGTGATTGTTGGCTTTATCTATCTGGCAGAGGTACTGTCTGTAATTTTACAGGTGGGTTATTTTAAGCTGACCGGTGGTAGGCGTATTTTTAAGATGGCCCCAATCCACCACCATTTTGAGCTTTGCGGATGGTCGGAAACGAGAGTGGTAGCGGTATTTTCCATTGTGACCGCGCTATTGTGCCTGGTTGCTTTGCTGGTAATGTAGTTGGGGGTATTTTATATCCGGTAAACAGGTTTATCCGGCGGAAGGTGAGGAAAGATGGAGTTTAAAAATAAGAATATATTGGTGGCCGGATGTGGAATAAGTGGAATTTCGGCAGCTTTACTATTGATGAAAAAGGGGGCGCGGGTAATCCTCTTTGATTCTAATGAAAATGTGGATAAGGAGAAGGTAAAGGAAAAGCTGGGCAGAGAAGAAGGAATAAAGATAATCACGGGAGAACTGCCGGAAGGGATAATTCAGTCTCTTGACCTAGCCGTATTGAGTCCCGGAATCCCCTGTGATTCTGATTTTGCAGAAGGACTGAAGAAAGAATATATTCCCCTTATGGGAGAAATAGAGCTGGCATATTTATGTGGAAAAGGAGAGGTTATTGCCATTACCGGTACTAACGGAAAAACCACGACCACAGCCCTTACCGGAAAAATCATGGAGGATTACCAAAAAAACACCTTTATTGTAGGGAATATTGGAAATCCATATACTAGGGAAGTAGAAAAGATGACAGCTGACACGGTAACCGTGGCAGAAATCAGCAGCTTCCAGTTAGAAACCATTGAGACCTTCCATCCCCAGGTCAGTGCAATCCTGAACATTACTGAAGATCATCTGAACCGGCATCACACCATGGAAAATTATGCTTCTACCAAAGAACGGATTTCCATGAATCAGACATCCCGGGATGTCTGTGTATTAAATGCAGAGGATTCTTATTGCTTAAGCTTTGCAGAGCGTTGTCCGGCAGGAGTAATTTTCTTCTCATCGGCAAAGGAGCTGGAGGAGGGCTATTTTCTTAGGGATGAGGCTATATGGTACAGTCATCAGCAAAAACAGGAGCGGCTCATCGGTATCCATGAATTCAAGCTTTTGGGCACTCATAATATGGAGAATATTATGGCAGCCATTGCCATGACCAGAGCCTTTGGTGTACCCTTGGAAAATATTTTGGAAAGTGTACGCAATTTTTCTGCAGTTGAACATAGGATAGAATATGTGGCCTCCATTAGAGGTGTAGACTATTATAACGATTCTAAGGGAACCAATCCGGATGCGGCCATTAAGGCAGTTCAGGCGATGAACCGTCCAACGGTGCTGATTGGAGGGGGCTATGACAAGAACAGTGAATATGACAGCTGGATTGACAGCTTTTTTGGAAAGATTACCTGGCTGATTCTTCTGGGACAGACAAAGGATAAGATTGCCGCCTGTGCTGCCAAAAAGAATTTCCATAATGTGATTCTTGTGGATTCGCTGGAGGAAGCGGTGGTGGCAGCTGCAAAGAAAGCCAATCCCGGCGAGGCGGTTCTGCTGTCCCCGGCCTGTGCAAGCTGGGGAATGTTCCCCAATTATGAGGTCAGAGGCAGGCAGTTTAAAGAGTATGTAATGAAGCTAAAGGAGTCTTAAGTGAGACAAAAAACACGAAATCGTAATCTGAAAAAAAAGAATGAATACTTTTTTGACTATAGTCTGCTGTTCATTGTCCTGTTTTTTCTGGGATTCGGTATGGTTATGGTGTATTCTGCCAGCTCCTATGACGCTTCCACATCAGCTCTGATGAATTATGATCCTGCTTATTATTTGAAGAAGCAGGCGTTTTCCTCGGTTTTGGGTTTGGTAGCCATGTTTGTGGTGGCAGCTATTCCTTATCGTTTTTGGGAACGGTTTGCTGCATTATCCTATGTGACTTCGGCGGTATTGATTCTTCTGGTTCTGACACCCTTGGGATACGAAGCGAATGGTGCCAGAAGATGGCTTCGAGTGGGAATTTCCATTCAGCCGGCAGAGATTGCCAAGCTGGCCATGATTCTGTTTTTGGCCAGTTTAATTTGTAAAATGGGTAAAACCATCCGCACGGCCAAGGGATTTTGGACGGTAATAGCGGTTCCCGTGCCGATTTGTCTGATGGTATGGAAAATCACGGATAATATGAGCTCTGCCATTATTATTTTCGGGATTGCCTTTCTTATGCTTTTTGTGGCCAGCCCGGATTATAAACGGTTTATCGGAATAGGAGCCATAGTTTTGGTCTTTGCTGCAGGCTTCGTTATTTTTCTGACCCGAATGGACAGTCTGGAAGGGATGGGATTTCGCAGTACAAGAATTTTGGCATGGCTGAATCCGGAAAACTATTCCTCGGGAACCGGTTTTCAGACTTTGCAGTCCTTGTATGCCATCGGCTCCGGTGGAATATTCGGAAAAGGTCTGGGGCAGAGTATGCAGAAGCTGGGCTTTTTGCCGGAGCAGCAAAACGATATGATTTTTTCCATTATTTGTGAGGAGCTGGGACTTTTTGGGGGAATCTGCATCATTATGATGTTTGTGTTATTAATCTGGAGACTTCTGGTTATTGCCAGCAATGCCAGTGATCTGTTCGGAGCCCTTCTGGTGGTGGGGGTAATGGCCCATATTGCCATTCAGGTTGTTTTGAATATTGCGGTAGTGACAAATACTATTCCCAATACGGGGATTTCCCTTCCCTTTATCAGCTACGGCGGCTCATCTCTAATGTTTCTGCTGATTGAAATCGGACTGGTCTTAAGTGTGGGGAGAGGGATTCAGCTAAAGGATGGATAAGGAAGATACGAAGCGGATATGGGAAAAAAGAAAAGAAGAAAAACGGGTAAAATACATAAACCGCCGATTAAGCTGCTAATCGTTTTTTTGCTGATTCTTTTGCTTGCCGCTATATGTACGGTGGTGATAACCAAGTACAGAGTAAGGACGATTATTGTAGAGGGAAATATTCATTATACAAATGAAGAAATCATTGCACAGGTGATTAACAGCAGGCTGGAGGAAAACTCCTTGTATCTTTCCGTAAAATACAGAGATAAGGATATTGCAGGTATTCCTTTTATTGAGAAGATGAAGGTGAATATTTTATCTGCAGATACGATAAAAATAACTGTATACGAAAAATCGGTGGCCGGTTATATCGAGTATTTGGGAAAATATATGTATTTTGACAAGGATGGAATCGTAGTAGAGACCTCTGATGCAAAGACGGATGGAATCACACAGATTACCGGTTTAAATTTTGATTATGTTATCCTTCATGAGAAGCTTCCCGTAGAGGATGAAGCGATTTTTCAATCGATTCTGGATATTACGCAGATTTTGGAAAAATATGGAATTGGTGCAGACAAGATTTACTTTGATCAAAATGGGGAAATGACCCTTTATTTTGGAGAAATACGTGTAAGACTGGGGGATGACAGCAATATTGATGATAAGATGGTAAGGCTGAAGTCCATTCTTCCTGAGCTGGAGGGAGAAAAGGGAGTTCTTCGGATGGAGAACTATACACAAAGCAGCAAGAATATCACTTTTAACAAGGATGAAGAGTAATTTTTTGAAAAAAGTTATTGCCTTATCCACAAAATAATTATATGATGAATAATATGAGATTTTAATGCAGTTTTTTATAAAGGAGGACAAACCTTTGCTTGAGATTAAAACAAATGATGCTGAGTCTGCTGCAAAGATTGTAGTTGTTGGTGTCGGTGGTGCAGGCAATAATGCTGTAAATAGAATGATTGATGAAGCTATTGAAGGTGTTGAATTTATCGGAATCAATACGGATAAGCAGGCCTTGCAGCTGTGTAAGGCACCGAAGCTTCTGCAGATTGGCGAGAAACTCACCAAAGGTTTAGGTGCAGGGGCCAAGCCCGAGATTGGAGAAAAGGCTGCGGAAGAGAGCTACGAGGAAATCAAGGATGCACTGAACAGCTGTGATATGGTTTTTGTAACCTGCGGAATGGGTGGAGGAACCGGAACCGGTGCAGCGCCTGTGGTGGCTAAAATTGCCAAGGAAATGGGTGTTCTTACGGTAGGAGTGGTGACCAAGCCTTTCCGTTTTGAGGCAAGAACCCGTATGAATAATGCTATTGGCGGTATTGAGAAGCTGAAAACGGCTGTAGATACCCTGATTGTTATTCCTAATGATAAATTATTGGAAATTGTTGACCGAAGAACCACTATGCCGGAGGCGTTAAAGAAGGCAGATGAGGTTTTACAGCAGGCAGTACAGGGAATTACCGACCTGATTTACCGGCCGGCAATCATTAATCTGGATTTTGCGGATGTACAGACCGTTATGAAGGATAAGGGAATCGCTCATATTGGTATCGGCACCGGAAAAGGAGACGATAAGGCGGCAGAAGCAATTAAGATGGCGGTGGAGAGTCCCCTTCTGGAGACAACCATTGCAGGTGCTACCGATGTAATCATCAATGTATCCGGGGATATTTCCATGTATGATGCAGATGATGCTGCAAGCTATGTACAGCAGATTACCGGCGAGGATGTGAACATTATCTTTGGTGCCATGTATGATGATACTCAGGCAGATACCTGCCGTGTAACGGTAATTGCTACTGGATTGGATACCGCGCAGGCGGGGGCAAGAAATGACTTCAGCTTTGGTTCACGTCCCAATATTGCCCAGGTTCGCCAGAGTGTTCAGGCAGCAAATGCCATTAAGGCACCGGTAGGGCAGCAGCCTCAGGCTGCACCCAAGCCTATCTTTAACGGTATTCAGAAGCCAGCAGATATTAAGAGTAAGGTGGAAGAGAATACCTTGAAGATTCCTGAATTTTTGCAGAAGAAATAAGAATATAACAGATTTGCCCGCTTATCAGCGGGCATTTTTTTGTCGGAAAAAGAATGAAAAAAAATCCGTTTCCCAAGCTGAACCGACAATTTTTTCAGAGAAAGAAAAGTACAATAGAAGAAACAGGGGGTGATATCATTTACCGAATTTATCTGGATTCCTATTTTGTACTTAATTTCTGGATGAATTTGTGGGTTCTTTTTTTGTGCAAATCTATTCTACTAAAAAGGTTGGCCCTGGGAAGATTGATGGGAACCGCATTTTTGTCTACCGTATTACAATGTCTGGTATTGCTTTTCCCGGTGGGGAGTAGCTCAATAAAGCTTCTTGCAGGCTTTGGAGGGGTAATGTCACTTAGCATCTGGCTGCTGTTTCGTCCCCGTACAAAAGCGATGTGGCTGAAGGTGCTGGCAGCAGTATGTATATCGGCCATGCTTTTAGGAGGCGCTTTGCAGCTGGCAGCCAATCTGTTTTATGGACAGAATATCACTCCCGTAGAGGTATTGGTTCTTTCCGGCAGCTTTACACTCATGGTCAAAATACTTGTGGGAAGGTATTGGAAAAGAAAAGGGGACAGCTTTGTCAGGGTGGAATTAATCCTTCCGGGTGGAGAGAGCTTTTCCTTCCGGGCATTGGTGGATTCCGGAAATTCCCTCAGAGAGCCGATCAGTAAAAAGCCGGTTTCCCTGGTGGAAAAGCAGGCAGTTTCAGGGGCAAAAAGCGGATTTTGGCCAAGCAATTTCCGACCAGTCCCCTTTCACAGTGTGGGCAGGCAGGGGGGGCTGATGGAAGCCTACAAAATTGAAAGGATGGAAATTTGGCAGGAGGGAGAAGTGAAAGTGATAGCAGAACCTTTTATTGGACTGGTAGAAGGAGTTATTTCAGCAGGAAAAGCCTATCAAATGATTCTGCATCCCGCATTATTGGAAAACGAGGAGGAATAATTGGTGATTTTTAACGTGACGTTACCTGGTGGCGTGAATTTCAGAATGATAAAAAAGGAGCAGGGAAATATCCAGGATTCAAGGGATATTCACTACATAGGAGGGACAGAGGTTCTGCCGCCTCCCCTTACCAGCCATCAGGAAAATGAGATGATTGCCTGTCTGGGACAGGATGAAGATGCCCGGGCAAAGACTGCCTTAATTGAGCATAATCTTCGTCTGGTAGTATACATTGCAAAAAAGTTTGATAATACGGGGGTGGGAGTAGAGGATTTGATTTCCATCGGAACCATCGGTCTGATTAAGTCTATTAACACCTTTAATCCACAGAAAAACATTAAGCTGGCAACCTATGCTTCCAGATGTATTGAAAACGAAATTTTAATGCATCTTAGAAAAACCAGTAAGAATAAGCTGGAGGTTTCTATCGATGAGCCTTTAAACGTAGACTGGGATGGAAATGAACTACTGCTCAGTGATATTCTGGGAACCGATGAAGATGTGATTTATCGGAATCTTGAGAATGAAGTGGAAAAAAAGCTGTTAAAAAAAGCTATGGAAAAGCTTTCCTCCAGAGAAAAGGTGATCATTACACTCCGTTACGGACTGGCTACACCCTCCGGAGAAGAAATGACACAGAAGGAGGTGGCGGCCTATCTGGGAATATCACAGTCCTATATTTCCCGGTTGGAAAAGAAGATTATGAAACGATTAAAAAAAGAAATGTTAAAGGCAGAATAAAAGAATAATTTTACTCACTTTGAGAAATCCTTTAAGCATAAAGATTTTGCGAAAAGGAGATTCAAGGGGTGCAGGGAAAAGTAGAGATCTGCGGTGTAAATACCGCAAGACTCCCACTGCTGAAGCAGCAGGAGAAGGAGTCTTTGTTTGTGCGAATCAAGGAAGGAGATCTTGGGGCCAGAGAAGAATATATTAAGGGTAATTTAAGACTCGTTTTAAGCGTAATCAAGCGGTTTTCAGCCTCAAATGAAAATGTAGATGACCTGTTTCAGATTGGCTGTATAGGACTGATGAAGGCCATTGATAATTTTGATATCAGTCTGAACGTTAAGTTCAGTACCTATGCGGTTCCCATGATTATGGGAGAAATACGCCGTTTCCTTAGAGATAACAGCAGCATAAGAGTAAGCCGCTCCATCAAGGATACTGCCTATAAGGCAATGTATGCCAAAGAGAATTTAACGAAGAAAAAGATGAAAGAGCCTACTATTGCCGAAATTGCTGCTGAAATCGGACTTCCTAATGAAGAGGTGGTCTATGCCATGGATGCTATTCAAAATCCCATGAGTCTCTACGAACCGGTCTATAACGACGGAGGAGATACCCTATATGTTATGGATCAGATCAGTGATAAAAAGAATCGTGAGGAAAACTGGGTAGAGCACCTTTCTCTCAGTGAAGCCATGAAGCAGCTGGGAGAGAGGGAGCATGAGATTATCAGTCTGCGCTTTTTTGAGGGAAAGACACAGATGGAGGTGGCAAAGGTAATAGGAATATCCCAGGCACAGGTAAGCCGTCTGGAAAAAAATGCCCTGGGTGTGATGAAACGATTTCTGACTGCATAAGATAAAGAAAAAGGAAGAAAATTGTTATGCTGTTCACGGATTTTCGCAAAAAAGAGGTTATTAATCTGCATGACTGCCGTATTTTAGGTAATGTAGTAGATATGGAATTTGATGAGTGTAACGGCTGTATCAAAAAAATATTCGTTTCCGACCATCCCTGCTTTTGCAGTTTGCTTTCCGCTTTTTCATCTGAATCAGAGATTGAAATATGTTTCAAGGATATTCGACAGATCGGACCGGATATTATTCTGGTAGATGTCTGTTAGCTTAATCGGAGAAGAAAAATTGACAGAAAAATTTATTTTGGTTATAATTCATATAACTGATAATACTAAGGAGGAAGCCCATGAAGTGCCCATTCTGCAGCCATGAAAATACTAGAGTAATTGATTCCAGACCGGCAGATGAGAATAACTCGATCCGCCGCAGAAGAGTATGTGATGAATGTGGTAAACGTTTTACAACCTATGAGAAGGTGGAGACTATTCCCTTAATCGTCATCAAAAAGGATAATAATCGGGAGACCTATGATCGCTGTAAAATTGAAGCCGGTGTGCTTCGGGCCTGCCATAAGCGTCCTATCAGCGCTGATCAGATCAATGGATTGGTGGATGCGGTGGAGACAGCAATCTTTAATCGGGAGGATAAGGAAATCTCCAGCGGAATTATCGGAGAAATGGTGATGAACAAGCTTAAAGACCTGGATACCGTTGCCTATGTACGTTTTGCTTCCGTTTATCGGGAGTTTAAGGATATTAACACCTTTATGGATGAATTAAAAAAGGTAATGAGCCAGTCATAGCATTGCTTTTATTCCCCTTTTTTCAGGCCCTGTCTGAGGAAAGGGGATTTAGCTGTCTTGGCAGGAAGCCTAAGATAGGGTATAATCTAAAAAGATTTGCAAAGGAGCAGAATATGCACATTTTTGACCCTTTTTTTCCCAATGAAATATACCCTTCCACCTATGAGATACCTTTCCCAATATGGTATGAAAAGGGTTATCGGGGAATCATTTTTGATATTGATAATACCTTAGTTCCCCATGGGGCAGATGCAGATGAGAGAAGTATTTGCCTGTTTAACAGTCTTCATGCAATGGGGTATAAAACCATTCTTCTGTCCAATAATAAGGAACCGAGAGTAAAACGTTTTGCCCAGCCGGTGGGGGCGGATTACATATATAAGGCGCAAAAACCGTCGGTAAAAAATTACCAAATAGCCATGAAGAGGATGGGAACTGATGAGCAGAATACGCTTTTTGTGGGAGATCAGCTGTTTACAGATGTCTGGGGAGCAAAACGGGCAGGGATTTATTCCATTCTGGTAAATCCCATTGATCCAAAGGAAGAAATTCAGATTGTATTGAAGCGTTATCTGGAAAAAATTGTATTGCATTTTTATCCAAACAGAAAGTAAGGGTGAATGAAAATGATAATTGACGGTAAAACGAAAGTATGCGGACTGATAGGGAAGCCGGTTGAACATACCATGTCTCCCCTGATTCATAATACGTTAGCAGAGAAAATAGGACTTCCTCTTGTCTATGTTCCCTTTTTGGTGGAGGAGGATGTGATAACCGCTGTTCAGGGAGCCTGGCAGCTGAATGTTCTGGGAATGAATATAACGGTGCCTTATAAAAGTGATGTAATGGCAGCACTTACAGAATGTGATGAGTTGGCGGCTAAAATCGGTGCAGTAAATACCCTGGTCAGGACAAAGCAGGGGTACAAAGGATATAATACGGATATTTCCGGCCTTTATCGAGCAATAAGCAGTGAGGGAATCAGACTAGAAAATCAGAAGGTCATTCTTCTCGGAGCGGGAGGTGTAGCCAGAGCAGTGGCTTATCTTTTGGCCTCCTATGGAGCCGGAAAGGTTTTTTTAATGAATAGAAGTCTTGATAAGGCAGAGAAAATTGCGGCTGAGGTAAATCAGGCTTTTGAGAAGGAGCTGATTGTTCCCATGACCTTGACGGATTATTCCGGTCTTCCCCGGGAGAAGATGCTGTGTATTCAGGCAACCAGTGTAGGACTGGCCCCGGATGAGGATAAAACCGTGATTGAAGATAGGGAGTTTTATCAATGGGTTCATACCGGATACGATTTGATTTACCGACCTGCTAAAACCCGATTCATGCAGTTGGTGGAGGAAAACGGCGGAGTGGCCTTCCATGGGCTGAAGATGCTCCTTTATCAGGCAGTGGAAGCCTTTGAATTGTGGAATGGGGTAAAGGTTGAGGAAGAGCTGGCTTTAGAAATTTATGAGAAGATGAAAGGTGAAATGGGAATTGAAGAATAGTCTGATTTTAATCGGGTATATGGGAAGCGGAAAGACCAGTGTGGGGCAGAGGCTGGCCGAGAAGGATAAGCTCCCCTTTGTGGATACGGATCATTATATCGAAGAACAGCAGAGCTGCTCAATCAAAACCATTTTTGAACAACAGGGAGAAGAGGCCTTTAGAGCCATGGAAACGGACTGCCTGCATAAGCTTCTTAAGGAAGAAAGGCAGAGGGTAATCTCCGTAGGAGGAGGACTTCCTTTGCGGGAGGAGAATCGAAGTCTGTTAAAGCAGCTGGGACTGGTGATTTATTTAAAGGCAGAGCCGGATACGATTTTTGAACGGATAAGGGGAGATGTCACCAGACCTCTTTTACAAACTGATAATCCCCGCAAAAAAATAGAAGAGATGATGGCCTGTCGGGAATCGGCTTATCTTAAAGCGGCAGAGCTGGTAATCCGGGTAGACGGAAAAACTATTAATGAGGTGACAGAGGAAATCGAAGAGCAGGGAAGGAAATGAGGGAATGAATATTTTAGTGATAAACGGTCCCAATTTAAATTTCTTAGGAATACGGGAAAAGGGAATTTATGGAAACCGGGATTATAAGGCTCTTGTAGAGATGATTGAGAAAAAGGGCGAGGAATGCGGCTGTCAGATACAGGTTTTTCAAAGCAATCACGAGGGAGCAATCATTGACCGCATTCAGGAGGCCTATTTTGATAAAACGGAGGGGATTGTCATTAATCCGGGGGCTTTTACCCATTACAGCTATGGGATTCGGGATGCGTTGGCCAGCATAGAGATTCCTAAGGTAGAAATCCATATTTCGGATATTACTGCCCGGGAAGAATTCAGAAAGATATCCGTTACCAAAGAGGTTTGTGATCATCAGATTTACGGACGGGGGTTAGAGGGATATCTGGAAGCCATAGATTTTTTGCTTGCCAAATAATACATAATAGGATAAAATAGTTTAGAATTGTAATGCACGGCATGATTTAGGAGGAAAAAAGAATGATTTCAGCAGGTGATTTCAGAAACGGTATTACTATCGAA
>JBJFFP010000012.1:60960-67077 GCA_051891855.1 Lachnospiraceae bacterium | reverse complement strand
GAGGGATTAGGAGCCGCAAATAAAACCTTGCTTAATCCTTGAAATTGGTCTATACTGTAATCAGTTTATATATGTCTCCTAAAAGAGACATCACACCATTCAGGGAGGAATTGCAATGATAGAGGCAACCAGCTGTGGCGGTGTGGTTATTTTTCGGGGTAAGATTTTACTTTTATACAAGAATTTTAAGAATAAGTATGAGGGTTGGGTTTTGCCAAAAGGTACTGTAGAGGAAGGCGAGGAATATAAGGACACGGCTATGCGTGAAGTGTTGGAGGAATCAGGAGCCGCTGCCTCAATCATTAAGTATATAGGAAAAAGTGAATATACTTTTAATGTACCGGAGGATACCGTGGAGAAGGAAGTCCATTGGTATCTGATGATGGCTGACAGCTATTACAGTAAACCACAACGCGAAGAGTTTTTTGTTGATTCCGGTTATTACAAATATCATGAAGCGTATCATTTGCTGAAATTTGCCAATGAGCGTCAGATTTTGGAAAAGGCTTATAATGAATATCTGGAATTGAAGAAGAGAAATCTTTGGGGAAACAGGAAGTATTACTAAAGAGGCGTTAGTCGCCTCTTTTGTATTAACGAGGATTTTATATGCACTTTCGTAAAGAACTCTATCTAAGTGAGGGAATAAGGAATAAGGGAAAGATTAAATGGAAGCTTCGGCGGGGAGCCGGCATGGTTGATATCTATGTGATTTCCATTGCTGCCGGTAAGAATCAGCTGGAGTGTACCCATTGCTGTTTTTTCAAGCAGAGGCTGATCAGGGAAAATGTGGGATTGATTGTAGGATTAGCAAAGGGATATCCGGAGGCACAGCAGCTGATGATTTCCATGATAGAGGATTCTCTGAGAATAACCGGGACTCCGGATGTTAAGGAATATTTACTTGATGGAATATAAGAGGAACACATGGATTTAATCATACTTCAAGTGTTAAAATGGATTTTATGGATTGGTTTATGGATAATTGCGGCCATATTCGTTCTTTTATTTCTGCTGTTGTTTGTTCCCATCCGCTATAGGGTAGAAGGAGAGTATGGAGAAACAGAAAAAAAAGCTGAGGGAAAGCTTAGTTGGTTTTTATCCATTGTATATTTTACCTTTCGTTATGAAGAAGTCCTGACAAAGAGACTTAAGCTTTTGGGGATTACGGTTTATGATTCCTCAAAACCGAAAAGGGGAAAGAAGGAGAAGCTTTCCGAAAAGAAAAAGAAAAAAAAGAAAAAGCTGAAAAAGGAAAAAGAGGATAAAGAAGCAGAGGTAATCGACTCTGATTACAGACCCAAAGAAGCTCCTGCTTTGGATCAGGAAAAAGCCTATAAGGATGTCATTCCACAACAGGGAGAAGAAGAAAAAGCGGACTTATGGGAGAAACTAAAGGCAGTGAATGAAGGCTTTTTTAGTATCAGAAGGAGGCTGAAAGCTGTAGGAAACTGTTTTCAGGATAAGCAGGAGCTGATACATGAGTATTACCGTCGGTGGAAGAGGGAGGAAACCCAAAGACTATGGGCAAGAGTAAAGGTAAAGACTCTGAAAGTCCTGTACTGTCTGGCACCCAGACGTTGGAGGATAAATGGTACGGCAGGCTTTGAAGATCCTTCTTTAACGGGGCAGATGATGGCTGCTGTGGGCATAACCTATCCCCTTCACCGGGGAAACTTACAGATTGCACCTGATTTTGAAACCGGCAGAATGGAGTTTAACGGATATGCCAAGGGAAGAATCTTTTTAGGAGTTTTGCTTTACCATATGCTGATTCTGATTTGCAATAAGGATTGTATGGCTTTGATCAAATTATGGTTAAATGGGCCATCGGATGATAATCTTAAGGAAAATGACGATACTAATTATGTGCAGGAGGTAAGAGATGACAGATAATAATTTCAGTTCCGTAATGACTTCTTTATTGAAGGGAGTAGATAGCGTTTTAAGCACCAAAACTGTAGTGGGTGAGGCGATTACCATAGGGGATACCATTATTTTACCCTTAGTGGATGTTTCTTTCGGTATAGGTGCCGGCGCCGGCAGTCAGGATAAAAAGAACAGCGGTGCCGGCGGAGTGGGCGGGAAGATGAGCCCCAGTGCCGTTTTGGTCATTAAGGATGGCCATACCAAGCTGGTGAACATCAAACAGCAGGATGGAGTAACCAAAATTCTGGATATGATCCCGGATGTGGTGGAGCGCTTTACCACGAAAAATCCTGTAGGTGATATGCTGTCGGATGATGAGGCGAAGGAGGCAGCCTTCCCCAAAGCACAGGCCACTGGCAGCGGTGAAGGCGGTCAGAACGGAGAGTAGAAGGAAAATTGTGCCGGGTTATCCCCGGCACATTTCTTTTGCCAAATTTTCAATTTGAAGTAAGGCTTCTTCATTCACTGCAGACAGGATCTTTACAGTGGTGTCTGCATAGGTGAGATTTTGACTTTTTTCCAGCATCCCCTGCATGACCTTGGCTGCAGTGGGGGCCCAGCTTCCGTTTTCCATAAAGGCGACCTTACGATTTCGGAAGTTACGTTCCTTCAGATGGTCGATAAAAATACGCATAAAGGGAAAAACATCACCGTTATAGGTGGGAGAGGCCAGAATCAACCGATCATATCGGAAGGCATCGGCTACGGCTTCAGACAGATCACAGCGGGCAAGATCATAGGTAACCACCTCATCACAGCCAAACTCCTGAAGCTTTTGGACCAAGAGCTCTGCGGCTTTTTTTGTATTTCCGTAAATGGAGGTATAGGCAACCACAATTCCTGAAGCTTCCGGCTGATAAGATGACCAAGTCTGATAAAGGTCTAAAAAATAAGGGATATAGGTATTGATAACAGGGCCATGAAGAGAGCAGATTTTCTGGATATCCAGATTAGCGATTTTCTTTAATACCGCCTGTACCTGCGGCCCGTATTTAGCTACTATACCCATATAGTAGCGGCGTCCCTCATGGGTCCAGTCATCCAGGGTATCGATAGCTCCAAAACGGCCGAAGGCATCGGCAGAAAACAGAATTCTGTCTGTGGCATCGTAGGTCATGATTACTTCAGGCCAGTGCACCATAGGTGCAGTGATAAAATTAAGGATATGCGTACCCAATAAGAGACTGTCTCCCTCACCGACCACCAGATTGCGTCCGGCATAGTCAGTGCCGAAGAAGTTTTTCATCATGGCAAAGGATTTCGCAGAAGCCACAATAGTAGCAGCGGGATATTTTTTCATAAAAATATCGATATTCGCCGAATGATCCGGTTCCATATGCTGAATAATGAGATAATCAGGAGCCTTATTTCCCAAAACGGTTTCCAGATTATCCAGCCATTCTTCAGTAAAATTTGCATCTACGGTATCCATTACGGCAATCTTTTCATCCATAATGGCATAGGAATTATAAGTCATTCCGTCAGGAACAGGATACTGTCCCTCAAACAGATCGATGATTTTATCGGTTACGCCAATATTATAAATCATATCGGTAATCTTCATCTATAAGAGTCCTCCACTTCTGTAAAAGTTAATTCATTATCTTAAATAGTCTGTTTCGTACGCTTTCTATTATGTTCAATGGGCTATTATACTGTATGAAGCAGAGATTGACAATAATTTATCATGTCTTTTTTTATATACATTCTGTCAGGAAACAGGAGACAAAAAAAGAACCATCGTATTTCTACGATGGTTTCTGTGGAAATCTTAAGCTCTCTCAACTTTACCGGACTTTAAGCAGCTGGTACAAACGTGAAGCTTTCTGGAAGCTCCGTTTACCTTGCATTTAATATTCTTAACGTTTGACTTCCAAATATGGTTGGATCTTCTATGAGAATGGCTAACGTTATTACCGAAATGTACGCCCTTACCACAAATATCACATTTTGCCATGTTGACACCTCCTAACCGTAAAAAATCCTTACGAATCATAACAGTAGTATAATAGCAGAAGAGTAGTAGAAATGCAAGCAAAAAATATAGAAAATATACAAAATCTTGTGAAAGATACATTTTTTGGTTTATTTTTTCTTATAAAACGAGTATAATAGCCATGTTACAATGATTTAAATTATGAAGGAGGTACTACATGAAAGGATCTTCTATGAACACACATATGGGTAAAATCACCATTGATAAGGAAGTGGTAAGCCGTTATGCAGGCAGTGTGGCGGTGGAATGCTTCGGTATTGTCGGCATGGCCGGTGTCAATGTGAAAGACGGCCTGGTTAAGCTGTTAAAGATGGACAGCATTACCCGGGGTATAGTGGTTAAAATGGAAAATAATAAGCTGACCTTAAATTTTCATGTAATCGTAGCCTACGGAGTAAGTATTGTGGCTGTTTGTGATAATTTGATGGAAAACGTAAAATACAGAGTAGAAGAATTTACCGGCATAGACGTGGGTAAAATCAACGTTTATGTGGAAGGGGTAAGAGCGATTGATTAAGGAGGATATTCAAGTGGCTTCAACTACAATTGATGTAAATATGCTTTCCAAAATGTTTCTGGCGAGTGCGCAGAATCTGGAAGCAAAGAAGGAATGGATTAATGAACTGAATGTTTTTCCCGTTCCTGATGGGGATACCGGTACTAATATGTCTTTGACTATTATGTCGGCGGCTAAGGAGGTATCCGGGCTGATCGATGATGATATGGAGAGCCTTGCCAAGGCCATTTCCTCCGGTTCCTTAAGGGGGGCAAGGGGAAATTCCGGTGTTATTCTTTCCCAGCTTTTTCGTGGATTCTGTAAGGTAATTAAGACGCATCAGAAGCTGGACGTTGCCATTTTGACAGAGGCAGCCGAGTGTTCCGTGGAAACGGCGTATAAAGCGGTAATGAAGCCTAAGGAGGGTACGATTCTGACGGTGGCTAAGGGTGCAGCTTTAAAGGCCAGAGAGCTGGAAAAGGCCGGGGTAACGGATATTGGTCAGTTTCTGGATGAAATTATCAAGCATGCAGACTATGTATTGAGCCAGACCCCGGAAATGCTGCCTGTATTAAAGCAGGCAGGAGTTGTAGACTCCGGTGGACAGGGACTTTTAGAGGTTTTACGGGGAGCAAATGATGCTTTCCATGGAAAAGAGCTGGATTTTAAACTGGGAGCAGTAACTGCGGGAGCATCAGGAATAAAGGTAGATACCCAGGCTTCCTGTGATATTAAGTTTGGTTACTGTACAGAATTTATCATTATGCTGAATAAGACCTTCAACATTAAGCATGAGATGGATTTCAAGGCATATTTGGAGTCTATCGGTGATTCTATTGTGGTGGTTGCCGATGATGATATTGTCAAGGTACATGTGCATACCAATGATCCCGGTATGGCCATTCAGAGAGCGCTTATGTATGGTCAGCTTTCTAATATGAAGATTGATAATATGCGCCTGGAACATCAGGAAAAGGTAATCAAGATGTCGGAAAAGGAAAAGGCTGCTGAACCGGTAAAGAAGGAGACACCCAAAAAAGAGGTTGGCTTCATTTCAGTTTCCGTGGGTAAGGGTATGGATGAAATTTTCACCGGTCTGGGTGTGGATTATATGATTGCCGGCGGACAGACCATGAATCCCAGTACGGAGGATATGCTAAATGCCATTGAGCAGGTAAATGCAGAGAATATTTTTATTTTCCCCAATAACAGCAACATTATTCTGGCTGCCAATCAGGCTAAATCCTTGGTGGAAGATAAGCATATCATTGTAATCCCTACCAAAACTGTAGCACAGGGAATTACGGCTGTGATTAATTTCGTACCGGACCTAAGTGTACAGGAGAATGAAGCCATTATGCTGGAGGAAATTACCAAGGTGAAAACCGGGCAGGTTACCTACGCTGTAAGAGATACACAGATAGATGATAAGGAGATTCATCAGGGTGATTTTATGGGTATAGGTGATACGGGAATCCTTGCCGTAGGAAGGGACATAGAAGAGGTTACCCTGCAGATGGTGGATGAAATGATGGATGGAGATAAGGAGCTGATCAGTATCTACCACGGTGAAGAAATTTCAGCCGATCAGGCTCGCCTTCTGGCAGACAGGATTGAAGAAAAATACGATACCTGTGATGTAGAACTGCAGTATGGCGGTCAGCCGGTATATTATTATATTATTTCGGTAGAATAA
>JBJFFP010000012.1:0-60860 GCA_051891855.1 Lachnospiraceae bacterium | reverse complement strand
AGAACTGCAGTATGGCGGTCAGCCGGTATATTATTATATTATTTCGGTAGAATAAATAGCTTTTGGGGCCGGTGCAAAATTTTGGAGATTTTGCATCGGTCTTTTTCCAAGGTAATTCTATCTCATTCAACTTAAAGGAGAAATCTGATGCAACTGGATTCCGATCTGCAAAAGGTAAAGGGAATAGGAGAAAAAAACGTTCAGCTATTTCATAAGCTGGAGCTGTATACAGTGGGGGATCTGCTTTATTATCTTCCTAAAGGCTATGAAGCTTTTGAAAAACCGAGGCCCATCGGGGAATGGGAGAGGAATACTGTGGTGACCATACAGGTAAGGCTTCCTTATCAGAAAATTGAGCTTAGAAAAACCGGAAGATACACCCTGCTCCAATTTTATCTGGAGGACATGACCAAAAAAGTCAATGTAACCTATTTTAATATGCCGTATCTGAAGCATACCCTTATCCCGGGAAAGGAATATGTCTTTAGGGGGAAACTGGAGGAAAAAAAGGGAAGACTCACCTTGGAACAGCCCAAATGCTACAAGCCGGAGGAATATGCGAAGCTGTTGGATTCTCTTCAGCCCATCTATCCTTTAACCAAGGGCCTGACCAGTGGGTTCATTCAAAAATCGGTGAAGGCTATTTTACAGAGTGTATCCTTATCCGAGGAACCCTTTCCGGCAGAGCTGGTGGAGAAGTATCAGCTTATGGGGCGTGAACAGGCTTTTAATGTGCTGCATTTTCCTCAGAGTAATGAACAGGTGCTTGAGGCAAGAAGAAGGCTGGTTTTTGAAGAATTTCTTGCCTTTTGCCTGGAAATCAAAACCAGAAAAAGACAGATCGATCAGCTGCCTTTTCCCAGCCCTCTTTTGCAAACAGCAGATACAACGAGGCTTCTGGAGCAGCTGCCCTATTCCCTGACAGGAGCACAGCAAAGGGTCTGGGCACAGATCGAAGAGGATCTGCAAAAGGATGTAGCCATGAATCGTATGATTCAGGGAGATGTGGGAAGCGGTAAAACTATTTTGGCGGTTTTAGCCCTGCTGATGTGTGCCGCCAACGGACGTCAGGGAGCTTTGATGGCACCTACAGAGGTGCTTGCCCTTCAGCACTATGAAGCCATCAGGGAGATGAGTGAGCGGTATCAATTGTGCATTAAGCCAATCCTTTTAACCGGCTCATTAAGGGCCAGGGAAAAACAGCTGGCATATGAGGAAATCAATGAAGGAAGGGTAAATGTGATTATCGGTACCCATGCTCTGATCCAGGATAAGGTAAAGTATCGGAATCTGGCTCTGGTGATTACGGATGAGCAGCATCGATTTGGGGTAAGGCAGCGTACTCTTTTACAGGAAAAAGGAAAAAATACTCACATTCTGGTTATGAGTGCAACGCCTATTCCCAGAACACTGGCCATTATTTTATTCGGTGATCTGCATTTATCCATTTTGGATGAGATGCCTGTAGGACGGCTGCCCATAAAAAACTGCGTGGTAAATCCTTCTTATCGCCCCAAGGCCTATTCCTTTATGGAAAAAGAGATTCAAAAGGGCCATCAGGTCTACTGTATCTGCCCTATGGTGGAAGAGGGAGAAATGGAAAATCTGGAAAATGTGCTTTCTTATGGGGATAAGCTGGCAGCCTATTTTGGAAGCAGAGCCCGGGTGGCCTGTCTGCATGGGAAAATGAAGCCTGCACTGAAAAATCAGATTATGGAGGACTTCGGAGAGCATAGAATTGATATCCTGGTTTCTACCACAGTAATAGAAGTGGGAATCAATGTTCCCAATGCAACCGTTATGCTGGTTGAAAATGCGGAACGCTTTGGCCTGGCACAGCTTCATCAGCTAAGGGGACGTGTAGGGCGCGGAAAGGAGCAGTCCTACTGTATTTTTATTAACAGCAATCAGAATCAGAATACCTCAAAGCGGCTGGAGCTGTTGAATCAATCCAATGATGGCTTTTATCTGGCAAATGAAGATATGAAGCTGAGAGGGCCCGGTGATATTTTTGGAATCAGACAGAGCGGAGAGCTTCAGTTTGTCGTAGGTGATATTTATAATGATTCCCAAATCCTATTGGAGACGGCAGCCCTGGCGGATGAACTCCTAAGCAGGGACAGACCTGATGAGGCTTATCCCTGGTTGGGAAGCTTCCGGGCAGAAAAAGGAGCCAGGGTTGACTTTAGAAGCATTTAAAAGTAAAATGGAAGCGATCACAGTCTAAAGCTTTTCAGCCAGGCTGTGAATAGCTTGATAAACCGAAAATGGAGATAAGTTGAATGGCAAAAGTAGCGATAATGACCGACAGTAACAGTGGGATTACCCAGAAGGAAGGCAGGGATTTAGGTATATCTGTATTGCCTATGCCTTTTATTATGGACGGAGAGACCTATTTTGAGGATATTACCCTGACACAGGAGAAGTTTTATGAACGGCTTCGGGGGGGCTGCGATATCAGCACCTCACAGCCTTCTCCGGAATCTGTCACCAATATGTTTGATGATTTACTCCGCGAATATGATGAGGTGGTGCATATCCCCATGAGCAGCGGATTAAGCGGTTCATGTCAGACTGCCCACATGCTGGCTGAGGATTATAACGGCAAGGTGCAGGTGGTAAATAATCAAAGGATTTCCGTTACCCAGAGACAGTCGGTTATGGATGCAATTGCTCTGGCAGAGGCTGGGAAAGGTGCAGCAGAGATTAAGAAAATCCTGGAAGAGGACAAGTTCAATTCCAGTATTTATATTATGCTGGATACCCTTTATTACTTGAAAAAGGGAGGACGGATTACTCCTGCGGCAGCAGCATTGGGTACCATTTTAAAGTTAAAGCCGGTGCTGACCATTCAGGGAGAAAAGCTGGATGCCTTTGCAAAGGCCAGAACCTCTTCCCAGGGAAAGAAAATGATGATTAATGCCATTAAAAATGATATAGAGACCCGTTTCAACGGAATTGATCATGTTCAGCTGCAGATGGCCTATACCTATAATGAGGAATCTGCCCTACAGTTTAAGCAGGAGGTTGAGCAGGAATTCCCCGGTCTGAACATTGTGCTGGATCCCCTATCCTTAAGCGTAGCCTGCCATATAGGACCCGGTGCTTTGGCAGTGGCCTGCACTAAGAGGTTACCCCAAGAGTGATGATAATCCTGTATGAACCCAGATGTTCGTACAGGATTTTATCGTAACTGTACAGAAAAGCTGTCAGTTATACGCTATTTCATACAGAGAAAAGAGGATTTATTAATGGCGGCAAAAACCACCTATGATGCTTCCAGTATTACCGTACTTGAGGGACTGGAGGCGGTAAGAAAAAGACCGGGAATGTATATTGGAAGTGTTTCGACTAAGGGACTGAATCATCTGATTTATGAAATTGTGGATAATTCCGTAGACGAACATCTTGCCGGTTTTTGTGACAAAATATACGTGACCCTGGAGGCGGACGGCAGCTGTACCGTTATGGACAACGGGAGAGGAATCCCGGTGGAAATGCATGAAAAGGGAATCAGTGCAGAGCGGCTTGTTTTTACTACCCTGCATGCAGGAGGTAAATTTGATGATTCTGCTTATAAAACCAGCGGCGGTCTTCATGGTGTAGGCTCTTCTGTGGTAAATGCTCTTTCCACACATTTGACCGTAAGAGTCAAAAAGAACGGCTTGATCTATGAGGATAAATATGAACGGGGAAATCCGATAGTTGAACTGGACAAAGGACTTCTTCCGGTGGTGGGAAAAACGAAAGAGACCGGAACTATGGTTAATTTTCTTCCGGACGATACCATATTTGATAAAACCAGATTTAAGGAGGATGAAGTAAAGAGCCGTCTGCATGAAACGGCCTATCTTAATCCCGGACTGACCATAATTTATGAGGATAAGCGCAGGGCAGAAGCAGAATACATAGAGTTTCATGAACCGCAGGGTCTGATTGGTTATCTGAAGGATTTAAACAAATCCAAGGAGGTCATTCATGATGTGGTTTATTATACCGGAGAAAGTGAAGGGGTCAGTGTAGAGGTAGCCTTTCAGTATGTAAATGAGTTTCATGAAACGGTATTGGGCTTTTGCAATAACATTTATAATGCCGAGGGCGGCACCCACCTCACCGGCTTTAAGACCATGTTTACCACGGTCATTAACAATTATGCCAGAGAACTGAATATTTTAAAGGAGAAGGATGCTAATTTTACCGGTGCGGATATTCGTAACGGAATGACGGCGGTGGTATCCATTAAGCATCCGGATCCCCGTTTTGAGGGGCAGACCAAGACGAAGCTGGATAATCAGGATGCAGCCAAGGTGGTCAGTAAGGTAACAGGAGAGGAGATTGTCCACTTTTTTGACCGTAATCTGGAAACTCTAAAGGCGGTTATCGGCTGTGCAGAAAAGGCAGCAAAAATTCGTAAGACGGAGGAAAAGGCAAAAACGAATCTTCTGACTAAGCAGAAATTTTCCTTCGATTCTAACGGAAAGCTGGCCAACTGTGAGTCAAGGGACCCTTCCAGATGTGAAATCTTCATTGTAGAGGGTGATTCTGCCGGAGGCAGCGCCAAAACCGCCAGAGACAGGGCCTACCAAGCAATTCTGCCTATTCGGGGAAAAATCCTTAACGTGGAAAAGGCCAGTATAGACAAGGTATTGGCCAATGCGGAAATTAAAACCATGATTAATGCCTTTGGCTGTGGCTTTAAAGAAGGCTATGGAAATGATTTTGATATTTCCAAGCTTCGTTACAACAAGATTATTATCATGGCCGATGCGGACGTGGATGGAGCCCATATTTCCACTCTGCTGTTAACTTTGTTTTATCGATTTATGCCGGAGCTGATTTTTGAAGGACATGTGTACATTGCCATGCCCCCGTTGTATAAGGCCATGCCCTCTAAGGGAAAGGAAGAGTATCTGTATGATGACAAGGCACTGGAGCGTTACCGGAAAAGCCACAAGGGACCCTTCACCCTGCAGCGGTACAAGGGTCTTGGAGAGATGGATGCAGACCAGCTGTGGGAGACTACCCTGAATCCGGAAACCAGAAAATTAAAGCTGGTGGAGATTGAGGACGCTCTCTACGCCTCTCAGGTGACGGAAATGCTGATGGGAAATGATGTTCCTCCCAGAAAAGCCTTTATTTATGAACATGCAAATGATGCCCAACTGGATATATAAGGAATGAGAGAAAAAATGGAAGAGAATATTATCAAAACGGAATATTCCGAAATCATGCAAAAAGCCTATATAGATTATGCCATGAGTGTTATTGTGGCCAGAGCTTTACCGGATGTAAGAGACGGATTAAAGCCGGTACAAAGAAGAACACTTTATGATATGTATGAGTTGGGTATCCGTTTCGATAAACCCTATCGAAAAAGTGCCCGTATTGTAGGGGATACCATGGGTAAGTACCATCCTCATGGTGATGCCTCTATCTATGATGCCCTGGTGGTCATGACACAGGACTTTAAAAAAGGCCTTCCCCTGGTTGACGGACACGGCAATTTCGGCAATATTGAAGGTGACGGTGCTGCCGCCATGCGTTATACGGAGGCTCGTCTGCAAAAGGTTACCCAGGAGGGGCTTTTAGCCGATCTGGATAAAAATGTTGTGGATTTCGTTCCCAATTTTGATGAAACAGAAAAGGAGCCGCAGGTGCTTCCCGCCAAATTTCCCAATCTTCTGGTGAATGGCTCCGAAGGTATTGCGGTAGGTATGGCTACCAGTATTCCTCCCCATAATTTAGGAGAGGTAATTGAAGCCACCAAGGCCTATATGAAAAACGAACAAATTTCCACCAGGGAACTGATGAAATACCTTAAGGGCCCGGATTTTCCCACAGGAGGAATCGTTACCAATAAGGATGAGCTGCTTTCCATTTACCGCACAGGTACAGGGAAGATCAAGGTTAGAGGTAAGGTGGATATTGAGAAGGCTAAGGGAGGGAAAATCAATGTGGTAATCAGCGAAATTCCCTATCCCATGATCGGAGCCAACATTTCCAAGTTTCTTTCCGATGTAGCAGCCCTTTCCGAGAGTAAAAAAACGCTGGATATTATGGATATTTCCAACCAGTCCTCTAAGGAGGGTATCCGTATCGTTATTGAACTGAAAAAGGATGCAGATGCAGATAATTTTATAAACCTGCTGTATAAAAAGACCCGGCTTGAGGATACCTTTGGCGTAAATATGCTGGCTATCTGTGACGGCAAGCCGGAGATTATGGGCTTAAAGCAGATTATCCGTAAGAATGTGGAATTTCAGTTTGAAGTAGCCACCCGAAAATACAATAATCTTTTGGAAAAAGAGAAGGAAAAACGGGAGGTGCAGGAGGGATTAATCAAGGCCTGCAATGTCATTGATTTGATTATTGAAATCCTTCGGGGCAGTAAGGATCGCAGCATGGCCAAAAAATGTCTGGTAGAGGGGGCAACCGACGGAATCAGGTTTAAATCCAAAGAATCCAAAATAATGGCGGCACAGCTGATGTTCAGTGAACGTCAGGCAAATGCCATTTTGGAAATGCGGCTGTATAAGCTGATTGGGCTGGAAATTGAGGCTCTGATTAAGGAGCACGAAGAAACGGTAGCCAATATTTACCGTTATGAGGACATTCTTTCCCGCAGGGACTCCATGATTCAGGTGCTGATCAACGATTTGGATCAGCTGAAAAAAGAGTTTTCCCACAGACGAAGAACCCTTATTGATAATTGTGAGGAGGCAGTCTATGAGGAGAAGAAGCAGGAGGAAATGGAGCTGATTTTTCTGATGGATCGCTTCGGTTATGCCAAAACCGTCGATCCTGCCACTCTGGAAAGAAACAGAGAGGCTGCCTATGCAGAAAGCCGTTTTCTTTTCTCCTGTAAAAACACGGGAAAAATCTGTATTTTTACGGATGTGGGACAGCTTCATACCATAAAGGTGTCGGATTTGCCCTACGGGAAATTCAGGGATAAGGGAGTACCTATTGATAATATCAGTAATTTTTCCAGTACACGGGAAAAAATTGTACTGGTGACCAGTCAGACGGAGCTGAATCTGTATCGGGTAGTCTTTGCCACCAGCCAGGCAATGCTGAAAATTGTGGACGGCGGGGAATTTGACGTCAGCAAACGAACCGTCAGTGCCACTAAGCTGGCAGAGGATGACCGGGTGGTCTGTGTCCATGTACTTAAGGATAAGACGAATATTGTTTTGCGGACTAAAGATGGCTACTTCCTTCGTTTTCCCCTATCCGAGATACCGGAAAAGAAAAAGGGGGCCGTGGGAGTAAGAGGAATGAAGCTGACCCTAGGAGATTACGTGGAAGAGGTTTATTTTACGGTAAATTCCGTGGATTCCCCCATTATTTACCGGGATAAGGAGCTGAATCTGAACAGTCTGAAAGCAGGAAGACGGGATACGAAAGGAACAAAAATAAAGAGATGAGAGTAATTGCAGGCACAGCCGGAAGTCTTCCTCTGAAAGCACCGGAGGGGATGGAGACAAGGCCCACCACAGACCGTATTAAGGAAACTCTGTTTAATATGCTACAAAGCCGGATTGGCGGAGCTGTCTTTGTGGATATGTTCAGCGGCAGCGGAGGAATAGGGATTGAAGCCTTAAGCAGAGGGGCAGCCAAAGCCTATTTTATTGAAAATAATAAAAAAGCTCTGTCCTGTATTCAGGAAAATTTACGATTTACGAAGCTGGATAAATCCAGTATGATAATGAATATGGATGCCTGTGCGGCAGTGAATCAGATCAGAGATAAGGTAGATATTATTTTTATGGACCCGCCTTATGCCTCAGGACTGGATATCACCGTTTTAAAGCTTCTTCGGAATGCATTCTGTGTAAATGAGGATACGCTGATCATTGTAGAAGCAGCCGGGGACAGAGACAGCAAGGAGTATGAGGCAGCCGGATTCAAGATTGCAAAAGAAAAGCGGTATAAGACGAATAAGCATGTCTTCTTAAGCAGAGGGGAGAGTTAAGCGATGAAATCAGCAATTTATCCCGGAAGTTTTGATCCCATTACTTTCGGACATTTAGATATTATTGAGCGGGCTGCGGCAATTTTCGATGAATTGACAGTAAGTGTGCTGAATAACAATATCAAGACACCATTGTTTTCTGTTGAGGAACGTGTTAATATACTGAAAGAAGCAACCGGGCATCTTCAGAATGTTAAAATTGATTCCTTTAGTGGATTATTGGTTGATTATGCAAAAGAGAAAAATATTCATGTCTCCGTGCGTGGATTAAGAGCCATAACGGATTTTGAATACGAATTACAGATTGCACAGACAAACCACATATTATCAAAGGGTGAATTGGATACCGTTTTTTTGACAACAAATTTGGAATATTCCTATCTCAGTTCTTCCAGCGTAAGAGAGATCGGCAGCTTTCATGGCGATATATCTCAGTTTGTTCCTGAATTTGTGGTAGAGAAGGTATATAAGAAATTTGGCTATTAGAAAGGTTGGGGAACCAGGTGAGCAGTAAAATCGAACAGTTAATTGATGAAATTGAAGATTATATTGATAATTGCAAGTTTAAGGCTTTATCGAATACGCAGATTATCGTTAATAAGGAAGAAATCGATGAGCTCCTCAGGGAATTACGGTTAAAGACTCCTGAAGAAATTAAACGTTATCAGAAAATCATCAGCAATAAAGAGGCTATTTTGAACGATGCAAGAGAGAAGGCTTCTGCATTGATCAATGAGGCCACTTTACATACCAATGAGCTGATCAATGAGCATGAGATTATGCAGCAGGCCTATGCCCAGGCTAATGAGGTGGTTACTCTGGCTACCAATCAGGCCCAGGAAATACTGGATAATGCCACCATTGAGGCCAATACCATGCGGGAGGCTGCCATGCGCTATACGGATGATATGCTTGCTAATGTGGAGAACATTATCTCACATTCTATGGAAAATGCATCCTTCCGCTATGAGGAGCTGATGAAGGGGCTGAATGAATGTTATGAAATCGTTAAAAACAATCGTGCCGAGCTTTACCCCATGGCAGGACTTGAGGATTTAGAGGAGGGCGTTGGATTAGAGACAGAGCCCATATCTTTGGATCTTATATAAGTTGTCTTTTTTACAAAGTAATCTATAATGATGGGAAGCGTCGATTCACATGGATCGACGCTTTTTAGCTGTATATCTTATTCCATTTAAGCCGGATTCATGAGAGAAAAAAGAAAGAGAATAAGCAGTGCCTGTACCAGCTTATGCTTCAGGTAAATCCATATGGATAATGTGGTATTTTTTAATACAAAGGCAGTCTGTACCATACAGCTTAAGCCTCCCAGGGTGAGAAGAAACAGAATCAACCCCATAGAAGAAAGGGATGGAGGCAAAACGGACAGGATTTTAAGTCCGCCGCCGATTTCAATAAGGCCACATAGAGGTCCGTATACAGTATCTGTGTAAAAGCTTTGGAGACCCGAAGGTAAGAGATAAGGAATTAGTTTGGGGGCAATCTGCAGGCAGTTAAAAAAAATCATACAGCCTCCCAGGAGAGTCATCTGCGTAATTGCATTTTCCAGAGCATCGCGAAAAGCAGTAAGATAGAAGCTGTCTTTTCTCTGCCGGGTTTGGGGGAGAAAGGAATCCGGGGAGGATTCACAGCAGCTTAGCTGTTTAGAGCCGGAGGTATTCCTATACCGGGGAAGGAACTGCAGAAAAAATCCATAGAGCAAGGGAACTGCATACATCAGTCCCAAAGCAAGGGGGATATTTTCCCATTTAAAAAGAGGGATAACGTAGCCCAGTATATAGAGAGGACCGATATTGTTGCAGAATGCCAACAGGTATTCGCCCTCCTTCTCGTTGATTCGATTCGTTTCCAGTAAATCGGCTACTACCTTGGCTCCCATGGGAAAGCCACATAAAAACCCGATTAATATGGTATATCCTATGGAATAGGAACGGGGAAAAAGCAGACTCAGAAAGGGACAGAATAGTCTGCTGATGCCTTCCGCCATTTTGCTTCTTACTAAGAAGCCGGAGAGAACCATAAAGGGAAATAAAGAAGGAATCATGCTTCGATACCAGATTAAAAGTCCCTGGGATGCCAGACGGACAGATTCCCGGGAAAAGATCAGTAAAATTAAGAAGAAAGCAATTAACAGCAATTCCATACATCGTTTTTTTAAGGTATTTTTCATGAAATACATCCCCAAGAATACAAAAATGTAGTATACTCTACTCTATGAGATTAGATAAGTTTTTATGTACATTGGATATAGGCAGCCGAAATCAGGTCAAGGACTTGATTAAGAAAGGGCAGGTAACCGTTAACGGGGAGGTTTGTAAAGAGGCAGATAGGAAGATTCATCAAGAGGAGGATCGGATAGTCTGTCAGGGAAAAGAGCTTTCTTATGAGCCCTTTGTTTACTATATGCTGAATAAACCTGTGGGAGTGGTCAGTGCCACACAGGATAATCTGAATACTACTGTACTGGATTTGATAAATGATACCGGAGTAAAGGGGCTTTTTCCCGTGGGACGATTGGACAAGGATACGGAAGGCCTGTTGCTGATTACCAATGATGGTGAATTGGGCCATCGGCTGTTGACGCCTAAAAAACATGTCCCCAAATGCTATCTGGTAAAGACCACCCTTCCTTTGACGGAGGAGATGAAGAACAGACTGGAGGAAGGGGTGGAAATCGGAGAAAAGAAGCCTACCCTTCCTGCAAAGGCTGCCATCATCACAGAATATTCTCTGAAGCTTACCATTACTGAGGGAAAATTCCACCAGGTAAAGCGTATGCTGAAGGCTGTGGGGAATGAGGTTTCCTATTTGAAACGTCTTTCCATGGGAAGCCTTAAGCTGGACGAAGAGCTGGCTCCCGGCCAATTCCGTCGACTTACGGCAAAAGAAATTGACAGGCTAAAACAGAACTGAGTTAGAAAAGAAAAAGGATAAGGAATGAACCAATGTTGACGGATATAGAAGCAGTAATTTTTGATTTAGACGGCTCCTTAGTGGATTCCATGTGGATGTGGAGAGAGATTGATATTGAATATCTGGGAAGATACGGAATCCAGCTTCCTGAGGATTTACAGAAGAGGATTGAGGGAATGAGCTTTTCCGAGACTGCTGTGTATTTTAAGAATAGATTCGGGATTCCCCAGTCTCTGGAGGAAATTAAGGCAGAATGGAATCGGATGGCATGGGATAAATATACCCATGAGGTACCCTTAAAAGCAGGAGTAAAGGAGCTATTGGAATATTGCAGGCAGAAGAAGATTTTACTGGGAATTGCCACCAGTAATTCCAGAGAGCTGGTGGAAAATGTAGTAGAGGCTTTAGCCATAAGGGATTATTTTTCCTGCATCATGACCGGATGTGATGTGGAAAGAGGAAAGCCTTCACCGGATATTTATCTGGCAGTTGCAGAAGGATTGGGAGTAAAGCCTGAACACTGCCTTGTTTTTGAAGATATCGTCATGGGAATCAAGGCAGGAAAAGCGGCAGGAATGAAGGTCTGTGCTGTAGAGGATGAATATTCAGCGGATCAGAAAGAAAAGAAGCAGAAGCTGGCAGATTATTATCTGACGGACTTTCGTCAGCTGAAATTAAGTTAAAAGCTCAGAAAGTGAAAGGTTATTGGAATTGAAGAATAGATTTTTACCTCTTTGCCGAGAAGATATGGAGGAAAGAGGAATTAGCCAATTTGACTTTGTCTATGTAATCGGTGATGCCTATGTGGATCATCCTTCCTTTGGGCCTGCAGTAATCAGCAGGGTGCTGGAAGCTAATGGATACAGTGTGGGAATCATTTCCCAGCCGGATTGGAAGGATGAGACAAGCATCAGCCTGTATGGGGAGCCACGTCTGGGATTTTTGATCAGTGCAGGCAATATGGACTCTATGGTGAATCATTATTTTGTGTCTAAGAAGCATCGTCCGACAGATGCCTATACTCCCGGAGGAGAAATCCATAAACGACCAGACCGGGCTACAGCCGTTTACGGGAATCTGATCCGTAAGACCTTTAAAGCCACACCCATTATTATTGGGGGAATTGAAGCCAGCCTCAGGCGAATGGCCCACTATGACTACTGGTCGGATTCCTTTAAGCGTTCCCTTCTTTTGGATTCCCAGGCAGATTTGCTTTTATACGGCATGGGAGAAAGGTCCATTGTGGAAGTGGCGGATGCCTTAAACAGCGGAATCAGGGTTTCGGATATTACCTTCATTAAAGGAACGGTGTATAAAACCAGAGATTTAAGCGGAATATATGATGAAATCCGGCTGCCGGATTATGAGACCATGAAGAAAAACAAGGCAGAATATGCAAAAAGCTTCATGATTCAATATGAGAATACTGACCCCTTCTATGGAAAGGTTTTGGTGGAAGGCTATCCGGGGGGAATCCATGTGGTGCAGAATCCCCCGCAGGAACCCTTAAATCGGGAAGAAATGGATGCTGTCTATGAGCTGCCCTTTGCCAGAACCTATCATCCTTCCTATGAGGAAAAGGGAGGTGTCCCGGCCATTAATGAAATTCAGTTTTCTCTCATCAGTAACCGGGGCTGTTTTGGCGGCTGTAACTTCTGTGCCCTGACCTTTCACCAGGGAAGAATCGTGCAGAGCAGAAGTCATGAATCCATTTTAAAAGAGGCCCGGCAAATGACGAAGGAGAAGGGCTTTAAAGGTTATATTCATGATGTGGGAGGACCCACAGCCAATTTCAGACATCCCTCCTGTGAAAAGCAGCTGAAGGTAGGGGTATGCAAGCATAAACAGTGTCTTACACCTACACCCTGTAAAAACCTGACGGTGGATCATACGGACTATCGTGACCTTTTGCGTAAATTACGGCAGGTGGAAGGTGTAAAAAAGGTATTTATCCGCAGCGGAATCCGCTTTGATTATCTGCTGGAGGATCAGGATGATTCTTTTTTCAGGGAGCTGGTACAATACCATGTCAGCGGTCAGCTGAAGGTGGCACCTGAGCATATTTCGGATGCCGTTCTCAAACGAATGGATAAACCGGCTAACCGGGTATATGAACGGTTTCAGAAAAAATATAAACAATTAAATGCAGAACTGGGCTTAAAGCAGTATCTGGTTCCCTACCTGATGTCCTCCCATCCCGGTTCTACGCTGAAGGAGGCTATAGAGCTGGCGGAATACCTGCGGGATTTGGGATATATGCCCCAGCAGGTTCAGGATTTTTATCCCACCCCTTCTACCATGTCTACAGTAATGTATTACACTAAGCTGGACCCCAGGGATATGCGGCCGGTATATGTCTGTAAAAATCCTCATGAAAAGGCTATGCAGAGAGCCTTAATCCAATACCGTAATCCAAAGAACTATGAGCTGGTAAGGGAAGCTCTTATTAAAGGCGGAAGAGAGGATTTGATTGGATTTGAAAGGCATTGTCTCATTCCCCCAAGACGATTTGAGGACAATAGGAAGAGAGCCTCACAAAAAGAAAAAATAAAACCCAAAAAAACCATCCGCAACGTACACAAGAAGAAAGGAAAGTAAAGATGAAGGTAGTCATAGTCACCGGTGCATCTTCAGGAATCGGAGCTGAATTTGTCAGACAGCTGGATAAAAGCTTTTCCCGTATAGACGAAATCTGGATGATTGCCAGAGACAGAAAGAAGATGGAAGCATTGGCCCCCACCCTGATGAATAAAAGTCGGATTTTTTCTCTGGATTTGGAAAAAGAGAAGGACGTAAAACAGCTGGGGACGATTTTCGAGGTGGAAAAGCCGGAGATATGTATGCTGGTTAATTCTGCCGGCTTCGGCTTGAGGGGACATTTTTCAGAGATTCCTCTGGAGGAGCAGCTGGGAATGATTGAGCTGAACTGTAAGGCTTTGACAGCAGTGACCTATATGGCACTTCCTTACATGGTAAGAAACGGAAGAATTTTGCAGCTTGCCAGCTCCGCGGCCTTTGTACCTCAGATGAATTTTGCAGTATATGCTGCCACAAAGTCCTATGTGCTTTCTTTTTCCAGAGCACTGCAGGAGGAAGTAAGGAGCAGAGAAATTTTTATTACGGCAGTCTGCCCGGGGCCGGTAGAAACCCCATTTTTTGAACGTGCCGAGAAATACGGAGAAGTGATGAAGGGAAAGGAACGGTTCTATGTTTCCCCTGCCCAGGTGGTAAAGGATGCCTTAAATGCTTCCAAAAAGCGAAAAACCGTTTCCGTCTGCAGTCTGCCCATTAAAGCTTTTCATGCCGCCTGCAAAATCATTCCTCATGATTTTATGCTGGAAATCATCCAGCATATCTATAAAGAAGGAGAAGAAACAAAGGAGCTATGATAAACGTAAACAAAGGAGAGCTTTCCTATCTTGCTGTAAATAAACGCAAGGAAATCCTAAAAACGATTCTGTTCTTTTCCCTTTCCGCTGCCATTTTTGGAATCGGCTATTTTTCCACGGGAAGCGAAAGGAATCCGCTGACCATCGTTGCGGTACTGGGCTGTCTGCCGGCAAGCAAAAGTGCGGTTTCTATGATTATGAACCTCAGGGTAAAGGGCTGTTCAAGGGAGGATGCAGATATCATTCAGAAAAGGCTTGGTGAGAATTTTGGATATTACAATCTTTATTTTACCAGCTATCAGAAGAATTATGAAATTCACCATCTTGTGGTAGGGGATTTGTCCATAATTGCCTATTCAGCAGATGAAAAAACAGAGGCTTCCGGCTTTGAAGAGCATATCAGAACCATGCTGAAAAAAGAAGGAATCAGTAATATGAATGTTAAACTGTACCGGGAACGGGAAAAGTATATAAGCCGTGTGGAGCAGCTGTTGAAGTCGAACCATGAAACAGGAAAAGAGAATCGGGTGGTTTCCCTCCTTTTTTCCATTTCCCTGTAGGTCACAGTGAGGAAATATGCAGCAGTTTATTATTGAAAAAAATGAAGCGGGGCAGAGACTGAATAAATTTCTGTGTAAGTACTTGAAGGAGGCGCAGGCGGGATTTCTCCATAAAATGCTTCGGAAAAAGAATATTACCTTAAATGACCGGAAGGCGGAGGGAAAGGAGAAGCTGAAAGAGGGAGACTGCATCCGTTTCTATTTTTCCCAGGAAACCTTTTTAAAATTCCGTGGAAAAGTATCCCCGGATTATTCAGAGAAAGAGAGGCAACAGGGACAGGGGGCAGCGGAGTATCAAAAAGCCTTTGTCTGCCTGAAGGGGATTAAGGTCATTTATGAGGACCCACATATTCTCCTGGTGAATAAGCCGGCAGGGATTTTAAGTCAAAAGGCCGAAAATAAGGATATCTCTTTAAATGAATGGATGATTGGCTATCTTCTGAATAAAGGGGAAATAACGGTAAAACAGCTGGAAACCTTTAAGCCCTCCGTCTGCAATCGTCTGGACCGCAATACCAGCGGCCTGGTTATCTGCGGAAAATCATTGGCAGGAAGCCGGAAAATGAATGAGCTTCTCCGGGAAAGAAGCATACACAAATATTACCGTACCTTTGTCAAGGGCCGATTGACGGAGGAAGCCTGTATCAGGGCTTATCTGATTAAGGATAAATCTACCAATCAGGTAAGGATTGCAGAGGTTAAGGAGAAAGGGGGCGATAAGCCGGGGCTTATTGAAACCAGATATCTTCCCTTAAGCTGCTATGGGGGCATCACCTATCTGGAGGTAGAGCTGATTACGGGAAAGCCCCACCAGATTCGTGCCCATCTGGCTTACCTGGGACATCCGATTCTGGGAGATTATAAGTATGGAGATTCAGGGTTTAATCACAGCTTTTCTTCTCATCCACCCAAGTGGCAGCTTCTCCATGCCTATCGTCTGGAAATGCCTATTCTGGAAGGAGCCTTTGAGCAGTTATCCCAAAAGATATTTACAGCACCTGAACCGGAATATTTTGAACAGATTAAGCGGGAAGCAATAGGATAAAAGAGGAACAAGAATGTCAACCTGGAAAACCCGAGGCCTCAGAGGCTCAACTCTTGAAGATTTAATTAACAGAACCAACGAAAAATATAAAGAAAACAGGCTGGCGCTGATTCAGAAGATTCCTACGCCCATTACGCCTATCAATATAGATAAAGAGCACCGGCATATTACGCTGGCTTATTTTGACCAGAAGAGTACCGTTGACTATATCGGTGCTGTTCAGGGAATCCCGGTGTGTTTTGATGCCAAAGAGTGTGCAGCGGATACCTTTGCCCTTCAAAATATTCATGAGCATCAGGTTAAGTTCATGGAAGACTTTGAAGGACAGGGGGGGATTGCCTTTTTACTGATTTATTATTCCCATAAAGACCTGTTTTACTATCTTACCTTAAAGCAGCTGCTTTTCTTTTGGAAGAGGGCCCTGGATGGAGGAAGAAAAAGCTTTCGTTTTGAGGAGCTGCCCATGGAATACTGCCTTCCCCGAAAGCAGGGAATTTTGGTTCCCTATCTGGATATGCTGCAAAAGGATTTGGAAAGTAGGGAAGAATATATTGACAGATAGACTGCTTATTTAGTATACTGATTTTGATTTAGTATAGTAGCACGCTACCATACTAAAGCGATTTAAGCAGAAAATGCTGCTAAAGCAGCAGAGCGAGAGGGAAAAATGAAAACAGAATTAATTCATACTCCGGAAGGAGTCCGGGATATTTACGGAAAAGAATATGCTGAAAAAATGCGTATCCAGCAAAAGCTGGAGGAAAGAATCCGCTTATTTGGCTACCAGGGAATCCAGACACCCACCTTTGAGTTTTTTGAGGTATTTGGTAAGGAAATCGGAACCACACCGGTAAGAGAATTATATAAATTCTTTGATTCTGACGGAAATATCCTGTGTCTCAGACCGGATTTTACTCCGTCTATGGCCCGTGTGGCTGCCAAATATTTTTCCGATGCGGATTTGCCCCTTCGTTTTACCTATCAGGGCAGTACCTTTTCTAATACCAGCCTTCTGCAGGGAAAGCTGAAGGAAACAACGCAGATGGGTGCAGAGCTGATGGGAGATGCCTCCGTTGAAGCTGACGGAGAGATGATCAGTATGCTTGTGGATGCACTTTTACATACGGGACTTAAGGATTTTCAGGTAAGCATAGGAGAAGTGGACTTTTTCAAGGGAATCTGCCAGGATTTAGCCCTGACGGAGGAAGAGGAGGAAGCGGTTCGGGGCTATATTTCCAATAAGAATTTTTTTGCGGCCAAGGAATATCTTCAGGCGGGGAATAAGGCGGATGCTGCAGGAGAAACCATTATGCAGATTGAAGACTTATTCGGCTCTGTGGAGGTTTTGACCAGGGCTAAGGCCCTATCCCATAACCCCCTTTGCCAAAAGGCCATTGAACGGCTGACAGATCTTCACCGTGTACTCTGTTCCTATGGGGTGGAGAAATACGTTTCCTTCGATTTGGGAATGCTTTCCAGCTACCATTATTATACCGGAATTATTTTTAAGGCCTATACCTACGGAATCGGCGATGTGGTGGTAAAAGGCGGCCGCTACGATAAGCTTCTGCCTTATTTTGGTAAAAACTCTGCTGCCATCGGCTTTGTTATTGTAGTAGATGATTTGATGCAGGCCTTAAGACGGCAGAAAATTGCCATTCCCTTAGCCCATAGGCTGGTGACCCTGGTGTATGATCCCCTTCATTATGAGAAGGCCCTTTTGCAGGCAGCGGCTATGAGAAAGGATGGCATTGCCGTACAGCTTCTTGCCTATGATTCTTTCAGACAGAAGGCAGATTATGAGGAACATGGGCAGAGACAGGGAAGCGGCGAAATCATTTTTTTATTGGATGACTAAACTCATTTGAAATTTGGAGGAAGGTTGAAAGAATTAGCTTCTTTCAACCCGGGATTTGTACTGATGCACAAAGTCCCTGTGATTAAAATGCTGCTAAAGCAGCAGAATGAGAGGGAAATATGAAGGATAATCAATATCTTACCTTCGCTTTGGGTAAGGGTAGGCTGGCAAATCAAACCTTGGAGCTGTTGGAAAAAATCGGAATCACCTGTGAAGAAATCAAGGATAAGTCCTCCCGAAAGCTGGTTTTTGTTAATGAGGAGCTGAAACTGAAATTCTTTCTGGCCAAAGGTCCGGACGTACCCACCTATGTAGAGTATGGTGCCGCGGATATCGGGGTAGTGGGAAAGGATACTCTTCTGGAGGAAGGACGGCAGGTATATGAGGTTTTGGATTTGGGATTTGGAAAGTGCCGGATGTGTGTCTGCGGACCGGTAAAGAGTAAGGAGCTTTTACAGCATCATGAGATGATTCGTGTGTGCAGTAAATATCCCAATATTGCCAAGGAGTATTTTTATAACAAAAAGCATCAGACAGTGGATATTATCAAACTCAACGGTTCCGTGGAGCTGGGGCCCATTGTGGAGCTGGGAGATGTCATCGTCGACATTGTGGAGACGGGCTCCACCCTCAGGGAGAATGGCCTGGAGGTTCTGGAGGAAATCTGTCCTCTGTCTGCCAGAATGATCGTGAATCAGGTCAGCATGCAGATGAATAAGGAAAGAATTAAGTCATTGATTGATGGATTGAAGGAAGAATTAGAGAAGGAAAAAAAGTAATGTGGATTGTGGAATTGACGGCCGAGAGCCGTGAGAATATTTTGGAAGAATTATTGAAAAGAAGCCCCAATCAATATGGGGAATATGAAGCCACGGTAAATGAAATTATCCAGCAGGTAAGGAAGGAAAAGGATGCAGCAATTCTGGACTATACCCGTCGCTTTGATCAGTGGCAGCCCACATCAGAAACCCTCAGGGTTACTCCGGAGGAAATAAAGGAAGCCTATGGACAGATGGATGAGGCCTTGATTGAAGTAATGAAAAAAAGTGCGGCCAATATCCGAAGCTTTCATGAAAAGCAGCTGCTAAACAGCTGGTTTGATGCCAGACCGGATGGCACCATACTGGGAATGAAGCTTCTTCCCATTGAAAAGGCAGGAGTTTATGTGCCCGGAGGAAAGGCAGCATATCCTTCCAGTGTATTAATGAATGTATTACCGGCACAGGTGGCGGGAGTGGAACGAATTATTATGACTACGCCGGCAGGCGCTGACGGAAAGGTAAATCCGGGAACCCTGGTGGCTGCGGACATTGCCGGTGTGAATGAGATTTATAAGGTGGGCGGAGCACAGGCCATTGCGGCTATGGCTTTTGGAACCGAAACTATTCCTAAAGTGGATAAAATAACCGGACCGGGAAATATTTTTGTCGCTTTGGCAAAGAAGGCCTGCTTCGGCTATGTCAGCATCGATTCCATTGCCGGTCCCAGTGAAATTCTGGTGATTGCAGATGAAACGGCAAATCCCCGCTATGTGGCAGCAGATTTATTATCACAGGCTGAGCATGATGAGCTGGCCAGTGCCATTTTAGTTACCACCAGCAAAGAGCTTGCCCAAAGAGTGTCCCGACAGGTGGATAGTCTTGTACAGCAGCTTTCCCGCAGGGAGATTATGGAAAAATCTTTGGAAAACTACGGATATATTCTGGTGGTAAAGGATATGGAGGAGGCGGTGGAGACAGCCAATGCCATTGCCAGTGAGCATCTGGAGATTCTGACAAAGGAGCCCTTCCAGGTGATGACCAAAATCCGGAATGCAGGAGCTATTTTTTTGGGAGAATATTCCTCCGAGCCTTTGGGAGATTATTTTGCCGGGCCCAATCATGTGCTGCCCACCAACGGAACAGCAAGATTTTTCTCTCCGCTGAATGTGGATGACTTCCGAAAGAAAACCAGTATCATTTCCTATTCAAGAGAAGCTTTGGAAAAGGTACATGGGGATATTGAGCTATTTGCCCAAAAGGAGGGCTTAACCGCCCATGCCAAATCCATAGCGGTGCGATTTGAATAGAGGAAGAGCAGAATAAGGAGAAGGAAGAATGGGAAGAAAGACAACCATAACCAGAAAAACCAGGGAGACGGATATTTCTCTTTCCCTGAATCTTGATGGCAGCGGAATCAGTAAAATTTCCACCGGAGTGGGATTTTTTGACCATATGCTGGAGGGGTTTTCCAAGCATGGATTTTTTGATGTGGATTTAACCGTTAAAGGAGATTTACAGGTAGATGCCCATCATACGGTAGAAGATACGGGAATCGTTTTAGGCCAGGCAATCAAGGAAGCAGTGGGAGATAAAAAGGGAATTTGCCGGTACGGCTATTTTATTCTGCCGATGGATGAAACCCTGGTGCTCTGTGCCGTTGACCTGTGTGGTCGACCTTATTTTCAGTTTGATCTGGAGCTTCCCGCGCAGAAGGTTGGTGACTTTGACACAGAACTGATTCGTGAATTTTTTTATGCTGTTTCCTACAAAGGAGAAATGAACCTTCATTTAAAGCTTTTGTCCGGCAGCAATACCCACCATATTATTGAAGCTGCTTTTAAGGCCTTTGCTAAGGCTTTGGATATGGCTACCGGTATGGATGGACGAAATACCGGTGTTCTTTCCACTAAGGGAAGTCTTTAAACTCTGATGCCAAAGGAGAGATGATAATTGATGAATAAAAAACTTGTAGCCTCTCTTTTTCTTTATGAAAAGGAGGCCGTAACCAATTTTGATGATCTTAAGGTAATCAGCAGGGAGCCTGTGGAGCTGGCCAAATTATACAGTGAACAGCATGCAGATGAGCTGATTATTTTCGATTTATCCATGGGAGATAAGGAGCATGATGAGGCTCTGGATATTATTAAGGAAATCTGTGAAGTGGTAGAAATTCCGGTTATCGGGGCCGGTAACGTCAAACGGACTGAGGATGTAAAAAAGCTATTGTACGCAGGCTGTCAGAAGGTAGCACTGAACTATTCCAAAGAATCCAATATTGCCCTTACCCAGGAGGTCTCGGAGCGATTCGGAAAGGAAAAAATTGTGATTTCTACGGGGGAAATCAGCTGTTTGATGGATTTTTCCGATGTAATTGAAGCCTATACCTGTGAAACCATCTATTTGGGAAAGAGTGATTTTAAAGAGGCTTTTGCAGCAAGTCCCATTCCCCTGATTACCTGGATTCCGGAAATATCTCTGGATAAGCTGATTTCCACCTTACAGAATGAAAGGGTGGTGGGGGTCATGGGAACTATGGTCAATGAGAATGCTGCCCAATTTGCCTCCCTGAAAATGCTGTTAAAGGATAACGGTATTCCCATGGCTGCTCTGGAAGCAGAAATCTGTTGGGAGGAATTTAAGAAAAACGGTGATGGTCTGGTTCCTGTGGTAGTGCAGGATTATCGGACGGATGCGGTGTTAATGGTGGCTTATATGAATAAGCAGGCCTATGAACGAACCCTGTCCAGCGGCAAAATGACCTATTGGAGCAGAAGCAGGCAGGAGCTTTGGATCAAGGGAGAGACCAGCGGTAATTACCAGTACGTAAAAAGCCTTGCGGCAGACTGTGATAAGGATACCATTCTGGCCAGGGTGTCTCCTGTAGGACCGGCCTGCCATACCGGGAAAACCAGCTGCTTTTTTAATACCATTATGGAAAAGGAAGATGCAGTAGCCTACAATCCGCTGAAGGTATTTCAGGATGTATTTTCCGTGATTTTAGACCGCAAGGCCCACCCGAAAGAAGGCTCCTATACCAACTATCTTTTTGATAAGGGGATTGATAAGATTTTAAAGAAAATGGGAGAGGAAGCAACGGAAATCGTCATTGCAGCCAAGAATCCAAATCCCAATGAAATCAAGTATGAAATCTCGGACTTTCTCTATCACATGATGGTCTTAATGGCTGAAAAGGGAATTACCTGGGAGGAAATAACGGAAGAACTGAGTAAACGTTAGTTTTTGTTCTAAAGCAACAGGTTTGTACATAAGCTTCTATAACTCTTCTTGGAAAGGGAATAGAAAATGGAACTGGAACAGAAGCTGGCTTTGATTCAGCAGATTCGTCAAAAGGAAAACCGCAATTATCAGAGGCTGGGAGAAGGCTCTTACGAATATAGGAAAGGAGATCTGTACGGGGACACATGGCCCGGTGAACAGGTCTCCTTGTTTTCTTCCTCATTTCGTCTGCGATTTCTAATAGCCGTATTTTTATTTCTTTGCTTTTTTTATCTGGAAATACGGGACATTTCCCTGGGAAAACTAAACGGAGGAGAAATTCAAAGCTACATCAGCGAAAATCTCTCCCTTTCTTCTTTGGATTCATTGATTCCGATGGACAATATTCACTAACCAGATATTGCTTTTTACCATAAAAAATCCAATAATGGCCTTGATGATTTCCATAGACTGAACACACCAGAAAACGGTAACAATATTCCAATTGGTAAAACGGGAAAGGGTAAAGGCAACAGGAATGACCACTACCCAGGTATAGACGGAGTCGAAGAGAAAGGTAATGCCTGTTTTTCCTCCGGAACGTAAGGTAAAGTAGGCACAATGGCAGAAGGCATACAGGGGCATTACCGAGGCACAAATCAGGATGAACTGCTTTGCCAGTATCTTAATGCTTTCTTCCGTATTATAAATATTGGGAAATCCTCTGCCTACAAAAGCCATCAGTGCAGCCATTCCCATACAGGCAGTGACCACAAAAAACAGCATTTTGTTGTCAGCATCCTTTGCTTCCTTCAGTTTACCGGCACCTAAAAGCTGGCCTACAATAACGGAGATAGAGGAACCCAGCTGAATATAGACAATATTGAACAGATTAGAAATGGTGGAGGAGATATTCTGTGCAGCGACTACCTCCAGACCGCGAACCGCATAGCATTGAACGATTACGGTCATTCCGGAAGCCCACAGAATTTCATTAATCATTAAAGGTGTTCCCTTTCTCAAAATGGACTTCAGGATGGAAGAAGGGATTCTGAAGCTATTGTAGGCTCCCTGAATGAAATGATTCCGTGCTTTATTTAGGTGAGTCCATATGATTACGATAATACATTCCAGATAGCGGGCAATGACGGTGGCCAGGGCAGCACCGATTACCCCCATAGCAGGGAAAGAGCCCACGCCGAAAATCAACAGATAATCCAGGAGTAAATTGGTAAATACGGCCACGATACTGGCTAGCATGGGGACGAAGGTATGACCGGTTTCTCTCAGCGTATTTCCATAGGTCTGGAAAAGAGCAAAGGGAACCAGTCCCCAGAGCATAACCGCCAGATACTGTTGTCCATAGCTCAGGGCAAGGGAAATATTTCCAATGGAGCCGCTGTCACTTAAATACAGGGAAATCAGCTCTCTGCTCAGTGTCAAAGCCAAAAGGAGAGCGACAGCAGTAATTATGGTACAGGCATAGAGCTTAAAGCGAAAGGTATATTTCTGCCCTTCATAGTCTCCTTTTCCATAAAACTGTGTACCGAAAATACCGGCACCGGATACGCCACCGAATATACACATATTAAACACAAAAATCAGCTGATTTACGATGGCTACACCGGACATCTGCTCCGTACCGATCTGGCCCACCATAATATTATCCAGAAAGCTTACAAAATTGGTAATGGCATTCTGAATGATCATGGGAATGGCAATTCCCAGTACATGAAGATAAAAGGCTTTATCACCGATAAATTTTGTTCTGAATTTCTGAAGCATTTTTCTTTCTCCTCTATACAGTCTGACTATTATATCTCCGGCTTAAAAAAATGTCAAATTACTATTTTTTACGAATATCACTCTGTTTTTTACATAACAGGAAAAAAACAGATAAAATTTGTTAGAATAGCAGTTAATTAACACAAGGAGGAAACAACAAATGAATAATTATGAAGCATGGCTGCAGTTAGAGGAGGAATTGATTGGAGCCTACTGTCAAAAAACATTAAAAAGGATGGTATGTGTAACTCTGCCTCTCGTTATTGTGATTATGGCCGTGGTTTTCGGCATTCTGGGATTTATTGGAGAGGGTAAGGCCCAGGCGGCTTTGGAAGGAGCTCTGTCTGGTGCGGTATTTGGAGCAATCATTTCCGCAATCATGTTGCTTTTTTCTTTACTGAATCTGCGGGCTTCCAAATATGTAAATCAAATTAAAAAAAGTGTGGATGAGCTGGGAATTGCAGATTGGGAAAAGGATGAGCTGGGTCAGGAAATGCTGGAGGCCTACAGAGCAAAGAAGCAGACGATTTTTTATGATATATCTGCCCCCGGACAGGGAAATTCCACCCCTGCACATTTTATGCTTACTCCACATTATTGTGTTTTGGTGGGAAGCAGCCCCTACTGTATTTTGGTAAGATTTTCCGATGTGGAAAGGATGGGAACCAGTATAGAAAAGAAGGTTGCCACAAGACGGGGAGGAAAGTCCAAAACCACCTATTATTTCAGCCTATATTGTATTGATTTTTACGGAAAAAACGGGGAGGATACTCCTTTTACGGCTATGGGATTTTTGGAGCCGGAATTACGGGAAAAGGTTCTGAGTATGCTTGAGGGAGCCGTAATCAAAATTTCCGATTAAAATTATCCAATAAAAGAGAAGCAATCAGGCCGAAGGCAAGGCAAAGAAGGTTGATGATAAAAGAAGCTATAGATTCCGTAAAGCTTTTAAAGGGGATGATCATAATCGTTGCAGCAATCACAATGCCGATGATGCTGTGAAAAGCAAGGGAATAATAGTTCTTAAACAAAGCGTTGATTGCCCGGGAGAGAAGAATTACAGTAGCTACAGCCCCTATGCCTCCGGGAATCAGCACGGAAAAATCTATATGTCCGATACCGGCTACAAAGGGTTCATATAAGCCCAGGGGCATCAAAAGAGTGGAAAAGCTCATTCCCGGAAGAATCACGCTTAAGGCAAGGCTGCATCCGCAGAACATATACCAGAAAAAGCCGGGCACAATGCTTACAGAAAAGAAACGTAAGGAGGCCAAAAGGAAGAAGGCTGCCAGCATGGAAATAAGCATAGCCCGGAAGGAATTACGGCTCCGTCCCTGTTCGCCGGCTTCCCGGTAAAGGGAAGGAAGCATACCAGCAATCAGACCGATAAAAACGCAGACAGAAGGGGAAGGGTATTTTTCCAATAAAAAAGAAAGTACATTGGCAATTCCCAAAAAGCCGATAATCCCACCAATCCCTATGGGAATCAGCTTTGGTACATGAGTTTTAAACCGGCGAAAGGGCTCCGCCAGAAATTCCATGATAGTGGGGTAAATACCAAAAACAACACAGAGAACTCCGCCGGATATCCCCGGCAGCACGCCTCCAAGACCAATAAGTGAGCCCTGGAGGATTTTTAAGAAAAAAGACTGTATCATAGACTCTCCTTCTGAAAATGGTTTATCCAAGCAATATTATCCTTTTTACCATAAAATGGAAGTGAAATCAATAGAAGCGCGATGAATTACAAAGGGGAAAACATAAGCTTGACAAACCCTGTAAAATGCTTTAGGCTATGTATCGGGATGAATCTTACCTAACAGAGTCTTCCTTTTTATAAGTTGGTTACTTTATAACCGAAATGCGCATATTACGCAGACTTGTGAAACGGATATTTTTATGGTAATTCCCTCTAATGTTTACGGATAATCGTGCAAGCTGTGTAAGGCAGCTTGCTTTTTTTATATATTTTATGCGGGGTGTGTGATATGGAAGAAAAGAGAGGAATGGATCAAAAATCAGCTCCAATTTATGAGGCTTTGCAGACCTTCAGGCAGATGCGGGTGGTTCCCTTTGATGTTCCCGGCCATAAGCATGGCAGAGGCAATCCGGAGCTTACGGAGTTTTTGGGAGAAAAATGTGTTACCATCGATGTAAACAGCATGAAGCCACTGGACAATCTCTGCCATCCCATATCCGTAATTCATGAAGCGGAAATGCTGGCGGCAGACGCTTTCGGTGCAGCCCATGCCTTTTTAATGGTGGGAGGTACCACCAGCTCCGTTCAGAGTATGATCCTTTCTACCTGTAAGCGGGGGGATAAGATTATTCTGCCCCGTAATGTACACCGCAGTGTAATCAATGCCTTGGTGCTTTGCGGAGCCATACCGGTATACGTAAATCCGGAGGTGGATCACCGACTGGGAATTTCCCTGGGAATGGAGAGGGAGCAGGTGGCAAAGGCCATCGGAGAAAATCCCGACGCAGTGGCAGTGTTGGTGAATAACCCCACCTATTATGGAATCTGCAGCGATTTAAAAGCAATTGTGAAAATGGCCCATGATGCCGGAATGCTGTGCCTGGCAGATGAAGCCCACGGAACCCATTTTTATTTTGGTGCCGGAATGCCCGTTTCTGCTATGGAGGCAGGGGCGGATATGGCCGCTGTCTCCATGCATAAAAGTGGAGGCAGTCTGACCCAGTCAAGTCTTTTGCTGATCGGCCCGGGGGTAAATGCCGGCCATGTAAGGCAGATCATCAATCTGACTCAGACCACCTCGGGAAGCTATTTACTCATGTCCAGTCTGGATATTAGCCGAAGAAATCTGGCTCTTCGAGGGAGAGAGGTCTTTGGAAGAGTGGTCAGTATGGCGGAGTATGCCAGAGAGGAAATCAATGCCATAGGAGGCTACTATGCCTTTGGCCGGGAGCTGGTAAACGGCAATTCCATTTTTGATTTTGATCCCACAAAGCTCAGTGTCCATACCCGGGATATCGGCTTGGCAGGAATTGAGGTATATGATCTGCTTCGGGATGAGTATGATATCCAAATCGAATTTGGAGATATTGGAAATATTCTGGCCTATTTATCCATTGGTGACCGACCCCAGGAGCTGGAGAGGCTGGTCAGTGCCCTGGCGGAGATTAGGCGCCGCTTTCAGAGGGACTCCAGTGGTCTTTTAAGTCAGGAATACATAGATCCGGAGGTAGTGATGAGTCCCCAGGAGGCTTTTTATGCCAGTAAAAAAAGCATTCCCTTAAAGGATTCCGAGGGCTGTGTCTGTAGCGAATTTGTTATGTGCTATCCTCCGGGAATCCCGATTTTGTCTCCCGGGGAAAAAATCACAGCGGAAATTCTGGATTATATCGAATATGCCAGAGCTAAGGGCTGCTCCATGACCGGCCCTGAGGACCCTCAAATTCTAAGTATTAATGTACTGCAGTAGAGCTGCTTTAAAGGGGAGGAAGTCTTATGGAAATGTGGTTCAGTGAGTTTCACGCTCCCGATGTGAAACACAGTATTCGTGTAAACAGACACCTATATTCAAAAAAAAGTGATTATCAACAGATTGATATTTTTGAAACACCGGAATTTGGCAAGGTACTAACCTTAGACGGCAATGTCATGCTGACGGAAAGGGATGAATTTATCTATGATGAAATGATTACCCATGTACCTATGGCAGTCCATCCCTGTATACAGGATGTACTGGTTATCGGTGCCGGAGACGGCGGTGTGGTTCGTGAGCTTGCCCGCTATGAGCAGATTCAAAGAATTGATCTGGTGGAAATGGATCCGGAGGTAGTGGATGCCTGCCATACCTACCTGCCGGAAAACGCCTGTCGATTGAATGACAGCCGGGTAAATATTTATTTTGATAACGCCCTTCGGTTTATCCGCAGACGTAAGGAGGAGTATGATTTAATCATTGTGGACTCCACTGATCCCTTTGGACCGTCAGAAGGATATTTTACCAGGGAATTTTACGGCATCTGTTATAATGCACTGCATGAAGACGGTATCATGGTAAACCAGCAGGGAAGTCCCTTTTACCAGCATGATGCCCAAGCCATGCAAAGAAGCCACAAGCGAATCGTAAGTACCTTTCCCATCAGCCGGGTGTATCAGGCTCATATTCCCACATATGCAGCGGGCTATTGGCTTTTTGGTTTTGCCAGTAAAAAATATCATCCCATTGATGATTTTGATGCAAAAAAATGGCTGGGGCTTAATTTAAGAACCCAGTATTACACCACCAAGCTGCATATCGGAGCCTTTTATCTTCCGGCCTTTCTGGAAAAAATGTTGGAGGAGGTAGAATAATGTTGATGAAAAATATAGAAACCTTTATTGGCTGTGATGCAGAATACCGGGAGGCTTCCATCGTTCTTTACGGAGCCCCCTTTGATTCCACCACCAGCTTTCGTCCGGGAGCCAGATTCGGCCCCTCGGCCCTTCGCCATGAAAGCTTTGGATTGGAAACCTACAGCCCTTACCAAAATAAGGATTTGGAGGACTGCTCTGTTTTTGACAGCGGAGATCTGGAGCTTTGTATCGGAGACAGCGGCCTTGCACTTCAGGCAATAGAAGAGAGGGCCAGGCAGATTCTTACGGATGGAAAGCTGCCCTTTTTACTGGGTGGTGAGCATTTGGTCAGCTTAAGTGCCATAAGGGCTGTTTTAAAGCAATATCCCAATCTGCATCTTATTCAATTTGATGCACACGCAGACTTAAGGGAGGACTATCTGGGGGCCAGTCTAAGTCACGCCTGCGTTATGCGAAGGGCCTATGAGCTTATGGGGGACGGACGCATCCATCAGTTTGCCATCCGCAGCGGTGAGAGAAGTGAATTTGCCTTTGCAAGGCAGCATACCGATTTGCATCCCTTTGATTTTTCCGGCCTTAAGCAGCTGGTGTCTTCTTTAAAAGAAAAAGGCACTCCGGTATATTTTACCATTGATCTGGACTGTCTTGACCCTTCAGCCTTTCCAGGTACGGGTACTCCGGAGGCAGGGGGAGTTACCTTTAAGGAGCTTTTGGAAGCTATTTTACTGGTTTGTGAAACCAACGTGGTGGGGGCAGATATTAATGAGCTTGCTCCCATGCTGGATACCTCCGGGGTATCTACAGCCACTGCCTGCAAGGTGCTTCGCGAGATGCTGCTTGCACTGTCAAAATAAGAATATAAATATGCTGCTGTTTTACAGCTGAATGGAGGATATGATGAGCAGAGTATTAGTAATCGGCTGCGGTGGTGTTGCCTCCGTTGCCATTCGGAAATGTTGTCAGGTAAGTGAGGTTTTTACCGAAATCTGTATCGCCAGCAGAACCAAATCAAAATGTGATGAGCTGGCGAAAGCCCTGGAGGGGAAAACGGCTACCAAAATCACTACCGCTCAGGTAGATGCAGATGAGGTAAATCAGGTAATCGATTTGATTAACAGCTATAAGCCGGATCTGGTTATGAATATTGCCCTTCCTTACCAGGATTTGACCATTATGGATGCCTGTCTGGCCTGCAGAGTAAACTACATGGATACGGCTAATTACGAGCCGGAGGATACAGATGATCCCAAGTGGCGTGAAATCTATGAAAAACGCTGTAAGGAAGCCGGTTTTTCCGCTTATTTTGACTACAGCTGGCAATGGGCCTATCGGGAAAAATTTGAACAGGCAGGACTTACCGCACTTCTTGGCTGTGGCTTTGATCCGGGAGTGACCCAGGCTTATTGTGCTTACGCCAAAAAGCATGAATTTGATACCATTGATACCATTGATATTCTGGACTGTAACGGCGGAGACCATGGCTATCCCTTTGCCACTAATTTTAACCCGGAGGTGAATCTTCGGGAGGTTTCCGCACCGGGAAGCTACTGGGAGAATGGTCATTGGGTAGAGATTCCCGCCATGAGTATTAAACGGGAGTATGACTTTGATGGTGTGGGAATGAAGGATATGTATCTTCTTCACCATGAAGAGATTGAATCTCTGGCCAAGAATATTCCTGAGGTAAAGCGGATTCGTTTCTTTATGACCTTTGGAGAAAGCTACCTGACCCACATGAACTGTTTGGAAAATGTGGGTATGCTTTCCACTACTCCGGTTAGCTTTGAAGGGCGGGAGATTGTGCCGATTAAGTTTTTAAAGGCCCTGCTGCCGGATCCTGCGAGCCTGGGGCCCCGTACCCATGGCAAGACCAATATCGGCTGTATTTTTACCGGAAAAAAGGACGGTAGAAAGAAAACCTACTATCTCTATAATATTTGTGATCATCAGGAATGCTATCGTGAGGTGGAGAGTCAGGCCATCAGCTATACCACCGGTGTACCGGCCATGTGTGGTGCTTTGATGCTTTTAACCGGTGTGTGGAAGAAGGCAGGAGTATATACGGTGGAGGAATTTGACCCCGATCCCTTTATGGCAGCTCTGGACAAGTATGGACTTCCCCGCCGGGAGAATCGTAATCCGGTTTTAGTAGACTGATAATCAGGAAAGAGGAAAGAAGAAAAACCATGAATAAAGAAACAGACAACAGGCCGCCTTTCGCGGCCTTTGCCGGTAAAGAGCCGGAAAATATCTTTGCCCATCTGCCCAGTCCCTGCTACATGATTGATGAGGGACAGCTCCATCATAATGGCCGTATTCTGGCTTCGGTTGCCAAACGTACCGGCTGTAAAATTCTGCTGGCCCAGAAGGCCTTTTCCAACTATGATTTTTATCCTCTGCTGGAAGAATATCTTGCAGGAACGGAGGCAAGCGGCCTGTTTGAAGCAAAGCTGGGAAAAGAGAAAATGCCCCATAAGGAGGTACACGTATTCTGCGGTGCCTATCGTGAGGATGAGTTTGAAGAGCTGCTTAAGACGGCTGACCATATCGTCTTTAATTCACCGGGGCAGTTAAGACGGTTTGGTTTTCAGGCAAAGAAGGCGGGAAAAAGTCTGGGACTTCGCATTAATCCGGAGTGCTCGACTCAAAAAGGACATGAAATCTATGATCCCTGTGCAGCCGGAAGCCGTCTGGGAACCACTTTGCAGCTTTGGAAGAAGGAAATGACCAAGGAGCTGGTGGATTTACTGGACGGCCTGCATTTTCATACCCTTTGTGAGCAGGATTCAGATGCTCTGGAGGCTACACTGGAAGCCGTGGAAGAGAAGTTCGGCTTTATTTTACCCGGGATGAAGTGGCTGAATATGGGAGGAGGACACCATATTACCCGTCCCGGTTATGATGTGGACAGGCTGGAACGCTGCATCATCAAAGCCCGGGATAAATATGGTCTGCAGATTTATCTGGAGCCGGGGGAGGCCTGTGCCCTGAATGCGGGTTTTTTCCTTAGCCGGATTTTGGATATTGTGGAAAACGGAGAATACCGGATTGCCATTCTGGATGCCAGTGCTGCCTGCCATATGCCGGATGTAATTGAGATGCCCTATACACCGCCTTTATACAAAGCCGATGAAAAAAAGGAAGAGTCCGCAGCAGGCCTGTATACCTATCGTCTGGCGGGGCCCACCTGTCTGGCAGGAGACATCATTGGAGATTATTGCTTTTCCTATGAGCTTAAGGTGGGGGATATGTTGATTTTCGGCGATATGGCCATTTACACTACCTGCAAAAACAATACCTTCAACGGCATGCCCCTTCCCAACATCTGGAAACGGGCTAGGGACGGCAGCCTGACACAGCTTACCCACTTTGGCTACCAGGACTTTACAATGAGGCTGGGGAGTAGAAGATGAATATTAAAGGAGCAGAATAAAGTATATTTTAGAAATTATGTTTAAGATTGCTGTATGTGATGATGAACCTGTCTATTTAGAGAAAATAATTAACTCCATAAGAAGGATACTGGATGAGCGAGGCATTAGTACCTATCAGATAGATACCTATTCAGAGGGAGAAGTCCTATTAGAGGATGATAAAGTATTCGACTACAATGTGATTTTTCTGGACATAAATATGCCCCAGATTAGTGGCTTGGAGGTTGCAGAAAAAATAAGAGAGAGCAGACAGGATATTCTGCTTAATTTTGTTACTGCATTTTTGGATTATGCCATAGAAGGCTACAGAATGGAAGCTATCCGTTTTTTATTAAAGGATATGCTGGATGAGCTGCTTCCCGAATGTATGGAAACAATAATTAAAAAGTTGGATATGCAGACTCATAAAATAAATAAACATTTTATGGAGGGGAAAAAGGAGCTGTCTGTTGATAGTATCTGGTATGTAGAAAGTCAGAGGCATAAATTATTTTTTCATATTTTTGAAATAAGAATGGTACGGTACAGTCTTTATGAGAAATTAGATAATATGGAAAAAGAGCTTCAGAAATATCGTTTTTTGCGAATTCATAAAAGTTTTTTGGTAAATACAAAGTATATTGAAAGCATCAGTAATTATCGAGTATTATTAAAAGATGGGAGAATATTGCCTGTCCCAAGGGATAAATATCAGAAGGTAAAAGAACGATATTATGAAATCATGGGTGATATGATATGACATATTATGTACAGGTACTTTTGTTGGTTTTTATTGAGGCACTATGTTGCCGGATTTTTTGCGAAACGTTTTTGATTAAACGATATTCAGAGAAAGGATGGATAAACAGAGGATTTTTTATTGGCTTACTAATCGGCTTTATGGTCATTGCCCTTTGTCCGTCGGAGATGTATTTTTTTAAGGCTGTAGCTTCTGTTTTATTCATTAGTATATTCTCCTATCTCGAGTATTACTGTAAATGGTTACAGGCGATTTTTCTGGGGATTGGATATTATGGTCTGCTTATTTGCACTGATCGAATCATGCTCATTATATTGGATGGTCTGCCAGAAATAGAGACAGAAAAAATTTTTGCTGATCCGGTAAAGTCTACTATAATTGCCCTTTTATGCAAAACAATTCTCTTCATCGTGATTATTCTGATTAATAAAAGGATTAAACCTTATGATGGTCTGAATCTCGTTACGGATAAAGAATGGATACGATTTCTATTTTTTCCTACTATAACCATTGTGTGCATGACTGCATTTGCCATAGAAGGAGGGGCAGGAAGTCAATCGGCATTAGTTGCAGCATTTTCCTTGGTACTATCGAATTTTCTTTTATTTTATATTATTTCAGATGTGATTGTCAGAGAAAAGGCTATACTAAAGATGAGAGTTTCTCAAGAGCGAATCAAGAATCAAATGGATATGTACCAGTATATGGAAGGGGTGTACGAAGAGCAGAGAAAAAAGACCCATGATTTTAAAAATCATCTAAGCTACGTGTATGGATTAATGAAAGCAGGAGAATTTTCCCAGGCAGAAAGCTATATTGAAAAAATAAATTATAATTGGATAGAAGAAATTGATTATATTAATACTAATAATATGATCGTAAACAGTATTCTTAATCAGAAATTTAAACAGGCAAAAAAGAAAGGGATTCCTATTTTATTTTCTATCAATGATTTGGGAAATATATCTATGGTAGATGAGGATTTGGTTACGTTACTTACTAATTTATTGGATAATGCAATTGAAGCCTGTGAAAAAATTTCTGATAGCTCCAAAGTCATTAAAATGCGTTTTATCGACGAAGCAGGTAAAATAACTATTTCTGTAAAAAATCCTGTTGCTGTACCTCTTCAGTACAGAGGAAGAAAGTTAGAAACAGGCAAGGATAAGAAAAGTGAGCATGGAATAGGTATGGGCAATATACAGAGTGTGGTAGAGAAATATCAGGGAGAGAGTATATGGAGTTGTAATGGAGGATATTTTACCCATAGTATTATCATTAAATATTAGGAGAATTTTGAGTTTTGAAAGAATTTTGAAATGGCGGTCTTTTGACCGCCGTTTTTTGCTTTTAACCGCCGTTTTTTGACGGAGGTATTCTCTTTTGTTTTATAATCGTGTATTCTCAAGAAAAGTAAAGTAAAGGTGTAAGTAATGAATAGTATATCCTGTAAATTTGTAGATTATCTCATTGAAAATGAAATCCTTCCCTTAAAAATGAAAGAGGGGTATGTATACAGCTTTGAGGTTTTATTTGGTAAAATTTTAAATTATAGTACCTTACTGGTACTTGGATTTATCAACCAAAATATTATACATACAATATTTTTCATGGTGGCATTTCTATCTTTGAGAGGAAGAACTGGCGGGTATCATGCCCCCAAAAAATTTCTTTGTTATGTATGGACAATAGTAATCTATTATTTTGTAAGTGAAATAAGTGAACACCTTCTCTTTGGAAATACAGAGGTTTTAATAGGTACTGTAGTAATTTCTGTAATCATTATTTTTTTGTTCTCACCAGTAAATCATCCGAATCTAGAATTAAGTAAACAGGAAATCCAAGTATGTAAAAGTTTTTCGAGATGGCTTGCAATATTAATTTCCTTAATTGTTTTTATTTCTGTTCAATTAGATATAATTCCAGAATACATTCCGTATTCAGTAGCAGGGATGGGAATGGATGCTGGATTATTAATATTAGCAAAAATTTTAAAACAGGAGGTACCAAAAGATGAAAAGTTTGAAAGAAAAAATTATGAAAGGTATTGTTAAGATGGCCGAAAGTACAGCCAAAATGGATGGGGCATATTGGCCGCCCTCATGTATTGGCTATATTTATCAGCCAAAGAGACCTAAAAATCAGGAGAAGACTAAATAGAAAAAATCTTAAAACTTTTAAATTTCAAAGAACGAGCCAATAATAGTAGGAATTGAGAAATTTGCAGAAAAAGGGGGGGTTCTATGGGAGTATGAGAGTTTAAAATTGTGAAGAGTGAGTGAAGAAAGGAGAAAATATAATGAAAATGAAAAAAATATCAAAACGTTTAATTGCAGGGTTTGTTTTAGCCGTAACCATTTTTTCCATGTCACCACTTCTGCAGACTAATGCCGCAGAAGTGCAATCGCGATATATCATCGGTAATGGGGTTAGATTGAGGAAAGAAGGCTGGACAGGAGGAACCGTTTTAGAACTAATGTATTGGGGAGAGGAGATAAATTACTATCCGTATATTTTTGGCTCAGATCCGGAGTATAACTATATGCAGAGAATTAAAACCGGAACATATGGTTATGTAGATCATCATTATGCAATGCCTTATTAGAAAATATGGAGTTGCTGCAAAAGTAGCTTATTCAGCTACTTTTGCAGCTCTATTTAGTGATAGGGAGAGCCTTATGATAAAAAGAGGAATGATATATCTGGTTTTAGTTATAAGTATGCTGGTTTCCATAGTAAGTAGCTCTTGTGCTACCGTACAAAATGGAAATGTAACGGAGAAATTGACTAATAAGGAAGAAAATCTAGATTGTGAAGATAAACTTACAGACGAAGGAGAGTTTTTGTCAGCAGAGACGATAAAAGCATCTGAACGAGAAGCAACAATCTCTTATCAGGGTGAAGAATTTACTAAGTCAATATTTGCAACGGGAGAAGGTATGCTGTATATCTATGGGATTAAAGCTGATGAAAACTATTTTTTGGGTTCGATGAGACAGGAAGAGGATGTTTTTAGGGAATTTACGGTAGATACCAGAGAAGATATGCGTGCCTTTAATATGGCTGTTGATACTCAAGGGAGATGCCATATTTTATGAATGAGTGTGAAAAAGCAGGAAATAAATGGGGAAATTTTTGATCAAATCACTTATGAAAAAAGTTATATTACCATAGTTAACAAAGAAGGAATGCAAGAAAAAGAAATTGATGTATCGAATCTATTCTCATCCGAACAACCAAGACCATTTTGTTTTGCAGTAGATAAGGATGGAAATTATTATGTGGAGGGGGAAAAAGTATTCGTTAAAATCATGGCTGATGGTTCCCAAAAAGAAAATATTTCATGTGATGGCTGGGTAGAAGGAATTGGGATAGGAAAAACAGGAAGAGTTTATTGTATCTATCGTGAAGAATCCGGAGAAAGAAGATTGGCACGATGGGAGGAAGATGGAACTTTATGCCTTTGTGAAGTAAAGCTACCAGAAGCAGCTGCGATTTATGCCGGAATTTATCCTGGAATAGATACCGAGCTTTTGCTTTTTAATAAGGAAGGTGGAGTGCTTGCTTGTGATGAAGACACAGTAGAGAACAGAATTTCCGGAAGTAAGTTGCCCATAAAAGGCTCAGAAATTGTAGGATATGGTGTTCTCGCAGATGGGCGTGCCTGCCTAATGGAGCAGAAGAAGGGAAAAACTACATTTTATTACTTGCCTTCCGAAAAATAGTTCTATAAAGAATAGAGGATAAGGAATGAAAATCAAGTTAGTAATACTTTTTGCTTTGTTCATATGTATGGTTGCTTGTGGAAAAAAGACAGAGGATAGTCAAGAAGAAAAAACAGTTATGGTATTGGCTACCTTTGAAGGTAGTACAATCTTGAAAACACAGGTAGAACAGTATAATCAGAAAAATGCGGATTACAGGATTGAAATAAAACACTATGAGCGTTCAGAAGACCCAAAGGAGGATGGAATTCTTTTACTACAAAGGGAGATTGTATTGGGAGAAGGGCCGGATTTGATTGATTTTGGAAATGGATACACCACCAGTGATATTGTAGGTGGATATACAGAGGATTTATTCCTTTATCTGGATGAGAAGGAACGGCAAGCATATTTTGAAAATATGGTAGAGGCATTTTCCTATAGGGAAAAGTTGTATGCTCTGCCTTTGGGATTCTGTTTGGAAAGCTTTGTGGGAACAAAACAGAATCTGGGTAATGCCGAAAGCTGGAGTATTGGAGAAATGCTGGAATGTTATCAGAAACAGAAAGAGGAAAGGGGGTTATATCCCGGAGCCTTTAAAGCAGATGTTCTGGGAACGATACTGACAGGAAGCATGGATTATTATATTGATTGGGAAACAGGTGAATGTTATTTTAATGGAAAAGAATTTTGTGAGGTACTGAAGTTTTGTAATGAATTTCCAGAGCATCTGGAAATAGAAGATAATTTTTCAGTAAAGCAGATATTTTTAGAGGATAAGGCGTTGCTTTTACCCATAAAGATTCAATCTATTTATGATATCTGCAGGGCGGAATACATTTTTGGAGAACAGGAGATTAGTTTTATTGGATTTCCCGTAGAAGGAACCAATGGAACTATGGCACAGCCTTCAGGGCCGGTATTGGCTATTTGTCAAACTAGCCAGCATAAGGAGGCTGCATGGAAATTTATTCAGCAATGTCTTGGTGATTCCTGTCAAGGTGAGCTGCCTTTTGGATTTCCCATTCGTCGGAGTACATTGGAGGAACAATTATTTCAGGAGCAGAAAATAGAATATGAAACAGACGAAAATGGACAGCAAAAACCAATGGTCAAGGAGCAAGTTATTTTTGAAGGGGAAGAACCGGTTGATTTATATTGTATTACAGAAAAACAGGCAGAGGATCTATTGGTACTGATTGAACAGGCTGAAATGAGCAGCCGAATAGATTCTAAAATATACAAAGTATTTTTTGAAGAAGCCGATTATTATTTTACTGGAGAAAGAAGCTTGGAAGAAACTACAAGTATTATTCAATCGATAGTCTCTATCTATGTGAATGAAAAAATAAGGTGAATTAAAATAAGGTTTATACTATGTATCTCTAGTACAATATTTTTGAGTAATCAGACTAAATAGAAAAAATCTTAAAACTTTGAAATTTCAAAGAACGAGCCAATAATAGTAATATTTTCTATAAAATCGTATTAGGTGGAAGGAGATGAGGCTGCATTTAGAGTAATATTTGAAAATTAAATAAATATAATATACGCTTGTTCTTTTGAAATATAAAGATTATACGAGGAGGAAGAAAATGAGAAAAAATAGAATAAAAAAATTTGTAGGTATATTAACTGCTGCTGCAATTATAACAGGTACTGTCGGGAGCGTTATTCCAACATATGCCGCTAACGTGACTGATAGTAAATATGAGATTAATGTTAAATCTTCGTCTGGCTCCTTTGTTCAAGTAGATCCACGTGATAAGCAAAATGATAGCAAGGTGTATGTAAACATTTCGTCTTCACCATATAAATATGTGCACGTTCGTGTATATGGAAATCGGAATGGGATTTTCTACCATAATGAGACCGTAGGAACAACTGCCACGGTACAAAAAGGTGTTGCATCGAGTATTACGAATAACTGCTATGAGCATAGGGCAACTGGTAAAAGTACAGTTTTAGCAAAGGTCGGATTTCGATCAGGATCCTCCTTAACAGGAAAGGTTGTAGGGGTTTGGAGTCCCGACAGTACAAGGAATTACACTGTAGTTAATTAATAAAAAGGTGCGCAGAGATAGAGGATTTTCCTCTATCTCTGTTGATGAGAGGAGAAAGATAATGAAAAAAATCACTTTATTTCTTATATTATCGCTAACCATCATGCTTGCAGGATGTAAAAAAGAGACAGCGACTCAAGGGGAATCGGAAGACACAGAGGTATTTCCGGTAGAAGAGTTGACTTTGGACAACTCCTCTGATCCTGTTGCTGTAGAGACCACTTTTAAAGACCCTTTTGTAGAAGGAAATTTCTATTATACAATCAAGAACACCGATATTTATACAAGTTTGGAACAGGCGGGAATAGATGAGGAAGAATTAATAATGCCTTATAATACATACGGCTCTCAGGAATTATGGGGAGAGTACGGAGAAATATCGGACTATATTGATGAAACGGGAATAGTGATCGATAACCATCAGCTGGTTGTACTGGAGATTAATCTGCGAAATGAGGATGCGGAAGGGCTATTTAAGAAAAACGAATTTAATATTTATGATTTGGGTTTGTATGGAGGAAAGCCAATTACACATTATTATCCGGCATATTTTTCTGAAGCAGGAAAAGTGGATTTAGCACAGCCCTTTCACTATACATTGGAGCAGGGACAGGAGATTAATGTAAAAGTAGCTTATCTGGTATTAAAGGAAGATATTGAAGGTCTGGTTGGGATGATTAATGAAACTCAATTTGCTATAAACAAATAAAGGAGGAAAGTGATGATAAAAGCATGCCTTAGAATAGAAATGAGGAAGGCGTTAGTAAATAAAGCAGCAATGATTAGCTGTACAGGAGCTATTTTCCTGGCCGTCCGGCATGCAGTTAATGCAATTATCTTATACGAAAATCTATATGATAATTTGCAGGCCGGAAAAATAGAAGGAAATCCTATGCTCACCTCTATGTCTTTATTTTGCCGTTGGCTGGGAGCTGATGTCACTTCCTTTGAAAGTAATCTGTTTTATTATTTATTACCAATCATTGCGGCTCTTCCCTATGGCTGGTCTTTAGTGGAGGAAATACAATCGGGATACAGTAAAAATATATTGTGCAGAACATCGCGTAAGGTATATTTTATCTCTAAATATATAGCTGTTTTCAGCAGTGCAGCACTTATTGTGGGTATCGGACTAATCCTTAACTTTGCGGTACTTTTTCTTTTTCTTCCTTCATTAAAAATGGACAGTATCTATCCCTATGGGATAGTGGGTGAGAGGAGTATGTGGTCTGAGATGTATTACGAGTCACCCTTTCTTTACACTGTTCTATACATTTTTTTAGATATGCTTTTTGCCGGCTTGATTGCCTCAATCTGTACTGCAGCAGCATTTTTCTTAGGACATAAGACAACGGCGTTGTTAGTCCCATTTTTTCTTATGCTGGGAATAGATTATCTGGATAACAGCTTAAGGAGCGGCTGGGAGCTGTCCCCACTGAAATTTCTCCATGTACTTCCGGTAGCTAATGACCGGACAGCACTGGGCATCATCACGTTGGGTAGAATCTTACTGGTATCAACTTTAATTATTGTCTGGTGCAAAGGAGTAAAAAGTGAAGCTTTGTAGATTGATAAATTATGATATTCAGAATGGATTACTTAGAAAAGGATATGTTTATCTGACTGTACTCCTGTTGAGTGGAGTTTTTTTTGCGGATTTTTATTACAAATTTTTGCTTGTACAGGAAAATGGGCAAGGCGAAAATCAAACGGTGACCATGACTAATGTAATGATTTATCTTTTTGCAGGAAAGGAGCCTTTTAATCCATTAGTGGAAAGTGCCTTTGTCCTTCCTGCTGTCTGGTTACTGATTTTTTTATATTCTGCTTTTCTTACACTGAATTATCCATATCGTAATCTTATGGAACGGGGGATACAGGTCATCATACGTTCCGGAAAAAGGAGGCACTGGTGGATTTCCAAATGTGTCTGGTTATTTACCGGTACCATATGCTATTTTTTAATCCTCTATTTGGGAATAGCATTTTTCTGTTTTCTGTTTGGGATAGAAATTTCCTTCAGTTATGCATCAGGTCTTAATGAGTATCTATTGAACATGCAATTAGAGATTTTATCTAAGAAACAGATTTTCTGTCTGGTCTTTTTCCTTCCGGTGATGACGGCATTGGCTATTAATTTTGTCCAGCTTTGTATGGGGCTTTTTCTGGATAGGGTGTATAGCTATTTGCTGTCCGCGGTCATCCTATTTAGCTCCACCTATTTTTTATCTCCTTTTGCTATCGGAAATTTTGCCATGCTGAAAAGAAGCATTTTTTATGATAATGCCGGAGTAACAATCGGGCAAGGGATAGTTGGAAATGGAAGTTTAATTTTACTGTCAATCATTCTGGGTTTAGCACGTATAGAAAAGTATGATTTGATTAAGAAAAATGATTAAGAGAGGAAGTATGATGATAGAACTTAAAAATGTCAGTAAGCGTATAAAAGAAAAAGTGGTACTGGATAATATCTGCCTCGTGTTAAAGACAGGAAAGACATATGGAATAAAAGGAATAAACGGTTCGGGAAAAACCATGCTTATGCGGGCAATAAGCGGTCTGATCTATCCTACAAGCGGAGAGGTGCTTATAGAAGGAAAAGCTCTGGGAAAGGAAATTTCTTTTCCAGAAAGTCTGGGATTATTAATTGAAAATCCAGTCTTTCTGGGTTCCTATACAGGAAGAAAAAACCTGGAAGTGCTGGCTGCATTAAATGATAGAGCAGGAAAAAAGGAGATTGATGAAGCTTTGATTAAAGTAGGATTAGCCCCCGAGGATAAGCGTAAATACAAAAAATATTCTCTGGGGATGAAGCAAAGGCTGGGAATTGCTGCGGCCATTATGGAAAATCCCCAAATATTACTTCTGGATGAACCGCTAAATGCCCTGGATACAGAGGGAATTGCTTTATTTGAGAAAATATTAGAAGAGGAAAAAAGGAAAGAAAAGCTGGTTGTTTTATCCTGTCATGATGACCAAAAGCTGAAAGAATATGCAGATGTTATTGTGACAATGGAAAATGGAAGAGTGATTCGATATGGGGATATAAAGTCAGAATGAAAAAGTGGAGAAACCTGTTCGTTATTATTAGTGTGCTTCTGCTCCTGTTTATTGGGTGGAAGCGTTATCGTATTGTTAATTACACCATACAGTCCCCCGAAATCAGAACCTTTCAATTGGGGGAAGAGGTGGAAATGGAGAAAGATATTTTGATCAATTACACAATGGAAGGCTATTCAATAACCGTAACAGCTGCCGAGATTTTAACTTATGATGAGTTTCTGGACAAATATCTGCTTGAGGATGAGTATAGTTATGTTCCGGAAAAAATCTATGATGTAGAAGTTATCTTAAAAAACAGTAATGCGGCTTGAGACACAGGAATAAATCTTAGCGAGTTCTATCTGCAAAAGGGTGCTGTTTGTGCAAGCCTTGATATTAACTTATATGGAGAAGCAAATCCGGATTTGGGAGGAATATTTATGTTGGCCTTAAGGCCGGAAAGTGAAATAAGGCTTCGATTACCCTTTGCATTGTACAAGGATAATTTTAAGGCCAAGACTTGGGAGAATTTAGAAAACCAGGGCTTGGAGCTGGTGGTTACTTTATATCCGGTTAAGAAAGTAATTTCTCTGTCCGGAGGTTGAAAAAATTGGAAGCGGATTAAAATTTATTATTTTCATGGGATTTTTTGCTGTCCTTTTCCGTCTAATGTATATACGATAAAACAAGGCGCTTTGTTTATATGTATGCACAGGAGGAAATGCAATTATGCGGGATAAGGAAACCGAATATTTGATTAGAAAAGCTAAAAAACGGGATCCGGAGGCTTTTACTGAACTGATGCAATCCATGCTTAAGGATATGTACAAGGTTGGGTTGGCCATACTGATGAATGATGAGGATGTGGCAGATGCTGTTCAGGATACAATACTGGCCTGTTGGGAAAAAATACATACCTTAAAACAGACACGCTATTTTCACACATGGATAACCAGGATTCTAATCAACAAATGCAACGATATTCAGCGCAAAAACAAGAAGCTTACGGTTCTGGAAGAGTATGATGAGCCGGTAATGGAGGATAAATGCAACCTTGAATTAAAGGAGGCACTGTCTACTTTGCAGGAAAAGTATCGGGTGCTTATGATTCTCTATTACAGCGAGGGCTACTGCATTGAGGAAATTGCCGGACTATTGAATATTCCTAAAAGCACGATTCAGACACGACTCCAACGGGGACGTAAGAAGCTGGCAGAATATTATCAGGATAATACGGAAAGGCGGAAAAACGGATGAATAAATATGAAAATAATATATTTGCTACAGATATTGAACTGCCGGATATTGTAAGGCAGAAGGCACAGGCTGCTTTTTTACAGATTAAAAAAGGCGGTGGAAAATACGGTCAGCGGAAAAAGCATCGGAATTTTTCAACACTGCTGATCACAGCAGCAGCATGCACAATTTTAGTCTGTACAGCCGCTTTTTTAGGTGGTCTGATGAAGGGTAAAGGAGAGGGATTTACCGCAGAGCTGGCCGAAAGGGAAACAAGCGAAATAAAAAATAATCCTCTTGATTTTTTTTCGGATTTTACCTTAAAGGCTTATGCAGCGGAATCAGAAGCATCGGCATCTGTCTCTTTACCCGAAGCAAATTCCGGCAGGATACTTTTAAGAGATATAGGAATGAGCGGCTGTGGCTTTACCGGAGTTCTCTTTGGCATCCAGGGAGAAGGAATTGCACAGGTGGAAATTTCCATCGATAAGGGGGAATTATCATCGGTTATGATTAAAGAATGTACACAGCGTGAGATATGGAAGATGGAGATGAGCGGAGAATGGGATGAAATCAAAAACTCCGGAACAGAGATTTTTGTCGGTGATTTTGACAGCAGCGATAATGAAGATACCTCAGGTGAGCAAATAAATACCCTGTTTTATAACACAAAGGAAGGCGAGCGTATTTCGGATGAATATACACCGGAAAAGTATTATGGTTTATGTATATCGGAAGAGGACTATGCTGAGGCGGAAAAAACATTTGATCTTCGGGAAATGCACCTGAAGGAACTGGGGGTTTTTGAAGGAGCAACCTTAAGCGTAACCACTATTTTTACCGATGAAAGCCGTCTGACAAAGGAATATTCTCTGTCTGTAGAAAAGCTTTTATTTAATGAAGAGGGAGAGTTGACACAGGAAGAATGGCTGGGAGAGGGGGAAGGAAATTATGCATATGGAATACTGGCTGCGGAAAAGAATTAAAAATGCTGCCTTGATGGACAGAATAAAGGCATTGAGGAAAAAGGAGGTATTGTGGTAAGATAAAATTAACGAAGTATTTTAACAAAGGAGAGATTAAGAGATAATGAAAAACAGATGTCTGCCTATTTTTATCATGACGTTCTTCCAATAAGGCGGCCGAGGAATGGGAAAGCGGCTCCTTTGCTTCTGTAGCTCATTATAGAAAAGCTTTTTACTCTTACCAAGGAGCGTTGCGAGGAATTGCTCCACTATTTGGAATAGTGCGAATGGAATGATCCCGTTATCGGATTAAATAGAAAAGTATAATAAGAGGGAGCTGAAATGGTACATAAAATCAAAAGAAATAGAAGAATTTCAATAGTCGCTGTTTTGTTGGGAATATCTGTTTTTCTGGTAGGATGCAGTGAGCCGGCTAAAACTGAAGCGGTATCTGCTGAAACTACAACCGAAAAGATATCTGTAGCAGAAACGGAAGAAAAGGTGAACAAAGAGGAAAAAGTGAGTGCAGAGCAGGAGGCTGCCATGAAGGCCTGTTATGCTTCGATTCTGAAAGAAATCTATGAAACCCAGACCTTCCCGGACGGTACTAATCCGGGCTACGATGGCTACGGTGAAATCAGTGAAAATACCTATGCCGTTTATGATATTGATGCAGACGGAAAAGATGAGCTGCTGATTAACTACACCACCACCTATATGGCGGGGATGATGATAAGTATTTATGGATACGATTATGCTACCAATGAGGTTGCAGAAGAGTTTGTGGAATTTCCGGCAGTCACTTTTTATTCTAATGGTATCATTATGGCATCAATGTCCCATAATCACGGAAGAGCAGCCACATCGGATTTTTGGCCCTATAGCTTATATCAATATGAAGAAAAAACGGACTCTTATGTGTCAGTTGCTACTGTGGATGCTTGGGATAAAAAGCAGATGGAGGAAGCGGAGGGAGTTGCTTTTCCTGAAGAGGCAGACCTGGATGGGGATGGACTTCTTTATTATGTGATGACGGATTGGGAATATGAAAATCCCATGGATGGTAAAGAATATGAAGAATGGCTTGACTCCCAGTTAAAGGATGCAGAGCTGCTGAACGTTCCTTTTCTTAATCTGACCCCGGAAAATATTTCTTCCCTGACGGGAGAAGTACAAAAAGCGACATCACCCATAGAGAATACTTTGGAAGGTGAAGACCAATCCCCGGTGACCTATTTAGAATTTCAGGATTATCAAGTCTGTTTTGGGGAAGAGGGAAAGGAAGCACAGCCATTAAATCTGTCATTGATTTCGGAACAGACGAATACGATTACCTGGGCCTATGACTGGTTTAAGGAAAACAATCTGTTTTTGCCAATGCTAAGCGATGAATGGGAAAATTATCTGACTCAGGCTAAGGAGACTCCCCCAATCAATCCTGAAGTTAGGCTGGCAAATACTGTTTTCTATGATGAAAACTATCTCTATGATTGGAGCGCAGACTCCTTACATATTTATGATAAGAATACAACGGAGCTGATATATACGATTTATTATCAGACAGACCAATGGTATCTGATGGGAAATTGTGCATATCTGGAAAATGGTATTTTATATCTTGGCTATGTGCAAAACGGATATGCCCAGCCGGGAACCTGTTATCTTTTAGCTTATGATCTTGAACAGGACAAGGTTATCTGGAGAAGTGAGAACCAGACTTATAACACCATGAATTTTCTGGTGAAGGACAATATCATTCTTTGCGGCTATGGCTTTACCGATGAAAAAGATTATCTTTACCAGATCGATAAGAGTACCGGAAAGGTACTGGAAAAAACAGAGCTGAAAAAGAAGCCGGATCTTTTGGTGGAAAAGGATGGCCTATTGTATGTGCATACCTATAGCTATGATTATGTGTTTGAGATGAAGTAGTCTGTATATACAGGCAGATTAGGGAGGTTTAAAATGAAGATAATAATAATGCTATTTCCGGTTTGCTTAATCCTTCTGTTTGTTTTCGGCTGCACGGCATCGAAAAAAGCAGATTCGCCTGTTCTGCCTGAAAGCAGTGAGGTCATATCCATTCGGATTGAAAAGGGCGGCGAGTCCACTGTTCACACAGATGAAGAGTATATTTATGAATTTGTAGCCCTTCTTACAGGGCTGGAGGCTGCCAATAAAGAAAGTATACAGGATCATCCTTATGTGAATGAGTATATAACGATTCACCTCAACAGTTCTGGTGAAGCAGATACAACGCTGTTTTTTTATGAAGAAAATGGTAGAAAATATCTGGAACAGCCCTATCAGGGAATTTATTTGTCTGTGCCCGCATTGGAAAATCTGATTGCGCTGTCAAATTCTCAGGGTATAGATTCCGGCGAGGAACAGGTTTTACGAATGCTTGCCATGGATGAGCTTATTTCAAGTCTGTCATATGAAGAGCCGGTAATTTCCTTTACGATTCCAAAGGGGAATAATGAGTGGAGCATCTTAATTAACGGACGGATGGAAAACGACAGCTACGGGGGAATGAGTGTTCACTATCTGGAAGAAGAAAGTGAATACAAAAGCTGGATAGGTGGAAAAACCTATTCCTTTATGCTTTTTGAAGGAATACATACAGAGCTGACCATGAGTATAGCACTGGGAGAAGAGCGGGAGACAGTCAATCTAAAGGAGCTGATCGCAGAAGATTACCTAAAAGCCTTTCCCCTGTTATTCTATCGCGAAGCAGATGGGGAGCTTTATCCCTATTCCATAAGGTGGTTTTACCAAAGCAATGAGCTTTCTTCCCCAGGCTTATTACAGCAGACCCCTGTTTCCTTCTATGATTCCTCGGAATTTGTTGCTGATGATTTGTGGTTTTCCCGTTATCCTTCTGTAGAAACAGGGAATCGGATTTATATCCACGAAAAGGACAGCTTCCCTGATGTTCAGCTTCAAATATCCGGTTCTTCCGACATCATTAATCTTTCCCTTACACGCCCCAACAGGCTTTCGGAGGAAGAGTGGGAAAAGGTAAGTCTTCTAAAGGCTGATTATTCTGCAGATACTGATGAGCTTACGCTGGTGCTGCAGCTAAACCCAATAGAGGCTGATAAAAAGAAGCTTTTGCTTGTAGGGCAGATGCCTTTAAGCTCTCCTAACCAGGTGGCATGGAAAATTTTTGAATTCAGTGCAGAAGAGTATTTTCAATTTCAATTAGCGGAAGCGGTAGTTATGACTGACGGCTGGCTCTACGGCTCTAGTGAAACATCACCGATAAGGATTTCCCTGGAAACAGGAGAGGTTGAAGTTCTGGAAGCGTTGGAGAATACCGTTAAATCTCTGGTAGCGGATGAAGGAAACATGGATAGCTTACCATCTACCAGATACATTGTTCCTATGGGAAGACTGGAAGAAATGGTTATCTGGAGTTGGACGGTGGTTGCCCCGAATAGTCCGGAAACGGTGTACTGCCTGTTTAATCATCAGGAATTTATGGGTGCTATCCATCTTCAGGATGACGGTGTATGGAATCTTTTCAATAGGGAAGGCAGCGTTGTTTGGGGAGAGATGAGTAAAGTATACCAGAATGAAATCTATTTTCCACAGTAAGAAAAAAGCAGCAGTATAAGCTTTCGGATACGTTCAGATAACTTCATTTATCCTCATGGATGAAAACCAACATATCTGGGATAAAATCTACGGAGCAGAGTAAGGATAAGCTGAGTGCTTCTGTAACAGTGAGGAGAAAGGAAGCCGGGGAGTCCTACTGATTCAAGTATTTTGCTGGCAAGTAGGGGCAAAGGAGGCAGGGGGCCCCCACTGATGCAAATATTTGCCGAATAAGTCGGGGCGAAAGAACCAAAATATCCCCACTTGATTGGTAATTTATAGCTATCAGTAGGGCAAAGCAAGCCTTTTGTGTCAATGGAACAGAAACTTACCGTCTGCTTCCTACTCACTGACGGAGGGAAGATTTCCCAAATTATTATCTTCACTTCCGTCAGGAAGAGATTTTAAATACTCAGTATCCTTTCTATGGGCTACACCAACACCCCGAATCTCACCGGCCTTTGCCATAGCCACGCCTTCCTCTCTGGAAACGGTAGCTCCGTCTGAAAGCTGATAGCCGGAAATTATACCGCTGCTTTTGACCAGTCCTACAATTTCCTTTGCATCAGCTTTTGCCTGGGGAACCTCATCCAAAGCAGCATAGGCCAGCTGAGCACCCGCTTCTTTTTTATCTTTATTCATTTCACCTAATCCTCCATTTATAGTAAAACCATTAATCACGGGAATAGTATGGGAAATACAGCGAAAGAATATACGTGACAAACTTGACGTATAGAAAATTGTACATTATATTATTTTAAAGAAATCCATGCTTTAAAGAGATGATTACAAAATGATTACAAATTAATTATGTAGTGATGAATGCTTTGATGGAAGGAGAGTCTCTATGATAATACGAACAGAAGAAGCAGGAAACCAAGTCTTGGGATATTGTAAATCTGATAATACAACTACAGAATTGCGGCAAAGCTTTTCTCAGTACATTACCGATTTACAGAAAAAGCTTCTTCAAGGAGAAGCCGAGGAGAAAATTGCGATTGGTGCTGAGGAATATACGGATGAACAGTGGAAGGAATTACTGGAAAGCTTCGACTCGGTACAAAAAGAAATTACGGCTGCCATGCGTGAACGACACCAGCAGATAATGGAGCAGACAGAAGCCAGAAAAGAAGCACTGGAGCTGTTGGAGAAGCAAAAAGAAGGACTGGAGTTGCAGCAAAAGCAGGAAAAACAGGTGCAGCAAAAGCAGGAAGAGCAGAGGACATGAAGGAATACAAATTAGCACTCAGTGATGAAATATTGATGCAGGTGGAAAAACCTGCCCGCTATATTGGAAATGAAGTAAATGCTGTAAATAAAGCCGGTGATCCCAGGGTGGCGGTTCGGTTTGCCATGTGCTTTCCGGATGTCTACGAAATCGGCATGTCCCATCTGGGGATTCAGATCATTTATGATATGTTGAACAGATGGGAAGATGTTTGGTGTGAGAGGGTTTATTCTCCCTGGCTGGATATGGATAAGATTATGCGCAAGGAAAGGATTCCCCTCTTTGGTTTGGAATCCCAGGAGCCCATTAAGGATTTTGATTTTCTGGGGATCACCCTTCAGTATGAAATGTGCTATACCAATGTTCTGCAGATTCTGGATTTAGCACAGCTTCCTTTGAAAAGTAAGGAAAGAAATGAAAATCATCCCATTGTTATCGGCGGCGGTCCCTGTGTCTATAACCCGGAACCCATAGCCGATTTCTTTGATATTTTCTACATTGGTGAAGGGGAGACCAGATATAGAGAGCTTTTGGATTTGTATAAATCTCATAGAGAAAAGGGCTTTGACCGAATAGCTTTTTTACGGGAAGCAGCCTGCATTCCCGGGATGTATGTCCCCCGTTTTTATGAAGCAGACTACAAGGAGGACGGCACCATTGCCTCCTTTAATCCCATCTATGAGGAATTACCTGCAACCATCTCTAAGGAACTGGTCAAGGATGTGAGCCACACCTATTATCCCATGTCTCCTGTAGTGCCCTTCATCAAGGTTACCCAGGACAGGGTGGTATTGGAAATTCAACGGGGCTGTATCCGGGGCTGCCGTTTCTGTCAGGCAGGACAGCTTTATCGGCCTGTCCGTGAACGCAACGTAGAGGTAATGAAGCAGTATGCTTTGGAAATGCTGAAGAATACCGGGCATGAGGAGATTTCCCTAAGCTCTTTAAGCTCCAGTGATTATTCCGGTCTGGAAGAGCTGGTGAATTTTCTGATTGAGGAATGTAAAAAGCGCTCGGTTAATATCTCTCTGCCTTCCTTACGAATTGATGCCTTTTCTCTGGATGTGATGAGTAAGGTACAGGATATTAAAAAGAGCTCTCTAACCTTTGCTCCGGAGGCAGGAAGTCAGAGAATGAGAAACGTAATCAACAAGGGATTGACTGAAGAAGTCATCCTTCAGGGAAGTGCCTTGGCCTTTAAAGGAGGCTGGAGCAGGGTTAAGCTTTATTTTATGTTGGGACTTCCTACGGAAACGGATGAGGATATTCGGGGAATTGCCGAGCTTTGTAATAAAATTGCTGCCACCTATTTTGAGGTGGTTCCCAAGGAGGAAAGAAAAAACGGCTCTGTTCAGATTGTTGCCAGCACCTCCTTTTTCATTCCCAAGCCCTTTACTCCCTTTCAGTGGTCACCTATGGACACCAGAGAACGCTTTATTGAAAAGGCACAGCTGACCAAAAAGGCGGTAAGGGAGCAGATTAACCAAAAGCGAATTAAATACAACTGGCATGAAGCGGATGTCAGTATGATTGAGGGGCTTTTAGCGCGGGGAGACAGAAAGCTTTCCACGGTTATTGAACGGGTGTATCGAAGAGGCGGAATTTTTGACGCCTGGAGTGAATATTTTCATTATGATTACTGGCTGGATGCATTGGAGGAATGCGGACTCAGTCTGGAATTTTATACCACCAGAGAACGCTCCTATGAAGAAATTCTTCCCTGGGATTTTATTGACTGCGGTGTAACCAAGACCTTCCTGCTTAGAGAGTGGAAGACGGCACTGGAGGAAAAGGAAAGTCCCAACTGTAAGATAAAATGTCTGGGCTGTGGAGCCGCCCGCTATGGGGTGGGTGTCTGTATTGAGGAAAAATGTGCTGAGTCGGTATTGGAAGCCTTTGTAGAGCCGGCAGACATATAGAAAGGGAAAAGCGATGCGTGTACGAATAAAATTCAGTAAGCATGGGGTAGTAAAATTCATCGGACATCTGGATATTATGCGATATTTTCAAAAGGCTATCCGACGTACCGAAATCGATATCGCCTATTCGGAAGGCTTCAGTCCTCATCAGATTATGAGCTTTGCAGCTCCCTTAGGTGTAGGCTATTACAGCAACGGTGAATATATGGACATCCAGCTTAACAGCCACCGGGGCAGACAGGATTTGCTAGATCGATTAAATGCTGTCATGGTAGAAGGAATCCGTGTTTTAAATGCGGTGGCTTTACCGGACACGGCAGGAAATGCCATGGCCAGTGTAGCGGCTGCCGCCTATACCATAGAATGGAAGAGTGGGTATAAGCCCTTATCCAATCTGAAGGAAGTAACAGCTGCTTTTATGAATCGGGAAAGTATTCCCGTAATCAAGCAGACGAAAAAGAGTCAGCTGTCTTTGGATTTAAAACCGGGGATTTATCGGCTGGAAGCAGCGGATGACAGCCTGTATATGCTGGTGGATGCCAGCAGTAAGGGAAATATCAAGCCTACCCTACTGCTGGAGGCTTTGTTTACTTTTGCCGGTGAAGCCTTTAATCCCCTTGCCGTTCAAATTACCAGAGAAGAAACCTATACCAACAAAGATAAAGACAATCCTGAGCTGATTCCCCTGGATGGAGTAGGAGAAGCATTCTGATGGATAAGACCTTACTCCTTTTAAGAAAAGAGGATAAAATCCTTTCTCTTTTATACCATGAAAATCGTCTGATTCAGGCCAATGCCTACGGCATAAACAGCTCTGATCTGGAATCCATCTATATGGGAAAAGTGAAAAACGTAGTTCCCTCACTGGAGGCTGTATTTGTGGAATACCGTCCCGGGACAATAGGCTTTTTGCCTATGAAACAGGTAAAAAGCCCTGTACTTAGCAATCGTAAATATGACGGCAGATTGATTGCGGGAGATGAGCTTTTGGTTCAGGTGGAAAAGGAGGGGGTCAAAACCAAATCTCCCGGACTCACCTGTAACCTTTCTTTTACGGGAAAATACTGTGTCCTTACCACAGGACGAAAACATATCGGTTTCAGCAATAAGCTGACATCAATACAGAAGGAAAGGATTCATAAGGTACTTTCAGAAGCATCCATTATCCAAAAGCTGGAGCAGGATTTTATGGGAATGGTTATTCGTACTAATGCAGGGCAGCTGGAGGATCCGTCTCCCTTAATGGAAGAAATCGACAGTCTGCATGGGGAAGCCATGAACCTGCTGCAAACGGCCCGCCACCGTACCTGCTTCAGTCTGCTGAAAAAGCCCCTTCCTTCCTATCTTTGCGGTATTCGTGATTTATATGAGTATGCCTATGATCGAGTGGTGACGGATGATCCCCTGTTATATGAGGAGATCCAAAAGAATTTTTCGGCAGGAGAGACTCTTTTGCTTTATCAGGATGAGAGAATTTCTCTTTCGCGGCTTTATAATGTGGAAACCAGACTGAGAGAAGCACTGGAAGAAAAGGTTTGGCTGAAAAGCGGCGGCTATCTGGTGATTCAGCCTACAGAAGCTCTTACCGTAATCGATGTAAACAGTGGGAAACAGGCCAAAAGGAAGGGGCAGGACTTATTCTGCCAAATCAATCGTGAAGCAGCAAAGGAAATTGCCCTGCAGCTAAGGCTGAGAAATATATCGGGAATCGTTATTATTGACTTTATCAATCAGGAGAATGAACAGCAGGACAGAGAGCTTTTACAGTATTTGACCGAATTGGTTAGAAGAGATTCTGTTCCCACCACGATAGTGGGAATGACTGCACTGGGACTGGTGGAGGTTACCCGTAAGAAAATCAGTAAGCCCTTATGGGAGCAGCTGGGGAGTAAAAAAGCTTAAAAGCATTTTTATCAAGGAGTTTATCGATTTATGAAATTATTAAGGATGGAAAAGGTCAGAAACGGCAAATATCTGAAAAACTACGAACTGACCTATTTAAATAAGGCAGGGAGGGAAAAGACCTTCGAGCTGGTGAGCAGAAAGGATTTATCTTCACCAAAGGAGCTGGGGGCAAAGCCCAGCGGCATCTCCATCATTGCTTACCAGGAGGAGAAGCTTCTTTTGTTAAAGGAATTTAGAATGAGCATAAATAAAAGTATTTTTAATCTTTGTGCAGGTATGCTGGAGGAGGGAGAGACTGTTGAGGAATGTATCCGGCGGGAATTGTATGAGGAAACCGGCCTGGAGGTTAAGCGGATTATTTCTCTTTTGCCTCCTTCTTATTCCGCAGTAGGCTTTTCCGATACCACAACCTATATTGCCTTTGTGGAAACTATGGGTAAGCTCAGCGATCATTCTTCGGAAAATGAACTGATTCAGCCGTTTTTTTTCTCCAGAGAGGAGCTAAAGGACATTATGGAAAAGGAGGAATTCAGCTCCCGATCCCAGCTGGCTGCCTGGTTTTTTATAAACGGCAGTCCCCAAAAGGCTGAGTAGTGCAGATTTTTAGTGCAGATTTTTAAAGAATAAATACTTGACAGCAAATATACGACATGCTAATATATACCAGTATGCCGCACAGTGGGGTAGTAAGTCTGTCCTGTGACAGCACCGAAGCTGGCGAGTAAAGCAAACCGAGGGGTTTGTAAGTAGGAGGTGCCTTATGTACGCAATCATTGCAACAGGTGGAAAACAGTATAAGGTTTCGGAAGGCGATGTAATCAAGGTTGAGAAGCTGGATGTCGAGACCGGTAATACTGTAACCTTTGACCAGGTAATCGCAGTAAGCGATAACGGACTTAAGGTTGGTGATGCAGTGGCTAATGCAACTGTTTCCGCAACCGTATTGGATCAGGGAAGAGCCCGTAAAGTTATCGTTTACAAGTACAAGAGAAAAACCGGTTACCATAAGAAAAATGGTCATAGACAAGCATACACTCAGGTGAAAATCGATAAGATTAATGCTTAATCAGGTTATAGTATGACACATATTTCAGTATACAGGACAAAGGAAGGGAAATATCGCGGCATTACCTGCATCGGTCACGCCGGATACGCTGACTCCGGTGAAGACATCGTCTGTGCAGCTGTTTCTGCTTTAGTGATTAACACCAACAATTCTTTGGAAAAGCTGGCGGGAATTACCACCGCAGTATCAGTAAATGAGGAAGAGGGACTGATGGATCTTCGCTGGTGTGCAGATGAGAATGAGAGAATGCAGCTGTTGATGGATTCCCTGCTCCTGGGCCTGACGGGAATTATGAATCAGTACGGTAAGACGTACTTGGACTTAACATTCGAGGAGGTGTAAAACCATGATGAATATGAATCTTCAATTTTTTGCTCATAAAAAGGGTGTAGGTTCTACTAAGAACGGCAGAGATTCCGAATCCAAAAGATTAGGGGCAAAAAGAGCTGACGGACAGTTTGTTAAAGCAGGTAATATTTTATACAGACAGCGTGGAACCAAGATTCATCCCGGTGTAAACGTTGGTCGCGGCGGAGATGATACATTATTTGCTTTAGTTGATGGTGTACTGAGATTCGAGAGAAAAGGCAGAGATAAGAAACAGGCTTCTGTTTATCCTGTAGAGAAATAAGTACCTATGATTGGCTCCAAACAACAGCTGTTTGGAGCCTTTTCATCATGTTTAGGAGTAACCCATGTTTGCAGACAGAGCTAAGATTTTTGTAAGAAGTGGTAAAGGCGGAGACGGTCATGTTTCCTTTCGCCGGGAAAAATATGTTCCTAACGGGGGGCCGGATGGTGGAGACGGCGGAGACGGCGGCAGCGTTATTTTAGAAGTGGATAAGGGACTGAATACACTGACCAAATACCGCCACCATCACCATTATTATGCCCAGCATGGCGAAAACGGCAGTAAGAAAAACTGCCGGGGTAAAAACGGGGAGGATATTATACTTAAAGTTCCTGAAGGAACCGTGGTAAAGGAAGCACAGTCCGGTAAGGTGATTACGGATATGTCAGGAGACAACAGCCGTGTTACCCTGCTTACCGGAGGAAAGGGAGGCAACGGAAACCAGCATTATGCTACCAGCACCATGCAGGCCCCCAAATATGCACAGCCGGGACAGCCGGCTAAGGAATTAGAGCTGCTTCTGGAATTAAAGGTAATTGCCGATGTGGGACTTGTGGGCTTTCCAAACGTAGGAAAATCCACCTTTTTATCCCGTGTCACCAACGCCAGACCCAAGATTGCCAATTACCATTTTACAACCTTGAATCCCAATCTGGGAGTGGTGGATATGGATGGGGGAAGAGGCTTTGTCATTGCAGATATCCCCGGACTGATTGAAGGAGCTTCTAAGGGAGTTGGCCTGGGGCATGAATTTCTTCGTCATATTGAGCGAACCAAGGTGATGATTCACATTGTGGATGCTGCCGGAGTGGAAGGAAGAGACCCGATTGCCGATATTTACGCTATTAACCGGGAGCTGGAGGCTTATAATGCAGATATTGCCTCCCGTCCACAGATAATAGCTGCCAATAAGATTGACTGTATCTACGATCAGGAAAACAGTTCCGTGGATGCCATACGGAAGGAATTTGAACCAAAGGGAATAAAGGTATTTCCCATTTCGGCCGTAAGCGGTGAAGGGGTGAAGGAGCTTTTGTACTATGTGAGAGAGCTTCTGGATGACCTGGGAGATGAAGTAATTGTTTTTGAACAGGAATATTTTCCTGAGTTTGATTTCCTGAATAATGAGCCTTTTACTGTAGAATATGATGCCCAAAAGGATGAGTATGTGGTGGAGGGGCCCAGAATTGAAAAGATGCTGGGATATACCAATCTGGAAAGTGAAAAGGGCTTTGCCTTTTTCCAGAAATTCCTTAAGGATAACGGTATTTTGGAGCAGCTGGAGGAGGCTGGCATTGAGGAAGGGGATACCGTAAGAATGTACGGACTTTCTTTTGACTATTACAAATAAAAGCGGAAAGAATTGCTGTTTAGCCAGCAGAATGAGAGGAACTATGACCAGTAAACAAAGAGCTTATCTAAAAGGGCTTGCCAGTAACCTGGACCCACTTTTTCAAATCGGTAAATCCGGTGTTACTCCGGAAATGACCATAGCTGTAGAAGAGGCCTTTAATAATCGGGAACTGTTAAAAATGGCCGTATTAAAGAACTGCCTGGATGATCCCGGCATGCTTGCCCAAATGCTTGCCGAAAGAACCCATTCCCAGGTAGTACAGGTAATCGGCAGAAAAATCGTTTTATATAAGCCGGATAAAAAGAATCCGAAGATTATTTTGTCCAAATAACCTTTAACCGGATACGGTGGGTTTTGGAATATAAAAAAAGAGGTGAATAGCGATGAATGCAAAAAAACGTGTCGGAATTATGGGCGGAACCTTTAACCCTATTCATTTAGGCCACTTAATCGTGGCAGAAAATGCTTATGAGGAGCTTAATCTGGACGAGGTTTTATTTATCCCCAGCGGAACCCCTTATATGAAGGATACCAAAGAAATCCTTGATCCTAAGGTGCGTATTTCCCTTGTGGGTGAAGCAATCGATGATAATCCTCATTTTGCCATGTCTACTATTGAGGTTGATCGGGGTGGTAACTCCTATTCCCATGAAACCATTGCCGCACTTAAGAAAGAGAATCCGGATACAGAGTATTTTTTTCTTGTAGGTGCAGATAGCCTTTTCGATATGGAAGAATGGAAGTGTCCGGAAAAAATTTTCAGTGAAGTAACCGTAGCGGCAGCTATTCGCGGAGGCTTTACACCGGAAGGACTGGAAGAACAGATTAAGGTTTTGGAGGAAAAATATCAGACGAAGATTGTCAAGCTTTCCTGCCGCAGCGTGGATATTTCCTCTACACAGATTCGTGAGCGGGTAAAAAACGGAAAAAGCATCCGCTATATGGTGCGCTATAAAACAGAACAGGTAATTCGTAAGAATCGCCTTTATCTCGACTGATTGATCATATTGGGGCTGTAAAGAATGAAGGATATGGATTTACACAAAATAAAAAAGCATCTGATAAAGGCTTTGGATGAAAAGCGGTATGAGCATACCCTGGGGGTTGCCTATACCGCGGCAGCCTTAGCCATGTGTCATGGAGCCGATCAGAACAAAGCCTATTTGGCAGGCCTTTTGCATGATTGTGCAAAATGTATGGAGAATGATAAAAAAATTCATATCTGTGAAAAGCACGGGATAGAAATCAATGAAGCTGAGAGGAAGAACCCTTATCTGCTCCACGCTAAAGTCGGTGCCTATCTGGCTGAAAACAAATACAATGTGGAGGAGGGGGAAATTCTTAATGCTGTTCTTTACCATACTACCGGAAAGCCGGATATGACCCTTATGGAAAAAATCGTCTATATCGCAGACTATATTGAGCCCGGCAGAAATCATGCGGCTAATTTAACCCAAATACGCAGGCTGGCCTTTTGTAATCTGGATGCAGCACTTATACAGATCCTGGAGGATACACTGGACCATCTTGAGCATTCCGGCAGAATAATTGACCCTATGACCCAAAAAACCTATGATTTTTATAAAGGATTAAATGAATGAGTATTATACTGGATATGACAAAAACTATTGTTGACGCTTTAGAGGATAAAAAAGGAGAAGAGATCAAAATTATTGATATCAGTGAGATTTCTCCTATCGCTGACTACTTTATTTTGGCCAGCGGCTCTAACCGCAGTCAGATTCAGGCTATGGCAGATGCAGTAGAAGAGAAGATGCATATTAATCACTATCCGCTGAAGCAAATTGAAGGCTATGACGGAGCGAACTGGATTTTAATGGATTACTATGATGTAATTGTCCATATTTTTGATCGGGAAAGCCGGGGATTCTATGATTTGGAGAGAATCTGGCGTGACGGAAAAATAGTGGAAGGTAATTCTTCTGGGAATCCCTAATCAGATTATTATCCGGATGTGGTCAAATTTACGAAAGAAAAAATAGATTGAATGGATATTAGAAAATTGTTCTACTGTGTAATGAAGAGAAAAAAATGGCTGTAGTCGGCCATTTTTTTTCTCTTCTTTTTCTTTTTGTGAAAACCTGGGAAGCTCCTATTTTTTACATCCAGACGTCTTTTTTTGACATATTCCGGTCAAAGCAGAGAAATTCTGTTAAAATCACTCCAAGGTACCTAAGGTGCATTGCGTTTTAAAAACGCTTTATGTAGATTTTTACCAAAAAGAAAGGAGAAAGAAGCACAATGAAAAGAACATGTAAGCGATTACTGGCTCTGATTTTAGCCCTTGCTATACTGGCAGGAACCGGAAGCCCTTCCATAGGCGGTAATGTCTATGCAGCAGAAGTAACCGGGCAGACCATATCCGGAAATGAGCTTACCAACGAGCCTCTTGAAGAGACAACAGAAGAAGCTGTAACAGAAGAAGCAGCAGAAGAGGTTACAGAAGAAGCTGTGGAAGAGACGGTGGCTGATGAGGAGGAAGAGGCGGACGACACTCTCTCCGGAAATGAGACAGACGCAACTCTGTCGGGGAATGAGACAGCCAGTACGATTAAGACTGAAAACAAAGGAGAAAATACCGGGGGGGGGTATAAAATCCCCGGTTATACCCAGATAACAGGAGACACTCCTTTGAATCCGGAAAGGTATTATCTGATTGTCTCAAGGGACAGTAACGGAACTCCTTATGCTCTGTATGGAAACGATCTGGGCTTAACGAAGAGAACCAACGGAGATGGGGATATATATACAGAAGCGGATAAAAAGGGGATGGCTACTGCGCAGCTGACCATATCCGGCAATAATATAGAGGCCACTTGGCTGAATAATGGTACGTCTGTTTCGGTAAATGACCTTCACCTTACGGTAAATGAGGTCGGAGATGGCTATAGCTTCCGTTCCGCTGATGGGCATTATCTTGGGATGAATTGGTACCTGTTCGAAAATAATGCAGTAAAAATACAGGTACAGACAAAAGGGGAAGGCTATCGACTTAGCCATCAAGCCAGATACTTGTATTTCAATGTTCAGCAGGATGCACTTACCGCTGACAAGTTTAAAAATCATCAGACGGATTTCTGGGCTCATTATGCTCCTAATGGAGAAATGTCTAACTACACCATCTGGCTTTATGAGAAAAATGGTGTAACGGTAACGGTGGACTTTACTGAGCTGGAGGAGATGCTAGACCAGGCAAAGGATGAGTATCCGGAAAATGAGGATGAAGTAAATGCAGTAAAGTATACCTCTAATAGCTGGTATTCCTTTAAAATGGCTAGGAGTGCAGCACAAGCGGCTGTGGATGGTAAAGAAAGCGCAGCTTTAACCCAGGAGGAAGTAGAGACCCTGGAATGGAATCTGCGCAATTCCATGGATGCCCTTACCTTACGCCCCATCTATACGGAACCCAAGAAGTATAAATATATTCGGTCTACCACTGAAGAACTGGAGGTGGGGGCAAAGTATGTTATCTACACTCATCACCCGTATGGTGATAGCAATAGTCGGGATCTCGTTTTGGCTGCATATGGAAGTATATTTCACGATTTAGGTCTTGCTGAAGGGCTTTCGAGGTTGGTAAGGTTTGAAGATGACCAAAAAAATGAGATATTTCTTGACAACTCAACAGTGGATGAAGAAAATTTGCTTTGGGAAGTGGTAAGCTATGAGGATGGAATCGCTCTTAAAGGAAGCTATCAGGGTGAGGAACGCTACATATCTTTGGCGAGGAATCACCAATATTATGTAGTTCTTTCGTCAACGCCGGCTAAAGTGACGGTTAACTATGATCGTCAGGGTAGGTATTACGAAATTGGAAATGCAACAGGAACCCTTTGGGTGTCTAGGATAACGTCTCCTGATAACAGGAATTGGCTATCGACCAGACCTAAGGGTGGCGGTAATGGATGGAATGATTTAATCCTTTATAAGCAGACTGAAGTAGAGGACCAACCACAACCGGATATTGCTGATCGTATTCCACCCACAGGAACCACCCAGGATCAGCCCTTTACAGATGCAATTGTAGGAAATCAGGGAGGAAGCCAGTACTTTGAATCTCCCACCTTAACTACCTTTGGAACTGGAAATAATAAGCTGGCAGCGGCAGCTACAGTAAAATGGAACAGCAACAATAAAAGTGGAGGTACGGATGTAGCAGTCAGCGTGTCTCCAGATAATGGACAGACTTGGAACTACAAAACGCCCTTATACTTTAATGATAGTGTAGATGCCTACGCAGCACAGGCATCCAGCTTCAGTGACCCCATACTGGCGGCGGATGGTGAAAAGCTCTACTTGCTGGCCAATCTTTTCCCCGGAGGAGAACGTAGTTCACAACAGACCAGCGGATATATGGAGATTAAGGGGAAACAAAGGCTGGTACTTTATTATGCGGCTAGTGCCAACCGGCAGACAAACAGCGGTTATGACTATTATGTAGGAGATTTTGACCAAGTATTTGACGATAAAACCTATGCACCGGTTTATGAATACTTAGGTGGCGAACAGTATGCCGAAGTGGCTGACTTCTATGTAGATAAGCAATATAACCTGTATGAAGCGGTAGTAGATGCTGCTCCGAAGCCTATGTACTCTAAGCAGCTAGGTAGCAACAGTGGAACCCGGAAATGGGTACAACAGAACGTCTTCTTCTTTAATAGCTTTCTGCATGTGCGGTGTACCGGCTATCTGGTGCTGACTACCTCTAATAATGGGGGTAAAGATTGGTCTGACTTTACCATTCTTAACCCTATGGTAAAGAACAATACCGAAGCCTTCTATTATACGGCTGCAGGCGGACAGGGTATTACAATGGGAAACCTTCTGATATTCCCCTGCTATAGTGAAGGAAATGCATTGGGAGGAAAACGTGCTTCCTTCATTTACAGTGATGATAGAGGAGAAACCTGGCATCGTGGACCTCATGCAACGACTGATACAGTCAGCGGCGAAAGCAGTGTGGTTAAGCTTAGTGAAGATACCCTAAGGATGTTTGTGGGAACCGGTAATGCTTGGCTGGAGTATGTGGACTATACCTGGGATGGTCAGGAGTGGAATGTAAGTGCAGTGACAGCATTGAAGGATGTGGTTATTTCCCATAGTCTCCTGCATTCGGCCATTACTTACGAATACCAGGGAAAAACCATGCTTATGGTTTCCGCTCCCCGAAGTCCCCTTCCGTATTGGGGAAGACTTAAAGACGGAAAAATCTATACCTTTGAAGTGGGTGATGATGCAGCCAAAACCATGACCTTGGTGGATGAGTATGATGTGAACCCGGAAATGAACACAAGTAATACTAATGACTTCTTCCAACGGTCTGCCATAGTTGGACTTCCCAGTGATGGTACGAATGGCAGTGTGGCTGTCCTTTATGAGAGCGAAGGCCAAAATAACGATAAGCCTGTGAAGATTACCTATGACCAAATCCTGATGGAGGATATCCTGGGTAATTCCGATTTCCAGACGAAGGCAACCGGAACCATAGAAGGTAAGGTTTATGACGGAAAGAAGGTAGTGCTTGAGGAGCTTGTGAAAGGCCTTAGTACAGAGAAAGCACCACAAGACAGAACAGGCGATATTACCTGGGAAGTATATACCGATGAAGCCTGCAGGAATAAGCTGACGGATATGCCCAAGGATGCGGGCACCTACTGGGTAAGAGCAAGAGTAGAAGCAGACAGTAAGTATAAGGTAAACAGAAGTAATGCCATTCCCTTCACCATTGAACAGCGTCCTCTGACCATAAGCTATGTGGTGGTCAGTGACGAAGAGGGCCGCAGTCTTAGCGGAAACAGCCTCAGTGGAAACAGCCTTAGCGGCAACACTCTGATTGCCCACGGCACACTGGATGTATACTTTGATGGACTGGCAAAAGATGAAGGAACCGGTCTGCCGGAAGCCCTGCTCATAGACCAGGATTATACCGCAGCATTGGCCTACAACCATGAAGACATGAACGTGGCGAATGAGCTGCAGGTAACGGTAGTGCTAAAGAACAGTGCTTTAGGGAAAAACTATGTCCTTACCTCTCCCACCTATACCTTTGAGGCAGAGGGCTACGAGAATATATGGCTGAGCAGTGTGTGGAGTAAGGAGTATA
>JBJFFP010000011.1:0-3382 GCA_051891855.1 Lachnospiraceae bacterium | reverse complement strand
CTATGTATAAAGTGCTTTTAGTAGATGATGAAAAATATATTTCAAGAGGTCTTGAAATGGGAGTAGACTGGAAAAGTATAAATGTAAATACTATTTATACTGCACAAAATGGTGCCCAGGCCCTGTCCCTGATTCATAAAAAAAAGCCGGATGTGGTTGTTACCGATATAAGAATGCCGGGTATGAACGGTCTGGAGCTTATTCAGGCTGCAAAGGTTGAATATCCCGATCTTCCTTTCATTATTTTATCCGGCTATCCTGATTTTGCCTATGCCCAGAAGGCATTGCAGTATGGCGTATTCCGATATCTTTTGAAGCCTTTTGATCTTATAGAGCTTACCGAATGTATACGATTGCTGCTTGATACCCTTCCCCATAAGGAACCGGACTTTGACACAGGAGAACTCACAGCTCCTTCTTTAAATCCGACTATACAGGGGATTCTTACGTTTATCGAGGATAATCTTACAAAAGAGATTACCATTGAAATGCTGTCTAACTCCTTTGGCTTAACCCCTAACTATCTTTCTTCTCTATTCAAAAAGGAAACCGGAAGGGGGATTGTGGAGCATATCACCAGACTCAGAATCGAAAAAGCCTGCGACATGCTTATCCATACGGATCATAAGGTCCAATACATCTGTACGGCAGTAGGAATAAGTGACTATTTTTATTTTTCAAAGCTGTTTAAAAAATATATGCAGGTAACGCCGACACAGTTTCGTACCAATAATAAGGATATCCGCTATTAATTCTTCCAGACTGACAGGTAAGGATCATCATGAAAAATGCAAAAAAATCCTCTTTAAAAACCCAGATAATCATGCTGATTATTATCCATATAGCTTTGATTCCTCTTCTGGTCACACTTTACTACAACTACATAAGTAAAGAGCTGATCTCCCAAAAAAGAGATGAAAATATCAGCATGACCATAGCTTTGCAAAACAGCATACAGTCTCAATATAATGATATTACCAATATCATGCTGTATACCGGGTACAGTGATTCCTGCATCACCTTTCTCACCAATGATATAACCTATCAAAGTTATAAAAGTATATATTCCGTACTGGATATGCTGACCAGTATAAATAAAAATATCTTCAATATCAGTATTACTCCCATTGATAAGGCAACCTGTTCCATCCCGGGCTATCAGTCTCCTCTTATGCCCTCCTGCCTTGACTATTCAGACGGGCAGATTCATTATGATGGATATACCGAAATGAGAACAACCTCCACCTCCTCTATATCCGTTTTTTCCTACAGTATGAACATTATTTCATATGGAAACGTAAAATCCTCCGGGGAAAAAATCGGACACATGACCCTTTTAGTGAAGGCTGACTCCATCGTTAAAGAAATCTCTGACTTTAATACTCTGTCCAATACCTTCTTTTATATGGTGGATTCCTATGGAAAAACGATCTCCTTAAATGAGCATCCGGAATCCGAAGCTGACGATTCAATCATTGACAGAGTCAAATCCGTTTTACCCGACTATGTGTATCATGAAAGCCCGGATAATTCCTCTGCTGTTCCCTACTTTATCACGGAAATAAGCCTGGATAATGCTCACTATATGATTCAGGTAAATACCCTAGATTCTGACCTGGGATATACCATAGCCATCACCCCCTATTCCACTCTTCTGGAAAATGCAGTCATGTTGAGAAATATGTGCTATTCAATGGGCTTTATTTTAACTGTAGTTACCATTATTGCCTACCTGTTTATTATTAAGAATTTTATTTCACCACTGAATGATCTTACAAAATATATCGTTTCCATAAGCCACGGCAACCTTAAGATGATGAAAAAAAGAGTATCCCTGAAGGGATACCGTGAAATTGAAAGTATATCGAATGAATTCAATCTAATGATGGATGAAATAAATCAAATACGTGATCAGCTGTTTCTTACCACCAGCAGACTCTATGAACAGGAGGTTGCGGACAAAGAATCCAAAAATTTAACCCTTATTAATCAGATAAATCCGCATTTTCTATTTAATACCCTGGACGTGATCAAAGGCTCTGTCTTAATGACCGGCAATAAAGAGCTTTACAATGTTTGCTTTGCCCTGGGCTTTATCATGAAATACAGCCTTAATGACACACAGGATGCCTCCCTGAAGGATGAAATATCGGTTATCAGTAATTTTATGAAGATTATAGACTACCGCTTCGGGGAGCGGATTAATCTTGATGTGGAATATCCTGATGAGCTGGCAGATTTTTCATTGCCCAGACTTTCACTCTATCAGTATATTTATAATACGGTTACTGCCAGGCTGGAGCCCCTGGCAGAAACCGGCTATATCTTCCTCAATCTGGAAAATAATAAAGAAAGCGTCACCATAACCGTTACCGATAATGGTGTGGCAATTTCTGCCGAAGCAAGCACCGTCAGCCTTATTGAGCATATAGAGACCCGATTTCATGGATTTTATCCAAAAGCAGTCACTGTCCGTTACTATACAGATGACCGCCAAACAAACCATTTGGAAATATCCCTGATGAAATAAACAAAAAGACCGGGGACTGTTTATCTACTGCTCCTGAAGCTTTTTGAGGCGATAAAAATAGCCTTTTTTCTCCATCAGCTCATTAAAGCTTCCCTCTTCAACCGGCCTTCCTTTTTCGATTACTACTATTCGGTCAGCATTCCGAATGGTAGATAATCGATGAGCCACCATAAATGTTGTACAGGTCTTCATTAAGCTCTCTGTGGCTTCCTGCACCTTCTTTTCCGATGCCAAATCCAAGGCTGAGGTTGCTTCATCAAATACAATGATCTTAGGATTTCTTATTATTGCTCTTGCAATTGCAAGGCGCTGCTTCTGCCCACCGGAAAGGGAATTTCCCTGTTCTGCAAGCAGGGTATCCAGGCCCTGGGGAAGTGTATCTACAAAATCCGCAAGATCCACCTGTCTCAAAACCTCCATCACCCTTTCTCTGGATATATTATCCAAGCCATAAGTAACATTGTCATATATCGAGCCCGCAAAAAGTATGGTATTCTGAGGAACCACCGCAATCTGCGATCTGTATTCATTAATATCCAGATTCCTCATGTTAATACCATCGATACATATTCTTCCCTCCTGCGGCGAATCAAAGCCGATGAGAAGATTAAGTATGGTAGACTTACCCGCACCGGAGCCTCCTACAAATGCAATGGCTTCCCCAGCCTTTACCTTTAAGGAAAAATGATTAAGGGTCGGCTCCATATTGCTATTGTAGCTGTAAGTTACATTATCAAAGGAAACCTCTCCCCTGAGCCTTCCCAGGGGAATAATTGCTGCATTTTCTTCTATCCTGGGTTCAGATAATATCTCACTTACACTTCTGGCTGATTCCAAGCCTTTACAAAAACC
>JBJFFP010000010.1:0-3397 GCA_051891855.1 Lachnospiraceae bacterium | reverse complement strand
ATATTGCACTGGGTATAGCTCCGATAAAGGGCCCAAAATAAGGAATAACATTGGTTACACCCACGATTACGCTGACCAATAAGGGGTAAGGAGTACCGATAATACTGATACAAATATAACAAAGTATGCCGATAAGAATGGAATCCAGGATTTTTCCGCTGATAAACCCGCCAAAGGTACGATTAATCATTTTAAAATCGGAAATCAAATTATTGGCTGTACTTCGTTCAAAGCAGGCATAGATGATTTTCTTTCCTTGGGCAATAAAGCGTTCCTTACTAAACAATAAATAAATGGAAATAATAAAGCCTACAATCAGATTCAGCGCTACTCTGAATAAGGAAATTACACTTTGAGAAAGTGTCTGTATTATGGTATTCAGGTTACTTAACAAATTCTGATTTAAATTGGAAAACTGGCTGAAGGCATTCATCACATAGGTTTCCATTTGAGGATTCTGGCTAAACAGCTTATCTAAAGCCACAATCAGATTGTTGTAATAGGTGGGCAGTTGACCAATAATGCTGATGATGCTTTCATAGACCTGAGGAACAACAAATTGGATAAAGCTGTATAGCAAGGAAATAACCAATAAAAAGGTAAGAGAAATGGAATAAATCCGTGTGCGGCCAATCAGTTTATTATCCACTTCAATCTTCAGCCTCTTATAAAGCGGATAAAGCAGCTTTTTTTCAATGAGATTAACAAGAGGTGCCAATAAATAGGCAATAATCAGACCATCGATAATAGGCATCAGAATACGGATAATCTGCTTAAGATTAGATTTAATGCTTGAACCGTTAAACAGGAAATAAATTACTCCGATACAACCTAACAGAACAGCAAAAGCGGTAAGTCCCCAATATAAGTATTTTTTGTCCCATCGAAATTTCAAACTACTCTCCTCCTCTTATGTCCCATTAAACATATTATCACTTCTATATGTCGTTTTTATTCTAAATGATTTTGATAAAATCTGCAAGATTTGGTATAAAGTTTGTGGTACAATAAATCTGCAGAATCAAATTATACACCAGAAATGAGGAAATGAGAAATATGGAACATTCCACTAACTATCATGATGAATTGAATAAAGATAATATTCGTAAGCTTCGGGATATGCTGGACAAGCTCCCCCCCTTCTGCCGTCAGTTTTTCCGTGCAAAGGATAACCTCTACGGGAGCAGAACTAAAATTGCCTATGCCTATGATCTGGGGGTGTTTTTTGAATACCTACATACCCATCATCCCTTGGGGAAAACCATGGAAATCACCGAATATTCTCTGGATATTCTGGATGCTGTTTCCAGAGAGAATATTGAAGACTATCTGGAGTATCTTTCCTTATATAGTAAGGAAAATGAAGAAGCGAAAAAAATTGATGTAACCAATGAGGAAAGAGGTAAAAGCAGAAAGCTTGCTTCTTTAAGAAGCTTTTATAATTTTTATTTTCGCAATGAATTAATTAAAACGAATCCCGCATCTTTAGTAGCCATGCCAAAGCTTCACTCTAAGGAAATCATACGCCTTGATCCCAATGAGGTTGCCATACTTTTGGATCAGGTGGAAGAAGGCACCAAATTAACCCCAAAGCAGGCTGAATATCATGCGAAGACAAAAATCAGGGATTTAGCCATACTTACCCTCCTGCTGGGAACGGGGATTCGTGTTTCTGAATGTGTAGGACTGAATATTCATGATGTAGACTTTGATAATTTAGGTGTAAAGGTAAGGCGTAAAGGCGGCTATGAGGATGTTGTCTATTTCGGTGATGAGGTTGAGATTGCATTATTAAATTATCTGGAACAGAGGCAACGGATTATCCCTCAAACGGGACATGAAGATGCCCTGTTTCTGTCCCTTCAGAATCGTAGAATAACCGTAAGGAGCGTGGAGAATCTGGTCAAAAAATATGCCGGGTTGGTTACCAGTCTGAAAAAGATTACTCCCCATAAGCTGAGAAGCACCTATGGAACAAACCTCTATCAGGAAACAGGGGATATCTATCTGGTAGCAGATGTACTGGGCCACAAAGATGTCAATACCACCAGAAAGCACTATGCCGCCCAAAAGGATGAAAATAAGCGTAAGGCAGCTAAAACAATCAAGCTGCGGGAGCCTTGAGTATTACCATCTTCTCCCCTTATATCATTGCATAAATTCGGTGGAAAAGTAAGGTACAATCAAATAGCTTCCGGCAGTAAGCTTTGGCTCCGCCATACGGTTAATGATCATAACCTCATTAATGTAGGCATCATAATTCAGATAGGAGTCGCCGCAGTATCTGGATGCAATATCCCAAAGAGTCTCCCCATATTGGATCTCGATATTGGTATAGTATTTATAGATCTGAGGCTTATCCATATCTCTGGCCTGTGACCACGTGCCGAAGCAGCCTATGGATAAGGCAGCAATTAAAACAAAAGAAAAAACAGATAGACTCAAAATCTTATTGAATTGGACTCTTCTCTTCTTCCGGCTCTGTTTGGTGGAACCAGTAATCTTCTCTCTATTCTTCTGTATCATAATTATTATCCTCCATAAATACGAACAGCTGTTCTATGTATGAATTATATCGAACAAATATTCTGGTGTCAATAGGAAAACAGAAAAAAATCGAACAAATATTTGGAATATATGTTTGCTTTATTTTCTTATCTTTGTTATACTTTACTTATTAGATTAATTCATAAGGGGATAAGTTTCATGGCAAATGGAAAAATTACTGCAAAACAGCAGGAAATATTAGATTATATTAAGGATGAGATATTGAATAAGGGATATCCTCCTGCTGTCAGAGAGATTTGTGAAGCTGTTAATCTAAAGTCTACTTCTTCTGTCCATTCCCATTTGGAGACTTTGGAGAAGAACGGATATATCCGTCGGGACCCTACTAAACCCAGAGCTATTGAAATCTGCGATGATAATTTTCAGATGGTGCGCACGGAAACGGCCAGTCTTCCTGTTATCGGTACCGTAGCCGCAGGAACACCTATTTTGGCTGAAGAGAATATTGATTCCTATTTTCCCGTTCCCGCTGAGATTATTCCTCACGGAGAGCCCTCTTTTGTGCTTAAGGTTAAGGGAGATTCCATGATTAATGCCGGAATATTTAACGGAGATCAGATTTTTGTACAGTGCTGCAATACGGCAAGAAACGGCGATACTGTCGTAGCTCTGATCGATGATTCTGCCACTGTGAAGACATTTTATCGGGAGGAAGGACATATTCGTCTGCAGCCTGAGAATGATGCCATGGAGCCAATTATCGTTAAGGATTGTCAGATTCTGGGAAAGGTATTTGGTGTATTCCGCTATTATCACTAAATTTCTTAAAAGAGGAAAAGCCCCCTTAAGTCTGCTTATCTCAAGCAGTCTCAGGAGGCTTTTTCTTACG
>JBJFFP010000009.1:0-20599 GCA_051891855.1 Lachnospiraceae bacterium | reverse complement strand
TTCTTAACATCGGCTACAAGGCAGATGGTATCCTTACAAGAAGCGAATATACCAATGAACCCGGTACTGACCTTACGGAAATTGTTAAGCCCGGAGATACCATGGAGGTTAAGGTGCTGAAGGTCAATGACGGAGAAGGACAGGTTCTCCTTACTTACAAAAGACTTGCAGCGGAAAAAGGCAATAAGAGAATTGAAGAAGCCTTTAATAATCAGGAAGTGCTTACGGCAAAGGTGGCACAGGTACTGGATGGCGGTTTAAGTGTGGTTGTGGAAGAAGTAAGAATCTTTATTCCCGCCAGTCTGGTTTCCGATACCTATGAAAAGGATTTAAGCAAGTATGCGGGTCAGGATATTGAATTTGTAGTTACAGAATATAATCCGAAGAGAAGAAGATATATCGGTAATCGTAAAACCCTTATCACAGCAAGAAAGGCAGAACTGCAGAAGGAATTATTTGAAAGAATCCATGAAGGTGATGTAGTAGAAGGTACGGTTAAAAATGTCACTGATTTTGGTGCATTTATTGATTTGGGAGGAGCGGACGGACTTCTTCATATTTCCGAGATGTCTTGGGGAAGAGTTGAGAATCCCAAAAAGGTATTTAAGGTAGGGGATACCCTGAACGTTCTGATTAAGGAAATCTCCGGAAATAAGATTGCTTTAAGTCTTAAGTTTGAGGATGCAAATCCTTGGAAGGATGCAACAGTTAAGTATGCGGTAGGTAATGTGGTCAGCGGAAAAGTAGCCAGAATGACTGACTTTGGGGCCTTTATTGAACTGGAGGCCGGCGTTGATGCCCTTCTGCATGTTTCACAAATTTCCAAAGAACATATTGAAAAGCCTGCAGATGTTTTAAAGGTGGGTGACGAGATTACTGCTAAGGTAGTAGATTTTAATGAGGCAGACAAGAAGATCAGTCTCAGTATTAAAGCTCTTTTAGCTCCTGAGGCAGAGACAACAGAGGAAGAGGCTACAGAAGATGATGCAGATGTTGTTTCCGTTGACATTGATGCTGTAATTGCAGAACAGGAATAAGATAGTGAAAAGAGGCTGTAGGTTGCAGTCTCTTTTTTGTAAAACGGATAATGAAACTGCAGGAGGTTTATTATGGCAGGATATGATTATGAATACTTTAAAAAAGAAATTTACTCACTGACAAAAATTGATTTGAATGCCTATAAAGAGAATCAGATGAAAAGAAGGATTGATGCTCTCATTGCCAAGAATAAAATTTCCGGCTATGATAATTTTGTAAAGGCAATCAAGGTAGATAAGAAGCTTTTTGAAGCTTTTGTCAATTATTTAACCATCAATGTATCTGAATTTTACCGCAATCCGGATCAGTGGGAGGTTTTGGATAAGGAGGTATTTCCCCGTCTGATTAAAAAATTTGGCAAAAATCTTAAAATATGGAGTGCAGCCTGTTCTACCGGTGACGAACCCTATTCTCTGGTGATGGCATTATCAGAGCATCTTCCCTTGAACCAGATTAAAATTTTAGCTACGGATATAGATAAACAGGTAATTGAAAAGGCAAAAATTGGACTGTACAATGAAAAAAGCATTGCTGCAGTCCCGGAAAAAATGAAGAAAAAATATTTTACCAGGGTGGGAGCCTCCTATCGTATCAGTGATGAGATTAAGTCCAGAGTAGAATTTAAGGAAAGCAATCTGTTAAAGGATACATACCCTATTGGATGCCATCTGATTGTCTGTAGGAATGTATTGATTTATTTCACAGAGGAAGCAAAGGATGAGGTTTTCCGTAAATTTCAGAAGTCTTTGGCAAAGGATGGCATTCTATTTATTGGAAGTACGGAACAGATCATGAATTATAAAGCAATAGGATATGGAAGAATGAGCTCTTTCTTTTATGTGGCAGAATAGAATAGAATTTTCTATCAAAAAATCAGGGCGGTCTTGAGGCCACCCTGATTTTATATAAATCCGGTTTATTTTCCATTTTTTCCCAACATAGAAAGAAGGTGGGAAGCATAGCGGGAAAAGGCTTCCCTGTCTGTCTTAAAATCCTCTGTCAATTCAAAAAAGAGCTGGGAAGATTTATATTCCCGTTTAAAGAATGGCTCAAAAAGATAATCCCACTGAGGAAGATAGCTGGAAAATTTTCGTGTATAGCAGTTGGCTGCAGTAGCCGGTGTTCTAAATTCCCTATCTACAAACGAAGCTACAGATTTATGCATAGCCATATCTTCCCTAGGAAGATAATAATAATTCTTATAATCGGAATAGAAAAACTTCAGTTCTTCCTGGTAAACGGGAACCCGAAGAAGTCCCTCCCGCTCCTGACAGCGAAAATGACAGTTATGGGCATGGAGAGACAGGGGAACGGGAACTGAAACCGGCAGCTTCACATGAATCAGAAGCTCCTGCTGCCTTTTTCCCTGATAATCCTTATAATGATTGGATTGTACCTTATGTACCTTCAGCGGACGATTAAATAAATCGGAGTAGGCCAGTATGGGAACAATTTCCAACAGCCCCCGCAAATCATCACGATTATGAATAAGGAGAGGCTCCAAAAGATGGGAAAAGGGATCCCCTGCATATTCCTTATATACGGAAATGAGCTCACCCCCATCACAGGTATCCTCCCGTTCCAGTCCCAGAAAAGCCTCTATTGCCTTTTGCTTGCAGCTTTCCAATCCAAGAAATTTCTTACAGGGGAGGATGCGCTTATACAAATCTATTCCGGTAAACTGTTCAAAGGAAAGCTCCAGTCCCAAATGTTCGATTCTTCCCTGCAAAAAAGGCAGGTCGAACTGATTTCCATTAAAATGGATTAAGGTAGTATAATTTTTGGAAAACTGGAAGAAGCCTTTGATGATCCGATCCTCCTCATCTTCATTATCGGCAAACCATTGCACACCGTTCCAGCAGTCATTTTGATAATAGCATACACCAATCAGATAAACATAAGCTGATTTTGGGGAAAAACCGGTAGTTTCAATATCCAAAAACAGGATGTTTTCCAGTGGGGCAAAATGAGATAAATCATAATTCGATTGTAATTGATCAAATTTGTAATTAAAAGTTTTCATATTGTATATTTTATCATACTTTGTAATTTTTCAGTAGTATTTTTTGTTAAAAAATAGTATATTTATTACATAGGTTTTAACTTATAAACCAAAAGAAAGAGAAAGGTATGGTATTAGAATGGCAAAATTAACGTTTGCGGGCGGTATACATCCCTATGATGGCAAAGACCTGTCTAAGGACAAGCCGATTAAGGATATACTGCCAAAGGGTGACCTGGTTTATCCTCTTTCCCAGCATATAGGGGCACCGGCGGTTCCTATTGTCAAAAAGGGAGACCATGTTCTGACGGGACAGAAAATTGCAGAGGCAGGGGGCTTCGTATCTGCACCTATCTATGCCAGTGTTTCCGGTACCGTAAAGGCCATTGAGCCCAGACGGGTGGTTACCGGTGATAAGGTGATGAGCATTATCATTGAAAATGACGGTGAGTATGCTGAAGTCACCTATCCTGAGCCCAAGCCGCTGGAGGAAATGAGTCGGGAAGAGATTCTTGACTGTATTCGGGAGGCCGGTATAGTGGGTATGGGTGGAGCAGGTTTTCCTACCCATGTGAAGCTGGCAGTTAAAGAGCCGGAGAAAATTGAGTATGTTATTGCAAACTGTGCAGAGTGTGAACCCTATCTTACGTCTGACTATCGAAGAATGCTGGAGGATCCCCAGAAACTGATAGAGGGACTTAAGGTTTCTCTGGCACTTTTCCCCAATGCAACGGGCATTCTTGCAGTGGAAGACAATAAGGAAGACTGCATTGCTCTTTTGAAGGAAAAGACCAAGGATGAACCCAGGATTTTGGTAAAAGCATTGAAGACCAAATATCCTCAGGGAGCGGAGAGAACACTGATTTATGCAACCACCAAGCGTCAGATCGATTCCAGTCGTCTGCCGGCAGATGTTGGCTGTGTTGTGAATAACGTGGACTCCATCGTAGCAATTTATCATGCGGTATATCAGCGTAAGCCTTTAATGGAACGAATCGTAACCATTACCGGAGATGCTATTGCAAAGCCTCAGAATTACCGGGTAAGGATAGGAACCAACTATCATGAGTTGATAGAGGCAGCCGGAGGCTTCAGAACAGAGCCGGCGAAAATTGTATCCGGCGGTCCCATGATGGGATTTGCCCTGTTCGATTTGGATGTGCCTACCACGAAGACTGCATCTGCACTTTTATGCATGACCAGGGATGAGGTTTCCCAGATGGAGCCCTCTGCCTGCATTAACTGCGGAAGATGCTTGGAGGTGTGTCCTTCCAGGATTATGCCTAATCTTTTGGCAACATTGGCGGAACACCATAATGAAGAAGCATTTTTGAAAAATGAAGGTATGGAATGTTGTGAATGCGGCTGTTGTAGCTTTGTCTGCCCCGCCAAACGCCATCTTTCCCAAAATATTAAATCCCAGCGTAAGATTCTCCTGGGTAAAAGAAAGAAATAGGAGGCCGGAGCATGAGTGACTTAAAAAAAGTATCAGCGAATCCCCATATTCGCTCTAAAATAACCACCAGTACCATCATGCTGGCAGTGCTGGTTGCTTTATTGCCCACTACCATATACGGAATCATTAATTTCGGGGCTAAAGCGGCATTGCTGATTGTGGTAACGGTAGCAACAACCGTATTGACGGAATTACTTTATGAAATGGCAATGAAAAAGAGGGTTACCATTGGAGATTTCTCCGCTGCAGTGACTGGTCTTTTGCTGGCACTGAATCTGCCGGTAAGCGCACCTTGGTGGATTGGTGTTGTAGGTGGTGTGTTTGCCATTTTAGTAGTAAAAATGCTGTTTGGAGGTCTGGGACAGAATTTTATGAATCCGGCTTTGGCGGCAAGATGCTTCCTATTGATTTCCTTCACCTCAATTATGACTAATTTCGAGTGTGATGCTTATACCGGAGCGACCCCTCTGGCAGCTTTAAAAATAGGAGAAAATGTAAATGTATACAATATGGTGATCGGAAGAGTAAACGGTACCATTGGTGAAACCTCTATGATTGCTATTTTAATCGGAGCATGTATTTTGCTTCTATTGGGTATTATTGATTTACGAGTTCCCGGTTCATACATAGTCAGCTTCGTTATTTTCCTGGGGCTGTTTGGAGGACATGGCTTTGACTGGAGCTTTATTTCAGCCCATCTGGCAGGCGGTGGTTTAATGCTGGGAGCCTTCTTCATGGCCACAGACTATGTGACCAGACCCATTACGGTCAAGGGGCAGTACATCTATGGTATTTTCCTGGGACTTTTAACCTGTATTTTCCGTGTGTTCGGTCCCAGTGCAGAGGGAGTTTCCTATGCAATCATCATCGGTAACCTGTTGGTTCCGCTGATTGAGAAAGTAACCCATCCGAAGGCTTTTGGAAAAGGAGGGGCTAAAAAATGAAAAATATGTTAAAGGATACGGTAATTTTATTTGCCATTACATTAGTTACAGGCTTACTTTTGGGAGTGGTATATGAGGTGACTAAGGAGCCCATTGCAGCCCAACAGCTGAAAAAGAAAAATGAGGCCTGCCAAGAGGTATTTGCAGATGCAGCTACCTTCCAATCTATCGATGTGGTAGTGGTGGAAAAGCCTGAGCCGGAAGAAACCAATCAGGTAGATGCCAGCAGCAGTGCCACTATGGCCAGCGGAAACGGTGATATTGATGCTGCTTACGAAGCATTAGACGCAAACGGAGGGCTTTTAGGCTATGTCCTTGAGGTTACCAGCCATGGAGGATATGGCGGAGATATTCAGTTTTCCATGGGTATACGTCTGGACGGAACGGTAAACGGAATCTCCATTCTGTCCATCAGCGAGACTCCCGGTTTGGGTATGCAGGCTGAGGATGTTCTGAAGCCTCAGTTTACCAACAAAAAAGCGACTTCCTTTGAATATACTAAGGTGGGAGCAGTTACGGACAATCAGATTGATGCAATCAGTGGTGCAACTATCACCACCAATGCCGTTGTAGACGGTGTAAATACCGGACTTGGCTACTTTCAGACTGTGTTAGGAGGTGGGAGATAATGAATAAAGCAGGTGAGCGTTTAATTAATGGATTGTTAAAAGAAAATCCAACCTTCGTTCTTATGCTGGGTATGTGTCCCACATTGGCAGTTACCACTTCTGCCATGAACGGTTTGGGAATGGGACTTACCACCATGGTAGTGCTTGCCCTCAGTAATATGATGATTTCCCTTTTGAGAAATATTATTCCTGAAAAGGTAAGAATACCTGCATTTATCGTGGTTATTGCAGCCTTCGTAACCATGGTTGAGCTGCTGTTGGAGGGCTTTATCCCTTCGTTATATGATGCTCTGGGAATTTATATTCCGCTTATTGTGGTTAACTGTATTATTTTGGGACGAGCAGAGGCCTATGCTTCTAAAAATGGGGTGATTCTTTCCCTGTTCGACGGTATTGGTATGGGACTGGGTTTTGCCTTTGCCTTAACCTGTATCGGCGGCATTCGTGAGATTTTGGGTGTGGGAGAAATCTTTGGTGTTCGGCTTATGCCGTCCTCCTTTGTTCCTTTTAGTATTTTTGTATTGGCTCCCGGTGCTTTCTTCGTTCTCGCCGCTTTAACCGCTATACAGAATGTAGCGAAGATTCGGGGAGAGAAGAAGGGAAAGGATATGTCCAAGATTCAGTCAGGCTGCGGTGGCTGTGACGGCTGCGGTGAAGGGGCCTGCGAGCATAAATTTTATGATACATCAGCAGGAAAGGAGGAAGCATAAATGAGTGATTTACTGCTTATTGCTGTAGGTTCAGCCTTAGTGAGCAACGTGGTATTGAGCCAGTTTTTAGGATTGTGTCCCTTCCTGGGTGTATCCAAGAAGGTGGAAACAGCAGCAGGAATGGGAGCTGCGGTAATCTTCGTTATTACCCTGGCCAGTGCAGTTACCGGAGTGATTTATAAATTCATTTTATTAAAATTTGATATTACCTATCTGCAGACCATCGTATTCATTCTGGTGATTGCTGCTTTAGTGCAGTTTGTGGAAATGTTCTTAAAGAAGTTCATGGTGGGTCTGTATGAAGCCCTGGGTGTGTATCTTCCCTTGATTACTACCAACTGTGCCGTATTAGGCGTTGCCATTAACAATGTAAAATATGGCTATGATATTCTTACCGGAATCGTCAACGGATTTGCTACAGCAGTGGGATTTGCCATAGCAATCGTGATTTTAGCCGGTATTCGTGAGAAAATGGAATATAATGATGTCCCGGAAGCCTTCAAGGGAATGCCTATCGTTCTGATCACTGCAGGATTAATGGCAATTGCCTTCTGCGGATTTTCAGGTCTGCTGTAAAGGAGGAATAAGAGATGTCAGGAATTATTATAGCAACAATAGTTGTTGCGGCAGTCGGCCTTTTTATTGGTTTGTTTTTAGGTCTTGCTGCCATTAAATTCAGAGTAGAAACCGATCCCAGAGAGGAAGCCGTATTGGCTGTTCTTCCTGGCAATAACTGCGGTGGCTGCGGATTTCCCGGCTGCTCAGGTCTTGCTGCTGCCATTGCAAAGGGAGAAGCACCGGTAAATGGCTGTCCTGTGGGCGGTGATCCGGTAGCAAAGCAAATTGGAGAAATTATGGGTGTAAATGCTGAGGCAGGTACCAAAATGGTTGCCTTCGTTATGTGTAAGGGCGACTGTGAGAAGGCAAAGTCAGACTATGACTATACGGGAACTGCAGACTGCAGCATGATGTCCTTTGTTCCCGGCGGCGGGCCTAAATCCTGTGATTATGGCTGTCTGGGTAATGGCGACTGCGTAAGAGCATGTCCCTTTGATGCCATCCATGTGATAAACGGCGTAGCCGTAGTGGATAAGGAAGCCTGTAAGGCCTGTAACAAATGTGTGGAGGCCTGTCCTAAGCACATTATTGAGCTTGTTCCCTACAGTGCAAACCGTCTTGTGGCATGCAGCTCAAAAGACAAGGGGCCGGATGTGATGAAGACCTGTGAAGTGGGTTGTATCGGCTGTCAGCTTTGTAAGAAGAATTGTCCTTCCGATGCGATTACCGTAGAGAATTTCCTTGCAAAGATTGATTATGAGAAATGTACGGATTGTGGTGTCTGTAAAGAAAAATGCCCGAAGAAATGTATTATTTAATTACAGGAGGCAGGATGAATGCGGCAAACAAATGATTATGAGGATAATAGCGGAGGTATGCCTCTTATTGGAATGGCCTTGGGGGTTTCGGTCTTTGTTTTGCTGATTTTGCTTCTTGTTGTTGCACTAAACAGAAAAAATCCTGCACCAAATCGTCCTGTAGCTGTGGCGGAAAGCAGTGAGGAGGAAAGCACCGCCGAATTTCATCTGACCGGAGGCGATTTGGTGGCCAGTGATTTGAATTTTTGGGATATGTATGCTTCCCAGGAGGAAACAACGGTTCAGGAAGGAACCAGGGAAGAGACCGAAGAAGAGACAACCACGGAAGAAGACCTGGGGGCAGATGGAAAGCATGTAGAAGTCACCCTCAGAGACGGAAGCAGTGAGTGGGTGGAAATTAACAGTAAATGGAAGAAGAACACCTATGACTTTACCAATCTGGTGAGTAAAAATAATCTGCGGACATACTATTCTGATGGAAAGAAGGCTTCCTATCTAGGGATTAATTTGTCCCGTTATCAGACCCAGGTTAATTATGAGGCCATAAAGAATGACGGTATAGAGTTCTGTATGATCAGAGTGGGAGCAAGAGGCTATGAAAGTGGGATTATTCAGGCTGATGACATGTTTGAAACCCATATTGCAGGTGCAGCAGGAGCAGGTCTGGATATAGGGCTTTATTTCTATTCCCATGCCATTACTGAGGCAGAGGCTGTGGAAGAAGCGGAATATCTGTTAAGCAGGATAGGCAGCTATAAAATCAACTATCCCATAGCCTTTGACATGGAGTATGTAGATAATGATTCTTCCAGAATAGAGACCCTGACCAAAGCGGAAAAGACGAAGATCGCCCGGGCCTTTTTGAATCGGATTGAGGCAGCCGGTTATACCGGAATGCTTTACGGAAATAAGGAATGGCTCCTGAAAAGAATTGATCTTTCCCAGTTCGATGACTACGATATCTGGCTTTCCCATGAAGCGGATATTACCGACTATCCCTATACCTTTTCCATGTGGCAGTATACGAGAAAGGGCGAAATTTATGGTATCGACGGCTATGTTGATCTGAACATCAGTTTCATTGATTATTCAGCCCGTTAGTTATTAGGTGTGTAGTTTAGGATTTTAGAGGAAAGCTTTAATTTTGAATAAAGCTCAGCATAAGCAGAAGGCGTAATGCCTTCTGTTTCATTTTGGATAAAATTTTTTCTGCAGCCCTGTCTTTTCACCTGATCTACAGCCTTATTATAGGCGATGGCGGCCTCCAGGGCACTGTCATAGTAGCCGATAGTATAGTTTCCTTTCAAATGCAAAACGGCCTTAAATCTTTTTTTTCCTCTATGGGTTACCTGTGATACTCCCTGGTAAGGATTAAGGATTTCAATATTTTCATAACGGAAATCATGACAGTCTCCATTGACGAAACGAAAATCCTTTCCCTCCACCCCATAGTTTTTTATACCGTACCGATTGGGAAGATTAAGCTGCATTCCGTAGTGGGAGACAAATAAATGGCCGCCCCTTTGGCAGATTTTGTGTGAAGCATAGAAAAACAGATCGTCAATATCAAAGGTAAGACGAATATGCTCATTCAGGTAATAGTGAAAAAATTTGGAACAAACATAAATGGGAGTAGAGAAGTAAATCCGGTTATCTCTGAAGTTGCATAAGACCACCCATTTTTCAAAAGAAAGGGGAGAAAGAGGGGTGTAGGACTTTAGAGAAACTTCCGGAAAGTTCAGCAGGTGCAGGGCATCCAGATAGGCCTGATTTGCCTCCTTGGCCGTAGAAAAGCTTCCCAGGCTGATATGTTTATTTTGATAGGTACAGGAGGAACGATAATATATGGTTCCGTCCTTTTTTTTCGTTTTATAGCTGCCGGGCAGATTCATTCCTCTTCATTTTCCTTTCCCAGAGATAAGCAAAAGCATATATAGAGTTATTTTAACATTTTCGTAAAAAATTAGAAATATTTTTTCCTGTTATTGTATAAAATATTATTGTGCAATATTTTTTTCGGAGGTGACTATGTATAAGCGATATGCTGCTGTGTTTGTCCTTATTTACCTGGTTTTAGGGACAGGCTGGTTATGTGTGCAGGGAATTTTTATTAACGGTCAGGCCGTACAGGAAGCTTTTTCATTGGCGGAAAATACAGAAGGAGAAGTGCTTCAGGCTACAAGCTATCTTGGAGTAAGCGATGAACAGGTTTCCAGTAAAAGAATTTTGGACATGAATGTACTGATCCGAAAAAATCGAATGGAGGTTTCCGGCAGCGAATATGAAAATCTCCTTCGCATTGTGGAGGCAGAAGCAGGCGGTGAAGATAAAATGGGGAAAATGCTGGTGGCTAATGTGATTTTAAATAGAGTGGAAAATGAACAGTTTCCGAATACCGTTACCGGAGTAATCTTTCAGGCGGATAACGGAGTTACCCAGTTTTCCCCCATCAGTGACGGGCGTTTCTATTCGGTAACGGTAAGTGAGGAGACAAAGGAGGCGGTAGATGCTGCCCTTAAGGGAGAGGATAATTCTCAGGGGGCTTTATATTTTGCAGCAAGAAAGGCTGCGGACAAAAATAAAATGCAGTGGTTTGACCGGAAGCTGACCAGACTCTTTGCGTATGGTGGACATGAGTTTTTTTCCTGATGTTGAAGTTCAACATAAGTTATGATAAAATGAGCCATGAAATAATCAATCGAATAGATAACGAGAAAGCTGTTTATACAGCAGAATGAGAGAGGGAAAGCATGGAATTATATTATAAAAGCACCAGAGGTAAGGAAGAGAAGGTAACGTCCTCCCAGGCCATATTAAAGGGACTTGCCAGTGACGGAGGATTATTTGTGCCGGAGACAATTCCATCACTGGAGGGGAAGCTGTCAAACTGGAAGGATTATGATTATCGGCAGGTGGCATATGAGGTGATGCGGCTTTATCTTACCGATTTTACCAAAGAAGAGCTGACAAACTGCATTAACAGTGCCTATGACGATAAGTTTGATACAGGAGAAATCGCTCCTTTGACAGAGGCAGACGGCGTTTTTTATCTGGAGCTGTTTCATGGTGCCACCATTGCCTTTAAGGATATGGCTCTGTCCATTCTTCCCCATTTAATGACGACCAGTGCAAGGAAGAATGCCATAAAGAATGATATTGTAATTTTGACAGCTACCTCCGGGGACACGGGTAAGGCAGCACTGGCAGGCTTTGCAGAGGTGAAGGGGACAAAAATTATTGTTTTCTATCCTAAAAATGGTGTAAGTCCTGTTCAGGAAAGACAGATGGTTACCCAAAAAGGGGATAATACATATGTGGTGGGCATCGAAGGTAACTTTGATGATGCCCAAAACGGAGTGAAACAGATTTTTGGGGATAAAGAGCTGGCTGCTTTTCTGGAGGAAAAGGGTTATCAGTTTTCCTCTGCCAATTCCATCAATATCGGACGTCTTGTACCCCAGATCGTTTACTACGTTTATGCCTATCTGACTCTACTTAGAGAGGAACGAATCTGTGAAGGAGAAAAGATCAATGTGGTCGTTCCCACAGGTAATTTTGGGAATATTTTAGCTGCCTATTATGCAAAGAATATGGGGATTCCCATTGGAAAACTGATTTGTGCTTCCAATGAAAACAAGGTATTGTATGATTTCTTTTCTACCGGCTGCTATGATCGAAACAGGGAATTTATCCTTACTTCATCCCCTTCTATGGATATTCTGATTTCCAGTAATCTGGAACGGCTGATTTATCGGATCTGTGGAGAGGATGCACAAAAGAATAAGGCCCTGATGGAGAGCCTTACTTCCAACGGAAGCTATAAAATTACGGCTGAGATGAAAGCAGCACTGGCTGATTTTGTGGGAGGCTATGCTTCGGAGGAGAAAACGGCTGCAGAAATTAAGGCATTATATGGGAAGACGGGCTATGTCCTGGATACCCATACAGCAGTAGCGGCAGCGGTCTATGAGGAATATAAGGGGAAAACAGGGGATGAAACCAAAACGGTGATTGCCTCTACAGCCAGTCCCTTTAAATTCGGAAGAAGTGTGCTAAGTGCTATTGATCCTAAGTATGACGCTTTGTCTGATGATGAACAGATTGACGAGTTGGCTCGGATTGCCAATTTGGAGATTCCCAGGGCTATTCAGGAGATTCGCAGTGCCCCGGTGATTCACGACCATGTCTGCAAAAAAGAGGATATGGTTAAGGAAATCAGGAAGTTTTTAGGGGTATAGAAAAATGAATGCAGTTGACGTATTGATTTTGGTCTGCAGCATAGTGATTCTTTATCAGTCGGTTATGATGAAAAAGGAAAAGCAGATTCCTGAGGGAATCTTTATCAGGAGAGGAGTTTATCTTTCAGCTGCAGCAGATATAGATGGCTTTATCCGCTATATCTTCCCGAAAGCGGTTCTTCTGGGAACTTTGGGAATATTAAGTGGAATCGGAGGACTGATAGCAGAAAGTTTTACTCAGTATTCCCTTATTTTCAGTCTGATAAATATTATCTTTATGACCTGGCTGGTGATTTTTATGGGAATGCTTTCCATTGCCCGGAAGAGATTTTTGAAAGAAATAAGGTAGAATTAAGGGGCGTCATTTGGGTGACGCCCCTTAAGTTTAACGATGAGCCATATCCGTATAAACTCTGTCTTTACAGATACTTTTGTATGCAGGACGGATGATCTTGCCATTATTAGCCAGCTCCTCCATACGATGAGCACTCCAGCCGGAAATACGGGCCATAGCAAAAATAGGGGTATAAAGCTCCATGGGAAGCTCCAGCATATGGTAGACAAAGCCTGAATAGAAATCTACGTTGATGCTTACACCCTTATAAATCTGCCGCTCCTTGGCAATAACCCCAGGAGCCAGACGCTCTACCAGAGAATACAGGGCAAATTCTTTTTCCAATCCCTTTTCCTGAGATAAATCCTGAACAAATTTTTTAAAGACAACGGCACGGGGATCGGACTTGGAGTAAACGGCATGACCTACGCCATAAATCAGCCCCGCTTTGTCAAAGGCTTCTTTATGCAGGAGTTTGGCCAGATAGCCGGCCACCTCTTCTTCATCCTCCCAGTCTTTTACCTTTTCCTTCAGATCCTCAAACATCTGAACCACCTTAATGTTGGCCCCTCCGTGTCTGGGCCCCTTAAGGGAGCCGATTGCGGCGGCAATGGTGGAGTAGGTATCCGTAAGCGAAGAGGAAACCACATGGGTGGTAAAGGAAGAGTTGTTTCCACCACCGTGTTCCATATGCAGAACCAGGGCAATATCCAGAATCCTTGCTTCCAGGGGAGTGTATTTACAGTCCGGACGAAGAATATGAAGAATATTTTCCGCAGTGGACAGCTCCCATACCGGCTGATGGATGTGCAGACTTCCCCCATCATGATAGTAGCGGTAGGCCTGATAACCGTAAATGGAAAGGAGGGGGAACAGGCTGATCAGCTGCAGGGACTGGCGAAGGACATTGGGAAGAGAGGTATCATCTGCCCGGTCATCATAGGAATACAGAGTCAGTACGCTTCTGGCCAGAGTATTCATCATATCCTTACTGGGGGCCTTCATAATAACGTCACGTACAAAGCTGGTAGGAAGGCTTCGATAGAAGGATAAAAGCTCTTTAAATTCCGCCAGCTGCTTTTTATCCGGTAGCTGGTCGAATAACAGCAGATAGGTAACCTCCTCGAAGCCAAAACGGTTTTCAGAGGAAAAGCCCTTTACTAGGTCTTCCACATTATAACCACGGTAGAACAGCTTCCCATGGATGGGAACGGATTCCCCATCTACGATTTTGGAAGCACGAACATCAGAAATATTGGTAAGTCCTGCCAGCACACCTTTACCGTTTAAATCTCTTAGACCACGTTTAACCTCATAACGGGTAAATAACTCGGAATCAATGATACCGGCTTGTTCACTTAATTTCGCTAATTGTACAATATCAGGGGTAACTTCAGAATAAATATTGGAGTTTGTAATCATAGATTGCCACCTTTCTTTGTAATTTATATTGAGCGATATGTAAAAATCAATATTGAACAGTTTATCATGATAGTTAACTTCTTGACAAGGAAATTAAAGGAGTTTACAAAAAATTAAAAAATGGGTTATGATAGTAAAAGCTTAAGGAGAAAGGACAGATTAGATGAAGATATGGGAAAGAATAGATGCATTGAAAAAAAGGATGAAAGAGAGGAATATCGATTACTATTATATCACTACCTCTGACTATCACAATTCTGAATATGTGGATGATTATTTTAAAGTAAGGGAGTTTATATCCGGTTTTACCGGCTCAAACGGCAGCCTGCTGATTGGGAAAGCTTTTTCCGGCTTGTGGACGGATGGAAGGTATTTCCTTCAGGCCAAAAAGGAGCTGGAGGGAACAGGAATTACACTTTTTCGTATGGGTGAAGAGGGGGTTCTCACAATTCCTCAATATTTGGAAGAGAATTTAAGGGAAGGAGAGACTCTGGCCTTTGACGGAAGATGTGTGTCCCTGAAGATGGGAAAGAAGCTGGAGAAGCTTGTGGAGCAGAAAAAAGGAAGGCTTGATTATCAGGCAGCTGTGGCAGAAAAGCTGTGGGAGAATCGTCCCCCCAGAAAAGCAGAGAAAATCTTTATCTTGGAAGAAGAAATCTGCGGGAAAAGCACGGAGGAAAAGCTGGAAGCAGTAAGAGAAGAAATGAGAGAAAAAAACTGCTCCAATCTGGTACTGAACAAGCTGGACGATATTATGTGGCTGTTCAATATCCGGGGAAATGATGTAGAGTGTAATCCGGTGGCCCTGTCTTACAGCATAATCACACTGACAGACAGCCTTTTGTTTGTGCAGAAAAAAGCCCTGACACCGGAGGTGGAAGGAAAGCTTATCTCCCGGGGAATTAAGCTTAAGGATTATGATGAATTTGAAATTCAGCTGGAGCAGATGGACTGGAAGGGTACGGTTCTTCTGGATGGTGAGAACAGTAGTTATGCCATTTATCGGCAGGCAGCAAGCCGTACCCGGGTAGCCATTGAACCCAATCCTACAGAGAAGCTGAAAGCCATAAAAAATGAAGTTGAGCTGGAGCAGATTCGCCGGGTATATTTAAGGGATTCACTGGCAGTGTGCAGGTTTATGCGCTGGCTGAAGGAAAATGTGGGAAAAATTCCCATGACGGAGCTTTCGGCTGCCGCTTATATGGACGGGCTCAGAAGGAAAACCGAGGGCTTTCTGGATTTATCCTTCCCAACAATCTGCGGAGTGGGGGAAAATGCAGCCATGATGCATTACCAGGCAACGGGGGAGGATTACAGAGAAGTCAAAGCGGAAGGAATGCTGCTTATTGATTCCGGAGGGCAGTATATCGGTGGAACTACGGATGTAACCAGAACCTATGCCCTGGGCAAGGTTACTGAGGAAATGAAGAATCATTATACAGCAGTGGTAATGGGAATGCTCCGTTTATTAAACGGAAGATTCCTCTACGGCTGTACCGGACGCAATGTGGATATATTGGCCAGAGGGCCTCTTTGGGATATGGGAATTGATTATAAATGCGGAACGGGACACGGCATCGGTTATATGCTGAATGTACATGAGGGCCCTCAAAATATTCGCTGGAAATTTACGGAAGAAATGAAGGAGGCTGTCCTGGAGGAGGGAATGCTTCTTTCTAATGAGCCCGGAGTATATAAGGCAGGAAGCCATGGCATTCGGATAGAGAATATTATGGTGGTGAAAAAGGGAAGGAAAAATGAGGATGGTCAGTTTATGGAATTTGAAGGCCTGACCTACGCCCCCATAGATCTGGAGCTGATTAATCCTGCTGTCATGGAAAAGAAGGATATTCAGAATCTGAACCGCTACCATGAAGAGGTTTATGAAAAGATAGCACCCCTGATGGAGGAAGAGGAAAAAAACTGGCTGAAAAAGGTGACCGCAAAAATAGAAGAATAGTCAGAAAGGATTGAAAAAAATTTCACAATTCCATGTTAAATCATTGACTTTCATGACAAATTCTGCCATAATATTTGTTGGTATGCGGGCTAGCCGCTTTGCATAAATAGAGAGGAACCCCAGTGAAGATTTTCAGAAGTGGAGAAGTGGGTTAATCTTCACCGAGGTGCAAATACATCATATTAAATAAGAAGGAGGAAGAAATATGTCAACAAAAGCATATTATCCCATTTCCGAAATCGGAGCAGGTAAAGTAGGTTTTTCCAGAACCCGTTCTATTATCGAAGCTGCTTTTTACGGAAATAACGTAGTAAAGGTTAATACTTTAAAGGAAGCCTATGAGCTGGCAAAAAATTCACCCGGTACAGTTGTAACAGATATGCCGATTAAGGATGGTGATACCTTTGGGCTTGAAAAGGATGCCAAGGTATTGTTATTCAATGATGGTGCCGTTACAGGACGTTATGCTGCTGCCCGCCGCATTAAGGGCGAACCCGGTGTTGACGAAGCCAAGCTGGATAAAGTTGTTATGGATGCCATTTATGAGACCCGCTGGAAAACCATGTACCATGCAGAATGCTTTGTAGGTCTGGATCCTGAGTTTATGGTTAAGGCTCACCTCCTTATTCCCGAAGGAGAAGAGAACATTCTGTATAACTGGATGATTAACTTCCAATATATGTCTGATGAATACGTAAAGATGTATAAGGAATCCAAGCCTGTGGGTAATGGAAATGAGCCGGATATTTATATCTTCTCCGATCCCCAGTGGGTACCTGTGGACAGACCTGATGTGGATTTCAGCTGCTTAAGCGATCCTTTGACGCTTTGCTACTTTGATACCAATCAGAACTGTGCAGCCATTCTTGGTATGAGATATTTTGGTGAGCATAAGAAGGGTACATTGACCATGGCATGGGCTTTAGCCAATAGAAACGGTTATGCTGCATGCCACGGCGGACAGAAGGAATATACCTTACCCGACGGCTCTAAATATGTTGCTTCCGTTTACGGCTTGTCCGGTTCCGGTAAATCTACCTTAACCCATGCAAAGCACGGCGGAAAATATCCCATTACCGTTTTACATGATGATGCCTTCATCATCAATACCGATACCTGTTCTTCGGTTGCCTTAGAGCCTACATACTTTGACAAGACCTCCGATTATCCTACCGGATGTCCGGATAATGAATACCTGTTAACCGCTCAGAACTGTTCCTGTACTCTGGATGAGAACGGAAAAATTCAGCTGGTAACTGAAGATATTCGTAATGGTAACGGACGTGCAATCAAGTCCAAATTATGGTCTCCTAACCGTGTGGATAAGATTGAAGCTCCCGTTAACGCAATCTTCTGGATTATGAAGGATCCTACCATTCCTCCGGTAGTAAAATTAAAGGGGGCTGCACTGGCTTCCGTTATGGGTGCTACCCTGGCTACCAAAACCTCTACCGCAGAGCGTGTAGCAGCAGGAACAGATTTGAATGCTCTTCGTATCGTTCCTTATGCTAATCCCTTCAGAACCTATCCTCTGGTTAATGATTATGAGAAGTTTAAGAAGCTGGTAGAGGAGAAGAATGTAGACTGCTACATCATCAATACCGGTGACTTTATGGGAACCAAGGTTAAACCGGCAGATACATTAGGTATTCTGGAAACCATCGTTGAAGGAAAGGCTAAGTTTGAAAAATGGGGTAATTTCGAGGATATCGAAATTATGTATGACTGGGCAGATAAAACTGCAGACTTCACTCCCAATTTAGCAGATCCTGATTACGTAACCCAGCTAAAGGCAGCAATGCAGAACCGTGTAGATGCAGTTAAGGGCTTTGCAGAAAAGAAGTCCGGTTACGATAAGCTTCCGGATGAAGCCTTAGCAGCTGTGCAGAAGCTGGTTGATGCTCTGTAATTTTGTGAACACTATACGTAAGCTTAAAAGACCGTACATCCGCAGGGTGTATGGTCTTTTTAAATAATAGATATCAGATGGATCAAATAAAGAATTTTCAGTTGTATTTTTTGTGAGAGTTGGATATAATAAGGATAGCCTGAGGTGTTGGATATTCTGTTATTTTTGAACCTACATTTACTTTAAACGGGATTCCTACATTATTCTGCGGCTGTCAAGCCCTCACTTGCGAAGAGATTCTTCGTAAGGATTGGAAGGGAAGGCAAAAGCAGTCTTGCGGTAACCCACCTAGCATTGCTAGGAGTCAGAAGGCAGAGATCCGCATTTCGGGTATATACGAAAGAGAAGAAGCAGCCGCTTGGGCTGCTTTAATCGTTTCTAGGAGAAAAGAAAGATAGAGAAAGAAGCCTGTCCCATGAAAAAGGAGAGAAAATTGGATTTTCATTATAAAAAAAAGCTTTGTGTTTTACTGATTATTTTTCTGTTTTTACTGGCTCTTTTACCGGCCCTTTTTTTTAGAAGAAAACAGCCGGAGGGAGAATACATAACCGTAAAAGAAGTTCAGGTATTGGCACAGCTGCTGCAGCAGGTTACGGAAAATGGCAAAACAAAGGAGTGGAAAGAAGCGGCAGATAAGGTCAGGGAGCTTTCTTTGGGGTGGGAGGATGGAAATCTGACCTATGAAAAATTTGAGGAATGGAAGAGAAGCTTTAAGGACCTTGAGGGGATAGAGCTTAATTTTGAAAATCATTATTCTTCCTCCTTTTATCTGCTAAAGGAGGATTGGTATCTTTTTTTTGATCAGATATGTGAGCAATTAGACCCCGAAAAGCTGATTCAGACGGAAGAAATATTGATTCTGGGAGATTCTGCACAGGTCAGAGACCGGGAAGGAAGGCCCATTGGCCAGGGGCAGCTGCTTTCCCATAAGGGAATATGGGAAAATCGCCTTCCCTTCAGTCAGGAGTTGGTTCAAAGGAAGGGAATTTATCTTACCTATGACAACACCTTATGGGGACTGAAGCAAACCTCTAAGCCGGCAGAATTGAAAAATGTCTGGATAATAGAGTCTTTGGATAAGGTGGTTTATTTTTATCAAAATTACGAAGTAACTTCTTTACCTATTGATTGGGAAGCTTCAGGCAGAGAACAGGTAGCCGACCTGACGTTTATGGAAGGAAGACTAAAGGCGGTAAAGGAAAAGACAGAGAGAATCAGCGGTGAAGTATTGAAGCTGTCGGAAAAAGAGATTGAAATTAAAGGAAAGGGGATTTATCCCTTTTCAGAGGAGGTACAGTTCTATCGCCTCTATGATTCTTTGGAAACCGTGGAAAGAAATTTAGTGAGAATCGGCTATAGCTTTGCGGATTTTGTGGTGGAGGACGGAGAAATCCAAGCAGGTCTTCTGGTACGGGATGAACAGATGGAGACTATACGCGTCCTGTTAAAAACATCGGATTTCGACGGCTATTATCACAAAGAAGTGGAAATGGTTTCTGATGTGGAATTAACTTTGACCTATGGGGAAAAAAGCCTGATTCTTCCGGCGAAAGAACCCTTTTCTTTAAATGCTGACAGTGAATATTTTGAAGAAGGCCGAATCTTTATTGAGCCGGAAGCCCTCACGGGAAGAACCTGCTTTCCGTCTATTTCCCGTTCGATTAAGGAGCAGGGATACCATGGGAGCTTTGAGCTGGAAAAGAGGGAAGAAGGGATTCTCATTATTAATAAAGTTCTTTTGGAAGAATATCTGTATGCCGTTGTCCCTTCTGAAATGCCGGCCTCTTACCCCATGGAAGCTTTAAAGGCACAAGCGATTTGTGCAAGAACCTATGCCTATGATAAAATGCTCAACTCCTCCTTAAGCTCTCTGGGTGCACATTTAGACGATAGCTCCACCTTTCAGGTATATAATAATATTCAGGAAAATACCAATACCACAAGGGCAGTAAAGGAAACCAGAGGACTTCTCTTGTATAATCAGGGGGAGCTGGCTAAAACTTATTATTATTCTACCTCAGGAGGCTTTGGCACCAATGATGCCATATGGAATCGGGAGGGAAACAGTCAGCTGCCCTATCTGCAGGCCAGAGAAATGACGGAGGAGGAAGCTAAATTTACGGAAAGGGAGCTTATGGAAGAAGAAAGCTTTCGCGAATTTGTGGATGATATCCATCCCTCCCATTTTGAAGCCAAAGAAGCCTGGTACCGCTGGACCTATGAACATGATCATATAGACTATCTTTGGGAAAACTTAAAGAAAAGACAGGAAAGCTACCCCAATGCTGTCCTGAGCAGTACAGACGGAACAAATTTTACTATGGGAGAGCTTCCGGATGAAATGGCACTAAAGGATATTCAGGTAAAAAAAAGAGGTGCCGGAGGAACGGTAGAGGAGCTTCTTTTCGTCGGTGAGAAGATGCAGGTTCTTGTACAGAAGGAATTACATGTCAGGGCGGTTCTTACGGACGGAGAGTCTAGGGTAGTCTTACAGGATGGAAAAACCTATGCCTGCCGTAACCTGCTGCCCAGTGCTTTTTATTATCTTATTCTCCAAAAAGAGGAAGGAAGAATAACGTCT
>JBJFFP010000008.1:0-21413 GCA_051891855.1 Lachnospiraceae bacterium | reverse complement strand
GAAAAATCATATCTGGAGCCAGGTATATCAGGAATATCTGGAGGTCAGAAAATAACATAAGATACCTGTCCTTGATGGACTTATGGGGTATTTACAATCTAATTTCTAAAAGGAGGAAAAAGATGAAAAAGAAAGTATTAAGTTTAGTATTGGCAGCATCAATGGCAGTCAGCTTGCTGGCAGGCTGCGGCAGCAGTAATTCCCAGCAGACATCGGCACCGGCTGAAAGCACACCTGCTGTAGAGACAACAGAGGAAAGTGATTCAGCAGCAGTGGAAGAAACGGCAGAACCGATAGAACCGGTGACCTTAAATGTGGCCTATATGCCTAACTACGGAAGTCTTTGGGCGATAGAAAATGCCATTGCACAGGGATATCTTGAGGAAGAAGGTATCACCGTTCAGTTGACGGAGTTCCAAGATGGCCCTACCATTATTGCCGCTATGGAATCCGGAAGCATCGATATCGGTTACATCGGACAGGGGGCTCATAAGCTTTGCATTAACGGGCAGGCAACTATTTTTGCTTTATCCCATATCTCCAACGGCGATATGCTGATCGGAGGCCCCGGTATTACCAGCATCAAGGATTTGGCAGGTAAGAAGGTTGCTTATTCTTCGGGAACCTCCAGTGAAGATATTCTGGTAAAGGCCCTTACCAAAGAAGGTATGACTATGGAGGATATCGTTGCAGTAGACATGGATGCTACCGGTATTGTATCTGCCATGATCTCCGGCGGTGTTGAAGCAGCAGCCACATGGTCTCCCAACAGCTTGAAAATTCTGGAAGAGACTGAAGGTGCAGTGAAACTGGCCGATAATATGACCTTTGCAGATGAAACCGTTTCTCTGGCAAGCTGGATTGTAATGCCTAAGTATGCAGAAGAAAACAGAGACGTGTTGGTTCGCTACACCAGAGCTTTATTTAAAGCTATGGACTATGCGGCAACTGAGCATCAGGAAGAAACAGCAGCACTGGTTGCCAAGCAGGTTGCACTGGATGAAGCAACGGTATACGAGCAGCGTGGCGACGCACAGTGGCTGACCGGCAAAGAGGTTTCCCAGGGTGCGGCAGACGGAACGGTAGAAGGCTATTATGAGCTGCAGAAGCAGGCATTTATTGAAGCAGGTGCAGTTGAAGGGGATCCCGCTGTTTCTGACTATGTATTATTAGATGTAATGGTTGAAGCAGGAGAATATTAAAGATACACAGACTTCCGATCAAACGGTAGTTGAAAGAACAGGGCTGCCCGGAGGCAGTCCTGTTTTCATCTGAATACTGTGAATACAGATAAAGGAGAGAAAAGGATGGAGCATAACTATTATTCTTACACAAAAGAAGAACTTCTGGATAATCCCAGGATACCGATGATTGTCATGGAGGATAATCCTACTGTTTTTCGGGCACTGGCAGAGGAAATGGTTGCAGAAATCAAAAGAAAAAATGAACGCAATGAAACCACGGTATTTATCTGCCCCGTAGGACCGGTAGGACAATATCCTTTTTTTGTGGATATGGTGAATAAAGAGAATATCAGCCTGAAAAAGGTCTGGTTCATTAACATGGATGAATATCTGACGGATGACAGGGAATGGCTTCCCAAAGAACATCCTTTAAGCTTCAGAGACTTTATGGACAGAAACGTATATGCTAAAATCAGGCCTGAGCTGGTTATGCCCCCGGAACAGCGAATTTTTCCTGACCCGAAGAATACCGAATATATCGGAGAAATTATCGAACGCCTTGGAGGGGTGGATATCTGCTTCGGCGGAATTGGGATTAACGGTCATGTGGCTTTTAATGAGGCTGACAGTTCCAAATCCTGTGAAGAGTTTTTGGCACTTCCCACACGGGTTTTGACAATTTCACCGGAAACCAGAGCAATCAATTCCGTAGGAGATTTAAACGGTGCATTGGAGGATATGCCTAACTACTGTGTTACCATAGGTATGTATGAAATTTCACAGGCAAGAAAAATTCGATTAGGCTGTTTCAGAGACTGGCACAGAGCAGTGGTGAGAAGAGCGGCCCACGGAGAAAAAAGTGCAGATTTTCCGGTAAGTCTTTTACAGAATCACCCGGATATCAGCTTAAGATGTACTGAATTTGTGGCAAATCTGCCTGAATAGAGTGAGAAAATAGGAAAGGGGGAGGCTGTTTGAGCAGCAAAATCAGTAAGATGAAGGATATATATATTATTAATGGCGAGGTATTTATTGACCATAGTTTTCAACAGAAGACCATAAAAATATCCAATGGATTTCTGCAGCTTCTGGATGAAGGAGCAAAATGTTCTGATGATGGTGAATACTATGATGCTGCGGGAAAGAAAATCCTTCCCGGCTTCATCGATATACATACTCATGGAGCAGTAGGAGTGGATGTGAATGCAGCAACAGCAGAGGATCTGGAAAGAATCTGCCGTTTTGCAGCAACCAAAGGAACCACCTCATGGATATGCTCCGTACTGACGGATACCAGGGAGCAGACTCAGTGGTGTATTGACCAGTTTAATGCCCATGAAGAGATGGAACACAGGGGGGCTAATCTTTTGGGGATTCATCTGGAGGGTCCCTTCCTTTCCACTGAGTATAAGGGAGCCATGCCTGAGCATCTTCTGCAAACCAGAAACCTTACTTTGTTAAAAGAATATCAAGAACGGGCAAAGGGGAAAATCAGATATATTACCATTTCTCCTGAAATTGAAGGAATTATTGAGGATATTCCGGCTATGAGAGAATTAGGCTTAACCGTAGCCATCGGACATTCCGGGGCGGATTATGAAACCTCCTGGGAGGCAATCAACAAGGGAGCCGCCAGCTGCACCCATACATTTAATGCCATGAAGCTATTACATCAGCATTTTCCGGCAATTATGGGGGCTGCTCTGGAATCGGACATTTATTGTGAGGCAATTTGTGATGGGCGCCATTTACATCCCGGTACAGTAAGGCTGCTCTTAAAGACAAAGGGACTGGACAGGGTGGTTGCCATTACCGACTCCATTATGGCAGCAGGCCTGCCCGACGGCAACTACAAGCTGGGAGTAAACGATGTTGTAGTGGTGGATGGCGATGCCAAGCTGGCCGATACGGGCGTCCGTGCGGGAAGCACCCTGACGCAGGATGTTGCCCTGAAAAATCTTTTGTCCTTTACCGGAAGGAGATTGGAAGAAATCATTCCCCTGCTTACGGAAAATCCGGCAAAGCTGATGAAAATCGAGGATAGAAAAGGCTTTATTGGGAATGGGATGGATGCCGATCTGGTAATTTTGGATGAACACCATAATATTGCAGATGTATTTGTAGGCGGAAAGAGAATCGAAAAATAAGGCTGACTGTGATAAGATAGGGAAAAGGATATCCATAAGGAGATTTAAACTATGCTGATCCTCTTAAGTATATGTCTGGTAATGGCTTCCTTAATTATCTTTACCGTAAAGAGAAACAGCGAATCGCTGCTGCTGTTAGGGCTATGTATCAGTCTGGCATTGGAAATTTGCGGGGTCATGATTTTTATTGCCAAAAAGGGCGGGATTTCGGAGGATATCATTCTCTTTCTTTATTTCTCCAAAAGCCTGCTGAACGAAATCAGGTATCTGGGAATTACCCTGAATGAATTGGGGTTTTTAATCACCCTGGGAAGAACCCTGTTTCCGCTGATTTTTCTGGAAATAGCCCTTCACTATTCCATGATCAGATGGATTCGTGAAAACAGTTGGATTAAATATGTGGTTATGATACTTCCCATGCTCACCCTGATTCTATATTATCCGTCCATTTACAGATGGATTACTGCCAAACGTCCGGCTGTCCAGACCCTTATCGGAGAAAGCTCTCAATGGTGGCTTACGGCTTATCTGGTTGTGGGAGGGGTGCTTCTTCTTCATGAGTACAGAAGCATTACCATGAAATTCTGCAGGCGGCAGTTTGGTCAGATTGCCATCAGCGTCATGGCAATGGCTATTCTCTATGTTCTCTATTTCCAACAGGATCCGGGGCAGGTATATCGATTTTACAGTGATGATTATATCTGGCCCAGGGGAATTGGCTATTTAAAAATCAACCCCAGTCTGGGCAGTTATATCGGGCTGATTGGAGTGATGCTGGTCTGTATGGTAATGGGCTTTTACAGTCTGTTCAGATATACCACAGGAATGTTTGAAGAGCATAAAGAGGATATGGTTATGCAGCGAAAGTTCAACATGGCCAAGGTGGGAGCCACCATGTTCGTCCATGGGATTAAGAACCAGCTGTTTGCTGTGGGAGTTGTACATAAGCGAATGCGTTCGCTGTGTGAACAGCCGGAAATAGATAGGGAAAAGATCAGGAAAAATATGGAGGTTCTGGAGGAGCTTAACCTTTCCATGCTTAGCAGGATGGAGGAATTATATCGATGCGTAAAAAGTAATACCATTTACATGGTGCCTTTGGAAATCCATGAGATTTTTCAGGAAGCAGTGGCACGTTTTCATAAAAAATATCCTGAGGAAGAGATTATTCTGTGGCAGCCTTCTCCCATTACGGTTCTGGCAGATAAAACGCAGCTGTGCGAAGCCCTTTCTAATCTGCTGATCAATGCCCAGGATGCAGTGCTTGAAGCATCAGGGGAGAAAAAAGGAAGGATAGTCTTAAAATGCTACAATGAGCGTTTGTATACGGTAATCGAGGTGGAGGATAATGGAAAGGGAATGACAAAGGAACAGATCAGTAAGATATTTGAGCCTTTCTACTCCAATAAGAATTCCAACTATAACTGGGGAATGGGATTGTACTTTACCAGAGAGGTAGTAAAGGGACATTTGGGTTTTATAAAGGTGGAAAGCAGACCACAGGAAGGAAGCCGGTTTTTTATTATGCTTCCCCGTTATAACTGATAAAGGAGACAAAGGCCAATGGAGAAACCCATTAGAATACTGATTGCGGATGACTTTCAGCTGCTTAGAGAGGATATGAGTGAGCTGATCAATCGGCAGAAGGATATGAAGGTTGTGGGAATGGCAGCCAGCGGAAAAGAGATTATCTGTCTGGCAGAAAAAACAGAGCATGATTTGATTCTGATGGATATTGAAATGGAACAGACCAATGCAGGAATCCTTGCGGCGGAAGCCATTTGCAGGGAGAATCCGGGAGAGAAAATCATTTTCCTTTCCGTTCATGAAACCAGGGATATTGTGGTGACGGCAATGGGGGCAGGAGCCATTGATTACCTGGTTAAAGGATGCCCGGATGAGGAAATTCTGCACCATATCCGCTGTGCCATAGAAGGAAAGCCAATCATGCAGGGACTGGTTCACGAGATGGTTATGCAGGAGTATGCCAGATTACAGAAAAGTGAGAGAAGTCTGCTGTTTTTTATCAATAATCTTTCCAAACTGACTGCCACAGAGCATGATTTGATCAAGCTTTTGCTTCAGGGCTGCAAGGTGCAGGAAATAGCCCGTGTCCGCTGCGTAGAGGTCAGTACCATTAAAACACAGATAAAGGGTCTGCTGAGAAAATTCGGCTGCAGCAGAACGAAGGAAATCGTTAATATGATTCACGAATTGAACATTGAGCATCTGTTTTAGACAGGAGGAAGATAGGATTAAATGATAAAGAAAAATTTGTTAATCGTTCATGGAGGCGGCCCCACTGCGGTACTAAATGCTTCCCTCTACGGGGCTGTAGTAGAAGCAAAAAAAAATTCCCATATTGGGCATATTTTCGGAGCAAAAAATGGTACGGGAGGAGTCCTGAGAGAAGAGCTGATAAAGCTGGAGAATATATCGGAAGAAAAGCTTAAGCTGCTTTTACAGACACCCGGAAGTGCTATAGGGACCTCCAGAGATGAACTGGGGCAGGAAGAATATGAGCGGATGGCAAAAATAGTACAGGAAAACGATATCGGCTATGTGCTATTCAACGGTGGAAACGGCACTATGGATACCTGCGGTAAACTACATAAGACCTGTAAAAACAAGGGGTTGGATGTGAGAGTTATGGGGATTCCCAAAACCATGGATAATGATATTTCCATTACCGATCACAGCCCCGGCTATGGCAGTGCAGCCCGCTTTATGGCTCAGAGCACCAGAGAGCTTTGTGCAGACGTACAGGGACTTCCCATTCATGTAGTAGTCATGGAAGCATCAGGAAGAAATGCCGGATGGATTACTGCCGCGGCCGCTCTGGCAGCAGATAAGGGAGGGCCGGGGCCGGATTTAATTTATCTTCCGGAGCTTCCCTTTGACGAAGATAAATACATAAAGGATATTGAGCGGCTGCTGACGAAGAAAAGAGGTATTGTTGTGGTAGCCAGTGAGGGACTGAAGGATAAGGAGGGAAATCCCATTGTCCCGCCGATTTTTAAAACCGGAAGAGCAACCTACTTTGGTGATGTCAGCTCCCACCTGGCTAATCTGGTGATTAAGCGGCTGGGCTATAAGGCCAGAGGAGAAAAACCGGGGCTTTTGGGAAGGGCATCCATACCGCTACAAAGCAGTATAGATCGACATGAGGCCATACTGGCAGGAAAATTGGCCTGCAAGGCTGTACTGGAGGGAGAAGGAGGAAAGATGGTGGCCTTTAAACGGATATCGGATACTCCATACACCATAGAACCCTTCCTAGTGGACATTGATCAGGTGATGCTGGTGGAAAAGACGATGCCGGCGGATTTTATCCATCCGGAGGGCAATGGTGTTACGGAAAGCTTTAAAGAATGGTGCAGACCCTTACTGGGAGAAGAGCTTGCCCCGATGATTACCTTTAACTAACAGTGAAGAAATCAGAAGCAGATTACAGAAAAATAAATGTGTAGGAGGAAGAAATGAAGCATATTTACTTAAATTTAAAGCGTTTTGATGTTCCGGTGGAATATGGCGGTGTAAACCGGCTGGCATCTGTGGAGGAGTGGGGAAGGGTAATTGTAAAGGAGGTCCAGGAAGAGCTGAAAAGATATGATCCCAAGGAGGTGGAATTTGCCATGTATTTTCCGGAGGCACATCTTCTGGGAGCTGTGGCGGCAAAGAATGAGGGCAGTCCCATACAGATCGGGTGTCAGAGTGTATATCGGATGGATACGTCAGTGGGAGGCAATTTCGGAGCCTTTACGACCAATCGAAGTGCTTCTGCCATGGTGGCAGCAGGTTGCTGCACAACCATTATCGGCCATTGTGAGGAAAGAAATGACAAAACCGGTATTCTGGCAGAGGCAGGAGTGGCGAATACCTGTGCGGTGAATCGACTTTTGAATCAGGAGATCAGATGTGCCGTTTCCAGAGGAATGAAGGTGCTTTACTGTATTGGGGAAAAGAGCGAAGAACAGGAAAACTGGCAGCAGGTTTTGGGGGAACAGCTGGAAGTGGGTCTGCAGGATGTGGATACCTCTAAGGTGGTAATTGCTTATGAGCCGGTCTGGTCCATTGGACCGGGAAAAACTCCGGCAGATAAGGATTACATCACGAAAATAGCCCGTTTCGTCAAAGAAAAGACCGGGGGAATAGACGTTGTGTACGGCGGCGGATTAAAGAAGGATAATGCAGCCATGCTGGCCTCTATTCCGGAAATAGACGGTGGGTTAATCGCCCTCACCCGTTTTTGGGGAGAAATTGGCTTTTATCCAAATGAATATCTGGAAATTATCCGTTTGTATATGGGAAAATAGACCACAGGCTGTATGGCAGCAGAAAGAGAGGAAAAGATGAAACTTGATTTTGAATATGGGCAGGGCCTGATGACGGCTAAGTTGCCGGATAGCACCGATATTTTTATCCCCGGAGAAACGGTAAAGGATCCGGACTTTATCTCGGAGGAACAGCTGGAGGCGGCCTATCTGGAAAGTCTGGCTAATCCTATCGGGATGCCCACCCTGACCCGGCTGGCTCATAAAGGAAGCACCGTAACCTTTATCGTGCCTGACCGGGTTAAAGGAGGGGAGCAGTCTACCAGCCATCGGAAAATGAGTATAAAACTGATCCTAAGGGAGCTTTATGCAGCAGGGGTAGAGAAGAAGGACATTTTATTCATTATTTCCAATGGTCTTCATCCCAGAAGCAAGGAAGCAGATGCCAGAGCACTTTTTGGTGAAGAGCTGTTTAATGAGTTTTGGCCATCGGGACAGATTATCAGCCATGACAGCGAAGACCCAGAGCATATGATTGACCTGGGAGTGACTGACCGGGGAGATCCGGTGGTCATGAACAAGTATGTATTTGACTGCGATATTCCTATTCTCATTGGCCATGTGCAGGGAAATCCCTATGGCGGGTATTCAGGAGGCTATAAGCACAGCGCTACGGGAATCACTAACTGGCGTTCTATCGCAAGCCACCATGTTCCTTCTGTCATGCACAGAAAAGATTTTACTCCGGTAAACGGTGCAAGTCTGATGAGAAATAAATTTGATGAAATCAGCATGCATATGGAAGAGAAGATGGGACATCCCTTTTTCTGCTGTGATGCGGTGTTGGATACCTGCTCCAGACAGATTGCCATTTTTTCCGGTTATGCAAAGGAAATGATGCCCCTTAGTTGGAAGGTGGCGGATAAACGTACCTACGTTCATTGGGCAGAAAAGAAATATGATGTGCTGGTGTTTGGTATGCCCCAGAAGTTCCATTACGGAGATGGAATGGGAACCAACCCTATTATGATGATGCAGGCCTTAAGTGCCCAGGTTCTTCGATTTAAGCGGATTATGAGCGACAAGTGTGTTATTATTTGTTCCTCTACCTGTAATGGTTATTTTCATGATGAGCTTTGGCCTTATCTGCGGGAGGTTTATGAGCTGTTCCAGCATGATCATATGAATATTCTGCCGGACATGAATCGCTATGGAGAATATTTTGCTACAAATGAAGAATATATCCGCAAATATCGGTTCACCAATGCATTCCATCCCTTCCACGGCTTTTCCATGATGTCCTGTGGACATATTGCGGAAATGAATACCAGTGCCATCTATATCGTAGGTGCCCAGGAACCGGGGTATGCAAGAGGAATGGGCTTAAAGACCAGAGAGAGCTTTGAGGAAGCCTTAGCCGATGCGAAGAAAAAATTTGTAGGAGAAAATCCCAATATCCTGGCACTCCCCCTGACCTTTAAAAGGGCAGCAGTTCATCTGTGTATGAAAAATCCCGCACAGGACTGTATGGACGCTTATGGTAATCCGGGAGGCTGTGGCTGTGCCGGTTGAAAATGCTGTATTGCTTAAGCAGGTGAGTGAAGAAGTAAAAGAGTAGACTCGGCCAAGGCCGGAGAATGGAGTGGGATTTGATACCAGTAATTTTGTTTTTTGTTTGTTTGATGGCTTCCAGTGTGGGCGCCATTGTGGGAGCCGGCGGAGGAATTATCATAAAACCTCTTTTGGATATGCTGGGAATTTTGCCGGTATCCACCGTAAGCTTTTGCTCCGGCTGTACCGTACTGGGAATGTCGGTAAGCTCCTTGATTCGACAAAGGAGGGATGGAGTAAAGCTACAGCTTAGGACCAGTACGGCACTTGCGGCAGGGGCTGTTCTGGGAGGGCTGGCCGGCAGAGAATTATTCGATTTAATTCGACGAAGCTCTTCAGATGAAAGAGGCCTGGGAGCGATTCAGGCAATTGCGTTGACCATGATTACTTTCTTAGTCTACGTTTATATTTGCAGGAAAGACAGGCTGCCCTCCAAAAGAATAGACAGTATTCCCCTATCCGTGATTATCGGCCTATTTCTGGGAGGGATATCCTCCTTTCTGGGAATAGGGGGAGGGACGGCAAATGTGGCTGTACTGTTCTTTTTCTTTTCTATGGAGGCCAAAGAGGCGGCAAAGAACTCCTTATATATCATTATTTTTTCACAGATTTCCGGTATTCTTTCAGCGGTATTAACCAATGCAGTACCGGAGTTTGTCTGGAGCAATTTGCTCAGTATGGTTGCCGGAGGCATAGGTGGGGCACTGATTGGAGCGGCAGTATCCAAAAGGATTGATAATGAGGGTGTTGAAAGATTATTAAAGCTATTGTCCCTGTTTATCGTAGCCATGAGCTTCTATAATGTACTAAAATATACTTTGTTGTAGCCAGACTTATATTTTTGACATTTGACAAAAACCGACCATTGTAGTAGCATAAAATAGTAAGTAAATATAATCAAGACAAGTTAAGAGATGCAGCCGATGAGAGGATTTACAAAAGAAAAAGGCGGCGGAATGGAGGTACTATGGCAATTACTTTTGATCAATTAAATGGACAGGAGATTCTTGATGACCTGAACCAAATCTGTAAAACAGAAAAAGTCTGCGGAAGCTGTGCCGGACCGGACTGTCTGATTGGCTACAGCCGAATCAGCACTCTGAACTGCATGAAAAATAAAGTAACCTATGTGGAAAATGGACAGAAGAACATGCCTCAGTATGATATACGGGGCGGTTATGATGAATATGATGTTCTTCACGGAATAGCTCATCTTCTGGTTCAGTGCAGAAGCTGTAAAACCGGACATTTTGATGACTGTATCATCAATGTGGTTCGTAACTGCCTGGAAGTGATTGAATACGGAGAAGAGCAGGAATTTCACGGAGAGACACTGCCTTATCTGATGCAGATGGGAAAGAAGGATCCCGCTAAGGGAAACATCATTATGGAAGAGTATCGTCGGAAGAAACTGGAAAACGATCCGGAATAGGAAATAAGAAAACGCCTCTAGAAATGGAGGCGTTTTCTTACTGTATTTCGCAGTCTGGCTACGGAAAGAATGGTAATCAGGGCAACGGAGATAATCAGGCAGACACTGAATACAATGGCTGACCAGCCGGGCCTTAAGGGAAGACCTTGATAATGATCGATTAAAAGCTCAATTCCCACATTAAGTAAGCCTGCCTCAATAAAAAAATAAAGCACGGTAGCCAGAACCGCACGGGAAACATAGCGGTAAAGAAGGATATAAATCAGAACAGTGGCATCTGCCATAAGGGTAATGGGCAGGGCCAGCTCATAAAACCAGTTTCCATTCATGGTCAAGGTGCTGAGAGAATATTCATAGCCTATAATGCAGAGGGCATCGGCGGCCAGACAGAGAGACCAGGGGAGTCTGGTATAAAGCATTTTGGGGCAAAAGAATATCCATAACAGAATACAGGCACCTACAACCGGGTAAGACCATCTCACGTTCTGAAAGGTGGTCAGGTTAAGGAGCAGACAGGTGACTGCTGAGGTAAATAAAACGATGGTAAGCCATATACCCGCATCTTTTTGGCGGGCCAGCTCCACCTCTCCCCGCTTTTCGGGGAAAGCAGAATAGGTACAGCTGGCAATTTGCGTATGGGGATCGTTAGGGTTGATTACCGGAGTATGGCATAGAGGACAGGTCTGTAAGGAGGGCTCCAGCTTTACTCCGCAGTTTACACAATAGGACATATCTATTTCTCCTTCCTGCTGAATCAAACAGCATCTGTTGTTAAAAGTCTCGATTACTTTCAATGGTTACCGGAATCCCATCCTCCACCAGCTTGGAAAAAAAGTAACGTTCCACATCGGATTCATGGATGCAGCTTCCAAAGTTGATGGTCAGAGTATCCTGAAAACTGACGATAGCACAGTTGGTACGGGCAGAGAAGGGGATTCCCATATAAATATCGAAGCGCTCAATGAGAGGAATCATTTCTTCGGGAACCTTAAGGGCCCCCATATTGGTCAGTCCGGCTGAGGAATTTCTGTCCTGAACTCTTCGATAGAAGGTTTTCACCACAAAATCCTTGATAAACAGAGGGACTACACGAATCAGTGGATTACGCTGAGTAGCCGCATTGGTGGTAATGTCTCCCCTAAGAAACTTTTCATTGATAGAATAGCGCATATAATGGTGTACATTGGTAATGATTTCTTCAAAGGTATATTCTCCCAGCCTGGGATCGATGGAGGGATAAATCATGGTGATAAAATTTCTGAGAGTCCGGGAGGGAAAGAAACGGCGGAGATTTACCGGCATGGCAATCTTTACCGGATGTTCCTTAAAGGGTTTATCCTGCTTTTGCTTTTGTAAAAGTGCAAACAGCAAAACCGCATTCAGATATTCTGTAATGGTACAATGATAACCATTTGCCACCTGCATGACATCCTTCACACTCATAATTCCGTCAATAACATGAAAGGTATAGAAGGGCTCTATGCTTCCTCTTATCCGATAGCTTTTTTCCATGGGACGGGGAGGACGTACCTTCGCATTTGAGTAGCGCATATAGGCATTCTCCAGCTCCTCAGGATCAGGCTGTTCATGGATATCCAGAACAAAATACTGATTGGGAATCTCATAACCTAAAAGCCGCAGATAATTGGCAGTCACCGTATGTAAAAGGTGCATTCCTCCGGTACCGTCTCCCAGGCTGTGGTGAGCCTCCAGAGAAATACGTCTGCCATGATAATAAAAGCGGAGCAGATAACGATTATTGGATTTAAAGGGCATAGGCATGCAAAAATTACGCACATCCTCCTGGACAAAGGGACCGGGACGGTTATTGGGCTCAAGAAAGCGCCAGAACAGTCCTTTGCGCATGGCTGATTTATAGGTAGGAAAGCGGGGCAGAGTCATATCAATGGCCTGTTGGAGAAGATCAGGCTGCACCTCCTTCTTTAACAATACGGAGAGGCGATAAACCGAAGAAAAATTACGACGCTGCAGGGTAGGATAAACGATGGCAGATAAATCCAGAGGGTACCAGCCTTGTTTTTCCTGCTTATTGTTGCTCATGTTGTTACCTCCCGGAGCTTGTTTTTTCCCAGAACAGGGAATACTTTTTTTAGTATACCACACTTTACGAAGAATTTTAACTATGCTAAAATAAAAGGCTGAATTGAAAAGGAGCGAAAAAGGATGAAATATGTCTTTCAGTTAATGATTATTTTTGCCATCAGCTTTGTGGGCGAGCTGCTGAATACACTTTTGCCCTTACCTGTACCCGCCAGTGTTTATGGTCTGATTCTTTTGTTTATCTTATTACTGACTAAGGTAATCAAATTGAATCAGGTTGAGGATGCGGCAGACTTTTTGATGTCAATTATGCCCCTGTTTTTTTTAGAGTCTACGGTACGGATTATGAATTCCTACGGTTTGGTCAGAGGAAAAATAACGGTGCTGTTTTTGGCGGCATTTCTGTCCTTTGCGGCAGTAACTGTAGTTACCGGCCTGATTGCCCAGGGGATAATCCGTTTCAGAGGCAGGAAAGGAAAATAGAACATGGACGTAAATGAATTTTTAGGAGAATCTTTATTTTTTGGAATGGCTCTCAGCCTGATTGCCTATCGAATCGGCTTTATGGTCCAGAAAAAGTGGAAAAAAGTATTTTTAAACCCGTTGCTGATTGCCGTAATCCTGATCATTACCTTTCTGCTGGTTACCGGGATCTCTTATGAGACCTATGAATACGGAGCGAAATACCTGAGTTATTTTATGACGCCGGTAACGGTCTGTCTGGCGGTTCCCCTGTACAGGCAGCTGCAGGTACTAAAGGAGAATCTGGCAGCAATTTTAATCAGTATAGCTATTGGCTGCCTGACCCATGCAGCTGTGGTTATCGCTATTCTATCCGTTTTTGGGGTAGAGGAGCAGTTGATTTTCTCCCTCCTTCCCAAAAGCATTACTACGGCTATCGCTTTGGGGGTAAGCTCGGAAATCGGAGGAATCCAGGGGATTACCGTTATAGGCGTTATGGTGGCGGGAATATCCGGTGCTGTGGTAGGGCCTGCTCTTTTGAAGCTGGTGGGGGTTACGGAACCGGTGGCACAGGGTCTGGCTATCGGCAGCTCATCCCATGCAGTAGGTACCTCAAAGGCCATTGAATTGGGGGAGGTACCGGCGGCCATGAGTTCTCTGGCGATTGTGGTAACCGGAATCCTGACGGTAGTAATCGTCCCTTGGATTGTATCTTTTCTATAAAAAAAATCAAAAAACTTTTTATAATAAGAAAGGAAATTCAAAATCAATACAGAATAAATAAAATGAGGACTATTGATAACCGGTGACGAAATTTGACAAAGGAGTAGGTTATGACCATTCGGGAAAGCCTGGAACAATGGGAAAAAGAGTATCTCAGTCCCTATGCTGCCTTAAGTATGTATTCGGCAGGGCGACTGAAGGAGGAAGAACCCTGCGATATCCGTCCTGTTTTTCAGCGGGACAGAGACAGGATTTTGCATAGTAAGGCCTTTCGGCGGCTTAAGGATAAAACCCAGGTGTTTTTAAGTCCCGAGGGAGACCATTATCGAACCCGACTTACCCATACTCTGGAGGTCAGCCAGAATGCCAGAACCATAGCCAAAGCCTTAAGATTGAATGAAGATTTAGTGGAAGCCATTGCCTTAGGGCATGATTTGGGACATACCCCCTTTGGACACGCAGGGGAGAGGGCTCTGAACAGAGTGTGTGAACTTGGCTTTTCCCATCATGAGCAGAGTGTACGAACAGTAGACCGTCTGGAAAAGGGAGGACAGGGGCTGAATCTGACTATGGAGGTAAGGGATGGTATCCTGAATCATCAGACCAGCGGAAGGCCGTCTACCCTGGAAGGGCAGATTGTTCGCTTTTCCGATAAGATTGCCTATATTCATCATGATATGGATGATGCCATTCGGGGAGGGATTCTGACCGAAAAGGATGTTCCGGGAGAAATAAGCAGCGTTATCGGAGAGACTACTGGTGAAAGACTGGATCATTTTATTCATGATATTGTGATGACCAGTGCAGGGAAGGATAGAATTTCCATGTCCGAACCGGTGGAAGAGGCAATGGGTAAATTACGTCGATTTATGTTTGAACGGGTTTATACCAATCCCCGGGCAAAGAGTGAAGAACGTAAGGCTGAGGCACTGATGGAAACCCTGTATGAATATTATCTTACAAGACCGGAGCTTTTACCGCAGGAATTTCAGAGAATGATGGATGAGGGTGAAAACAAGGCGAGAGTGGTCTGTGATTATGTGGGAGCCATGACGGACCGTTTTGCCATTGCCAAGTATGAGGAAATTTATATTCCCAAGTGCTGGCATGGCTGAAAGGAGCTCATTTCATGTATTATCCTGATGAAGTGGTAGAAGAAATCAGAGCAAAAAATGATATAGTGGATATCGTTTCAGGATATGTGAAGCTGACGAAAAAGGGGGCAAGCTATTTTGGACTCTGCCCTTTTCATAATGAAAAATCCCCTTCCTTTTCGGTTTCCCCACAAAAGCAGATGTATTACTGCTTCGGCTGTGGAGCGGGAGGTAATGTATTCAGTTTTCTGATGAACTATGAAAATTTCACCTTTCAGGAAGCATTAAAAGCACTGGCGGACAGAGCAGGTGTAGACCTGCCCCGGATGGAGTATTCTGCCGAGGCCAGAAGAGAAGCGGATAAGAAGACGGTTTTACTGGAAATCAATAAGGAAGCAGCCAAATATTTTTATTACCAGCTGCGAAGAACGCAGGGAGAAATCGGCCACCGCTATCTGACGAAGCGGGGATTGACGGAGGAAACCCTACAGAAATTTGGTCTAGGCTTTGCCAATAAGAGCAGCAATGATCTGGTCTTGTATTTAAGAAGCAGGGGCTACAGGGATGAGCAGATAATCCAGGCGGGACTGGCTACGGCAGATGAACGCTATGGTGTACATGATAAATTCTGGAATCGGGTTATTTTTCCCATTATGGATGTAAATCATCGGGCCATCGGCTTCGGAGGAAGAGTAATGGGGGAGGGAGAGCCTAAATATCTCAATTCTCCCGAAACTCCGGTATTTGATAAAAGCAGAAACCTTTACGGATTAAATTTTGCCAGAACGGCAAGAAAGAACAATATTATCCTCTGCGAGGGATATATGGATGTTATTGCCCTCCATCAGGCGGGCTTTCAGCAGGCGGTAGCCTCACTGGGAACGGCCTTCACCTTAGGGCAGGCCAATCTTCTGAAGCGCTATACCCAGCACGTTCTCTTAGCCTACGACAGTGATGGGGCGGGAACAAAGGCAGCCCTAAGGGCGCTGAATATTTTGCGGGAAACCGGGCTGTCGGGCAAGGTGATCAATTTGAAGCCCTATAAGGATCCGGATGAATTTATTCAGAGTCTGGGAACCCAGGCCTTTCAGGAAAGAATAGAAGAGGCGGAAAACGGATTTTTATTTGAAATTCGGATGCTTGGCGCCAACTATGATTTAACGGATCCGGAGGAAAAGACAGGCTTTCACCGGGAAATCGCGGCAAGACTCTGTCGATTTTCAGAGGAAATGGAGAGAAATAATTATCTGGATGCCATAGCAGATCAATACGGAATCAGCAGAGAAAGCTTGAAAAAGCTGGTGGCGGCCTATGCGGCATCATCAGGAGCGGCCAGGCCACTGGAACGGCCTAAATCCGGTATACAGTCTAAAAATAAGGCTGAGGAGGGGACGAAAAGAGTCCAGCGTTTGCTGATTACCTGGCTGACGGAGGAGCCTGGGCTTTATCCCAAAGTGAAAAAATATCTTTCTGCCGCAGATTTTACAGACAAGCTTTATGAGCAGGTGGCTTCAAGACTGTTTGACGGCTTTGAAAGCGGGGATTTCAGTCCTGCCGGAATTATCAGCCTTTTTCCCGATGAGGAGGAGCAAAGGCAGGTGGCAGAAATATTCAATACAAAAATAGAGCTGTCTGACTCACCTCCAGAAAGGGAAAAAGCATTTCATGATATTTTACTTAACGTAAAACAAAACAGTCTGGAATACTATTCCAGTCGTCTTGGCAGTGATGCCACTGCCTTAAATCAGGTGCTTGAAGCAAAAAAAGCCCTGGAGGAGCTGAAAAAAACGCATATTTCTTTGGATGAATGACCACACTATGGACAACAGCCTTAAAGAAAATAGTACAAAACCCTAAATGGAAGGATGGACCTTAAGATGGATGAAAACACAAAGGCAAAATTGGAAGAGAGCTTAAAGGAACTGCTGGCACAGGCAAGAAAGAAGAAAAATATGCTGGAGTACCAGGAGGTAGTGGATTTTTTTGCCGGTTTTCCTCTGGAGGAGGAACAGATGGATAAGATAGTCGAAGCCTTAGAGCGAAGCGGAGTGGATGTCCTTCGCATCACCGAAGAGGAAGAGGTACCTGTAGAGGATGATGAAATCATTCTTACCGAAGAGGATGAGGTGGATATGGAAAATATCGATCTCAGCGTGCCTGATGGTGTCAGCATTGAAGATCCGGTAAGAATGTATCTTAAGGAAATCGGGAAAGTTCCTTTGCTCAGTGCAGAAGAAGAAATAGAGCTGGCTCAGAGGATGGAGGAGGGAGACGAGGAAGCCAAGAAGCGTCTGGCCGAAGCCAATCTCCGTCTGGTGGTAAGTATTGCCAAGCGCTATGTGGGCAGGGGGATGCTGTTTTTGGATTTGATTCAGGAGGGAAACCTGGGTCTTATTAAGGCTGTAGAAAAATTCGATTATCGTAAGGGGTATAAATTCTCTACCTATGCTACCTGGTGGATTCGTCAGGCTATTACCAGAGCAATAGCGGATCAGGCAAGAACAATCCGTATTCCGGTGCATATGGTGGAAACCATTAATAAGCTGATTCGGGTAAGCCGGCAGCTTTTGCAGGAGCTTGGCAGAGAGCCCAGTCCGGAAGAGATTGCAGAGGCCATGAATATGCCGGTGGAACGGGTAAGGGAAATTTTAAAAATTTCTCAGGAGCCGGTATCTCTGGAAACGCCTATCGGTGAGGAGGAGGACAGTCATCTGGGGGATTTCATTCAGGATGACAATGTTCCCGTTCCTGCAGATGCCGCAGCATTTACCCTGTTGAAGGAACAGCTGGTGGAGGTTTTGGGTACCTTAACGGAAAGAGAGCAGATGGTTCTTCGTTTAAGATTCGGGCTGGATGACGGCAGAGCAAGAACGCTGGAAGAGGTAGGAAAAGAATTTAAGGTTACCAGAGAGCGTATCCGCCAGATTGAGGCAAAGGCCCTGCGTAAGCTGCGTCATCCCAGCAGAAGCCGTAAGTTAAAGGATTATTTGGACTGATATGGAATTATCAAAACGATTGCAGGCAGTGGCTGATCTGCTGTCCGGGGGACTGCGGGTTGCGGATATCGGTTGTGATCATGGCTTTTTATCCATCTATCTGGTGAAGACGGGGAAGGCGCCGGGTTGTATCGCCATGGATGTAAACCGGGGACCCTTGGAAAGAGCCGAAAAACATATTCAAAGGGAAGGCCTTTCTACATATATTGACACCAGGCTGTCGGATGGAGCCCGTGCACTGGACTCTGACGCGAAAGTGGAGGCAGTGGTAATGGCAGGTATGGGAGGCAAACTGATGATCCGCATTATTGAGGATAGCCGGGATCAGTTTTTGGGAATGAGGGAGCTGGTTTTACAGCCTCAGTCCGAGATTGCCATGGTGCGTGCCTATGTCCGTCAAATGGGATGGCAAATTACGGCAGAAGATATGGTTTTGGAGGAGGGAAAATTCTACCCCATGATGAAGGTGGAAGCAGGCTCAAGAGAGAAATCATCGGAAAATCAGGAGCTGTTTGACTGCTATGGAGAGTTTTTGCTAAAGAACCGGCATCCCGTTTTAAAGGAATTTTTACAAAAAGAAGAAAAGCAGCAGAAGGAAATTCTGCTTAAGCTTCAGAAGCAGAATACGGAAAGAAGCAGAGAACGAAGCAGGCAGATTCAAAAGAATTTGGGAAAAATCCATCAGGGATTGGAGTGGTTTACGGATGAAGTGTAAGGATGTTATTCAGTATTTGGAAAAGCTGGCACCGAAATTTTATGCTGAAGGCTGGGATAACGTGGGGCTTTTATGCGGAAGAGAAGATAAAGAGGTGGATAAAATTCTGCTTGCACTGGATCCTACAGGTGAGGTCATCAATCAGGCAAGTGAATGGGAGGCAGATATGCTGATTACCCATCATCCGCTGATTTTTTCCGGAATGAAATCCATTACCACAGGGGATTTTATCGGAAAAAGAGTATATCAGCTGATACAGCAGGATATTTCCTATTATGCCATGCATACCAATTTTGATGTAATGGGGATGGCTGATGCAGTTGCAGATCAATTAAAATTGGAAAAATGCCGGGTTCTGGATGTGACCTTTCAGGATGAAATTGCCATGGAAGGAATCGGACGTATAGGCAGTCTGCCCTGTACGATGACTTTGGCGGAAACAGCAGATTATGTGAAGCAGCATTGTCGGTTATCCTCTGTAAGGGTATTCGGTGATTTTACTAAACCAATCAAAAAGGCAGCCTTAATTCCGGGCTCCGGAAAAAGCTATATCCGAAAAGCGGCTGAACTGAATGCAGATGTGGTAATAACGGGCGATATCGGACACCATGACGGTCTGGATGCTCTGGAGCAGGGAATTTCAGTGATCGATGCCGGACATTACGGCCTGGAGAAAGTTTTTTCCTCCTATATGAAGGAAGCCCTTCTGAGGGAGCTGCCCGGTATGGAAATCCGGCTTGCCAAAGAAACAGAACCGTTTCAGATAATTTGCTAGATACAGAAAGGGAATGGAAGATGCTTACGGTTAAAATTAAGGGTGAAGAAAAACAATATTCAAAGGGGACTGCCTTTGAACAAATTGTAAATGAGTTTCAGGAGACCTATGAGAATACCATCGTTCTTGTCGTACAGGATGGCAAAATCAGGGAGCTTCACAAGACCCTGCAGAAGGATGGGAGTGAGCTTTGGTTTATCACAAGAAAAGAGAAAATCGGCTACAATACCTATGTCAGAAGTGCAACCCTGCTTCTGGTTAAGGCAATTCATGATGTTGTAGGCGGTCATCATGGTAAAATCAAGGTGGAGTTTTCTCTGGGCCCGGCCTATTATTGCTCCGTAAAGGGAGACTATAGTCTGGATGAAGAGATGCTCCGTAGAATTAAAAACCGGATGCATGAGCTGGTGGAGCTTAATCTTCCCATTGTAAAAAAAGCATATCCCCTGGATCAGGCCAGAGCAATTTTTTCCACACAGGGTATGGAGGATAAGGAGCAGCTGCTTTGGTACAGGAGAAGCTCCTATGTAAATATGTACTGCCTGGAGGGATATTATGATTATAATTACGGCTATATGCTTCCTTCTACAGGCTACATCAATCAGTTTGATTTAAGGCTTTACGAGAATGGAATATTGCTGATTCTTCCCACCATGGAGGAACCTAATTGTCTTACGGATTTTTCCCCGCGAAAGAAGCTGTTTGATACGTTAATGGAATCCACCAGATGGGCAGAGGATATAGGAGTAAACACGGTGGGGGAACTGAATAAAGCAATCTGTGATCAAAAGCTGCAGCAGGTCATTCTTATGCAGGAGGCCTTGCAGGAGAGAAAAATCGCTGAAATTGCCAGTGAGATTGCGGCCAGAGGCAATGTAAAATTTGTTATGATTGCCGGCCCCTCTTCATCGGGAAAAACCACATTTTCCCATCGCCTGTCGGTTCAGCTGATGACTCATGGACTAAAGCCCCATCCCATTGCCGTGGATGATTATTTTGTAAACCGCGATCAGACGCCTAAAGATGAAAACGGAAATTATAATTTTGAATGTCTGGAAGCGATTGATGTGGAACAGTTTAATCGGGATATGTGTGATCTGCTGGAGGGAAAGACGGTGGAGATGCCTACCTTCAATTTTAAAACAGGAGCCCGGGAATACAAGGGGGAATATAAAACACTGGGGCCTGATGATATTCTGGTTATTGAAGGAATACATGGCCTGAACGATAAGATGTCCCATGCTTTACCCAAAGAGAGTAAGTATAAAATTTATATCAGCGCTCTGACCTGCCTAAATGTCGATGAGCATAACCGCATTCCTACCACCGATGGCAGATTATTAAGACGTATGGTCAGAGATGCCAGAACCAGAGGCACCAGCGCAAAGGGAACACTTCAAATGTGGAGCTCTGTCCGTAGGGGAGAAGAGGAGAATATTTTCCCTTTTCAGGAAAGTGCGGATGCCATGTTTAATTCCGCAACACTTTATGAGCTTGCCATGCTAAAAATTTATGCAGAGCCCTTGCTTTTTGGAATTGCGAAAGAGGAGCCGGAGTATTTTGAAGCAAAGCGGCTGTTAAAGTTTTTGGGATATTTTTTAGGCGTAGGAAGTGAAAACCTCCCCATGAATTCTATTGTAAGAGAATTTGTAGGGGGAAGCTGTTTTAAGGTATAGCTTTTCCTTCCATTAAGTGGGACAAGTGATCGCAGCTGTCGTAAGACAGGTGAGGAAAGTCCGGGCTTCATAGGGCAGGATGCCGGATAACGTCCGGTGGAGGCGACTCCAAGGCCAGTGCAACAGAAATAAACCGCCGGCAAATTTGCCGGTAAGGGTGGAAAGGCAGTGTAAGAGACTACCGCCCTTCTGGTAACAGAGGGGGCACATGTAAACCCCATCCGAAGCAAGACCAAGCAGAAAGCGACAGGTTTGCCCGACCT
>JBJFFP010000007.1:0-3561 GCA_051891855.1 Lachnospiraceae bacterium | reverse complement strand
ATCATAATCAATTATTGCTACCATTCTTCCCTCACTCTATTCATTGACAATGGCTTGAAGCTTCTTCGTATAAGCCAAGTCGCTTTCTTCATTGATCAGCTCCAGAGCATCCTCCTCCGTCAATCCATAATTGGAACTTAAGATTGCTAAAATCTCATTATACACGGTATCCACTTCTCCTGCTGCACCATAATTTGCGGCCAAGGTGTATACATCATCCTTAACATGGACACCTTCCAGTAAATAATGCAATGCCTTAACTTCATCACCAATATGAACAAAGTTATTATAACTGTTCAAATTGGTCTGCATTCGCATTATCGCTCTGGAAACCTGAAACCGCTCCTCATCTCCTTCACTGAGATTCTCTGCATAAAACTCCTTATATGCCGTTTTATATTCTTCCTGGTTATAAGCTTCCCGTGCATTGGAAAGTGTATAAATTGGCGGAACAAAAATCTCCAGCAAAAGTATGGCAATTAACAATGAAGCAGCAAATGCAACCGTAACTATTACTTTCTTTTTGGGAAGAAGCTTTTCCGGCTTTTGGGGAATAACATCCTTTTTCGGTTTTTCTTTCTTTGGCTTCTTTTCCTTTTTAGGCTTAGGAGCTTTTTTCGCTTTTTTCTTAGGATTTTCTTCTTCCTCACCCTTGTTTTTCTTATTCTTTTCTTTTTTGGGTTTTGCTTTCTTCTTCTTTTTCCCCTCTTTATCCAGTTGGGTAAGAATTTCCTTATTTTCCTCGGAAAGATTCAAATCCGACGCTTCCGGCACTTCCATATCCTCTGGCTCCTCTTCAAAAAGAAGGGAAAGCAGTTTTCCGAAACCGGATTTAGCTTTATCATCACCACTGCTATTCTTTTTAGATTTCTTCCCCTTTTCTTCATCCTCATCCCCGTCCGGAGAAGATCGATCTTCCAAAAGAGAATCTAAATCATCCATACTTAAAACCTGTTCTTCCCCAAGAGGCAGATCATCCTCCTCAAGAGCTTCATTGTTTTCTGCCATATCCAGAAGCTCCTTTATATCGGAAACCTCGTCATGATTCTCAAAATCAAGATTTTCAAAATCTCCTTCTTCAATAGACGGAATTTCTTCGTTTTCATCATCCTGTACATTAGCCTTTGCGGCATTCAATAATTCATCAATGCTCTCTTCTGACATCATATCATTTGCCGAAAAATCAATCTCATCGAAATCCTGAGCGCTTTCCTTTATTTCAGCCATTAATTGCTCGAGAGACGTTTCTGACAAATCATCTGAAACAACCGATTCTTCCATATTATCCAAATTGTCCAGCTCTGATATAGCTTCTTCCGACTCTAATATAGCTTCCTCCGGCTCTATAACAGGTAGGTCTTCTTCAATAACATCAGTCTCTCCTGCATTATCGTCCTCCATAGGCGATATGTCCTGAATATCGGTGTCAGCCGGTGTATCCTGCTGCGGATTAGTATTGGAGCTCTGTTCATTAGTATCAGTCTCCATTGCTTTTAACAGTTCATCCAAATATTCTTCATTTGATTTCATACTCTTTCCTCCGCAAAGACTTTCTCTCTTGATTAGTTTATCACACTCTTTTATTTTATACAAATTGATTTAACAGGAAGGTAATCGGATCTTCTGCTATGGAGATTCCCCGATTCTTTATTTCCTCCGGCAGTTGATGCAATGAAGGATGAACTCTGATCAACCGTGCTTTTTGATTGAGATAAGTAATTTTTTCTGCCGGCCACCGAACAACAGAAGGATACTTCAGACCGACTCCCAATTCTAAAATACATAGTTTTTTATTTAAGGTTCCCTGCAGCCACTTTGTATACTTTTCCCATTGTTTGAGATATCCCTCCTCACTGTATCGGGAAGCACCAATATGATTCATCACCAGCCCTTTACCACAGTGAGGACAGAGGGGTTGTTTTCCTTCTGAAATATCTCGGAGAAAATCATCCGCTGCATAGATTTCATCCGTACAGACAGCCTCACATTGTAATGCGTGTAAGCTGCCACAGGGAGCTACTATTCGATCAGCTTCAAGTCCTGCATCATAAATTCGGTCATCATAACACATGGTGATAAGAAAATAATTTTTATTTTCCAAAAAAAGCCTCAGTCTTTCATAGGCAAAATCCACCCGTCCCTTTTCCCGATTATCCAAAAATTCCTTTTTTACAAATTCTTCAAAAATTGCAGAGCCCATTGAATTATCTATTTTCAGCTCATCAAATACAGCCTGAAATTCTTCTCCTATAGCTACAAGAAATATTTCCGCTTCTTCCAGTATTTCTCTCAACTCCATAATACTCTCTCAATTATTCTTTATACATAGGAAAAGCAGGGAAAATTCCCTGCTTCCTATCCTTATTTAAGCTTCTTATTTTTCAAGAACCAATTTATCAATCTCTCTTACCAGATTTCCGATCTCCGGCTTAGATAACTGGGCATCTGCACCTAAGGCTTCTCCCTTTCTTCTCATTTCATCATTAACAAGAGAAGAAAAGATTATCACAGGAATATCTTTTATTTCATCATCAGATTTAATTAATTTGGTTAAGCGATGCCCATCCATAATCGGCATTTCTATATCCGTGATGACACATTGTATATGCTCATGGACATCTCCACTCAGCTTGTATTCGCTTATAATATCCCATGCTTCCTGACCATTCTCTGTATGAATCAGATTTACATATCCTGCTTTTCTAAGGGAATCAACAATTAGTTTATTTAACAGAACAGAATCTTCTGCAATAAGAATAGGTACATCATTACGTCTGCGTTCACCCAGCTCATCAATTTCCGTCAGCTTAAGTCCCGTTTCCGGATTAATATCGGTAACAATCTTTTCAAAATCAAGAATAATAATCAGCTTATCATTCCTCTTGATTATACCGGTGGAAACTCCTTCCTCTGTTGTCGATACTGTAGAGCTGGGTTTAATGATGTCTCCCCAGGATACTCTATGGATTCCTAAAACCTCGTCAACATGAAATGCTATGTTCAGCTTATTAAAATTAGTAATGATAAAGAGGCCGCCTTCCTTTGATGTTCCCCTCTGAAGACAATTCTTCAGGTCAATAGCCGTAATCATAACATCACGTGGCATAAAAATTCCTTCTATACTGGGATGGGCATTAGGTACCGGCGTAACATTCTGATAAGGGATAATCTCTCTTATCTTTGCTACATTAATTCCATAAGAATTCCCATCTAAAGTAAATTCCAATACTTCCAGCTCATTAGTACCATTTTCCAAAAGAATTTTTGTATCCATTCCATCACCTCTTCAGTTTATTCATATAGGGCCGCAACACAGATTGTGTCCTATTTCAACACTTATAGGGTTATTATAACATATTTAATATCTTAAGCAAACAACTTTTCCAAACATTTAGACAGTTTACGATAATCTTTTTGAAAATTTCAACCTATATTCTCCGTTATATGATTCCATCCTGCCTTTATCCTGATACTCCCATAAATAAAAAAAGCCGCAAACTGCGGCACATTTCTTATTCAATAAGTACCCTCAAAACCGAATACATCTTCTAAGTCCTTCCA
>JBJFFP010000006.1:4935-21888 GCA_051891855.1 Lachnospiraceae bacterium | reverse complement strand
AAAATCTCTTCGGCAAAGGCCAGATGCTCTTCACTTTCCCAGCTGATTTTGTGCTTGGCCAGCATATGATGGTAGCCGCTGATCCCCAGTCCCACAGGACGATAATTTTCATTATTGATTTTGGCATAGGGTACGGGGAAGAAATTCAAATCGATCACATTGTCCAAAGCCCGCATGGCGCTGGCAGTTATGTAAGAAAGCTCTTGGGGATTCTTCACATCGATTCTTCCCAAAGAGAGACTGGCAAGATTACACACCACAAATTCCCCGGGCTTGGTTACGGTAACCACTACCGTATCACCGTCTCTGGTTTCCACTGTCTGCTCTACCGCTTCGATTTCTGCCATATTCTGGGCAATTTCCGTACAAAGATTACTGCAGTAGATCATACCCTTATGAGGGTTGGGATTCATCCGATTGACATGGTCCCGATTGAAGGTAAAAGGAGTACCGGTCTCCACCACACTCTTAATAATTAAGCGAACCAGAGATTTAATGGGAATTACCCGTTTGGGAATCCGGGAATCGTGAACGCAGTCCAGATATTTTTCCTCCCATTCCTCCCCGTAGCAGTCCTCCAGGCCATAGCCCTTAATGGTATGAATCTCATGAGGACACATCAGATACCAGTCACCCTCCAGATTATCTCTTACCTGCTTCCAGAAATAATCGGGATAGCAGAGGGCAGGAAAGACATCATGGGCCTTCATCCGGTCATCACCGTTATTGGTTCTTAAATTTAAAAATTCGGGAACATCTCGGTGCCATACATCAAGATAAACGGCAACGGAGCCCTGACGCATACCCAGCTGATCCACGGCAATGGCAGTATCATTAGCCAGACGAATCCAGCGGATAACCCCTCCGGCAGCACCTTCAAAGCCGCGGATACTGCTGCCGCTGGCTCTGACCTTGCCAAAGTACATACCCATACCGCCGCCAAACTTGCTTACTCTGGCAAAATTGTCCAACGAACGGTAGATACCGTCCAGACTGTCGGAAACCGTATCGATAAAGCAGGAAGACAGCTGATGATAAGGCTTTCTGGCATTGGAGAGGGTGGGAGTGGCAACAGTAACCTGCAGCTTGCTCAACATATCGTAGAACCGTTTTACCCACTCGGAACGGTTTGTTTTTTCCTTCATGGCCAAATGCATGGCTACGCCCATGAACATTTCCTGGGGAGTTTCTAAGGGAACATTTTTACGGGTACGGATAACGTAGCGGCTTAAAAGGAGCTCCAGTCCGGAATAATTCATCAGGTTATTACGATCATCCTCCATCCAGCCGGAGAATTCTTCAATTTCTTCTCTGCTGTAGCTGTCCAGAATGTAGCTGCCGTATAATTTTTCCTCCGTAAGATAACGAAGCTTACTGTAAAAATCCTGAATGCCTAATGCAGCAGTGTTTTTTGCCAGCTTATGAGAAAAATCCAGATAGAGAAGCCGGGAAGCAATCATTTCCCACTCCGGTGCCTCCTGGGTGGTCAGCTCTACTGCGGATTTAATCAGCATGGTCAGCTTCTCGCTTTGAGAGCTGTTTTCCTTAATCATGCCCATAAATTTGTGAGTCAATTGCTGAATGGAATATTCTTCAGCAGAATATTCCTTTTGAATCTGCCTGAGAACCTCCTCCAGACTGGGATAATCAGAAAAGTGCATCAGCAGTGCCTGCCGGGCATGGCGCATACCGGAACGCTGCTGACGATAGAGAATATAGCTTTTCAGCACCTTGTACCGGTTTTCCTCCATCAGAGTAAGCTCTACCATATCCTGGATTTCTTCTACCGTAAGGGAAAACTCACTTCCTCTTCCCGTAGGGAATTTAGCCTCAACGTCTTTTAGAATTTTATCCAGGACAGCCTCATCTGCCGGTTCATTTACGCTGGCAAAGGCTAAGGCTACAGCCTGCTTGATTTTCTCCCCGTGGTAGGCCTGGGGCTGGCCGTTTCGTTTTTTAATCATCATTGCCGTTATGGACTCCTTTTTTGGCATATTCGTCAAATACACCCGGATTAATCGCTTCACCCGGGTGTCTGACACAATGTATAGTATATATGAAAAAATCATAGCACAAGATATGGAAGTATTCAAGAAGAAAGTATAGTAAAACAATCCAAATTAAAAATAGGTTAAAAAGGAATTGACAAAAACGTCTTGATATATTATTGTATTAATTACTTAATACAGAATAACAATGAGAGAACAAAGCATATCAATAAAGGAGGAATGTACAAATGTGGAAGTTGGATGCTGACAGACCGATTTATCTGCAGCTTGCGGAACGATTGGAGCTGTCCATCTGCTCAGGAATATATCAGCCGGGAGAGAGGATTCCCAGTGTGAGAGATTTGGCAGCAGAGGCAGGAGTGAATCCCAATACCATGCAAAGAGCACTGACAGAGCTGGAAAGAAAGCAGGTAATAGTTACTTTCCGAACAAACGGCAGAACAGTAACGGAGGATGAGGCAATGATTAAGGAAACGAGAAATGCACTGGTAAGAGAGCATGTCCATGAATTTATCCGAAAGATGAAGGAAATGGGCTTTGAAAAAGAAGAAATTGTTCAGCTGTTGAAGGAAGAAGACAGCAACGGTAAAGAAGAAAGGTAACCACAAGGAGAAAACAGAGAGGAAGAGGAGAAGATAATGGAAGATCTGGTAGTAATCAACAAACTGTCCTATTGCTATGGCAAGCCCACAGGCAAGACAAAATATGCATTGGATAACTTGGATTTAAGCCTTTCGGCCGGAAAGGTAATTGGCATTTTAGGGCCCAATGGAAGCGGAAAGACCACTTTGATTAAGCTGCTTAACGGTCTTTTAGTGCCTACAGAGGGAGAACTGAGCATCAATGGATATAAGCCCGGAGTAGAGACGAAGGCGATAGTGTCTTATCTGCCGGAAAGAACGTATTTACAGGCAGGAAGAACAGTAAAGCAGATGCTGGAATTTTTTGCCGATTTTTACGAAGATTTTTCCCCGGAAAGGGCAAGAGCCATGCTGGAATCCTTGGGAATTGATGAAAAGGCCCCCTTGAAAACTCTTTCTAAGGGAACCAGAGAGAAGGTGCAGCTGATTCTGGTAATGAGCCGGGATGCCAGGGTCTATATTCTGGATGAGCCTATTGCCGGTGTGGATCCGGCAGCACGGGATTATATTATACGCACGATTATTCAAAACTATAATGAAAATGCACTGGTTCTTTTGGCGACTCACCTGATTAACGATGTGGAGGCCATCTTAGATGAGGTGATTTTTATCAAAGAGGGGAAAAAGGTTTTACATTCTACGGTAGAAGAAATCAGGGAACAGCAGGGTAAGAGTGTTGATGCCTATTTTAGGGAGGTGTTCGCATGTTAGGAAAATTAATTAAGCATGAATGGAAAAGAGTCTGGAAGGTGCCGGCGCTGCTTTTGCTGCTGCTTCAGCTTATTGCTCTTGGAGCCGGTCTGACCTTTTTAAAGCCCGTTTTTGAAAACGAGCCTTCGGGAATCTTTGCCGTGATTATCGGGCTGGTGTGGGCTGCCTTTATTATTTCCATAATCGGTGTAAGCTTTGCGGTTATTATCTATCTGGCCTTACAGTTTTATAAAAGCATGTACTCAGATGAGGGCTATCTGACCCATACACTTCCTGTGACCGGTACACAGCTTCTCGCAGCTAAGGGGCTGGTAATGGGGCTATGGTCAATTTTATGTACTCTGGGAATTTTTTTGAGTATATTTGTTTTTATTGTAACAGCAGCAAACTGTTACCCCGGAAAAGAAGAATTGCTGATATTCCTCAGGGAAAGTGAAGAAGGCTGGAATTTCCTTCTGAGTGAGCTGAGAAGAGAGCTGGAACTATTAGGAATTGATCTTGCAAAAATCATCATTCCATTTATCATCAGTGCTTTTATCGGAATCATCTATAATGTAGCACTGGTAATGGGCGCTCTTACCATTGGGCAGTTGGCCAGAAGATACAGGATTGCCTTTTCCTTTTTGGTAGGGATTGTAATCTCCTGGGTAATTTCCCTGATACAGGGTGCGATACAGGTTCCCTTTATTTTCTTTAGTATCTCCAGTGGTACTACAGACAATGGGTTTTATATGCTAGGCAGTGTATGGATGCAGAATCTGATTGTGGCTATAGCGGCTGCGGTGCTGTTCATTGTCAGCAGCTATATTATCCGCAAGAAACTGAATCTGGAGTAGAAAACCGATAAAGGGAAGGTGAAGCAGATGAGCAGCTTAATAACCATTGAACAAATGGAAAAAATCTATAATCCCGGAGAAAATGAGGTTCGGGCATTGGACGGAATTAATCTTACCATTGATAAAAAGGAATTTGTGGCCATTATCGGCCAGTCCGGAAGCGGTAAGTCTACCCTGATGAATATGCTGGGCTGTCTGGATGTTCCTACAAGCGGGAAATACATATTAAACCATCAGGATGTAGCCCATTTAAGTGATAATGAGCTGTCGGATATCCGAAACCGGGAAATTGGTTTTATTTTTCAGGGCTTTAACCTGATTGCCAATTTGAATGCACTGGAAAATGTGGAGCTTCCCCTGCTTTACCGGGGAGTAGGAAGAAGCGAGAGGCTCCGTCTGGCTGCCATTGCCCTGGAAAAGGTGGGTCTGGAAAAACGAATGGACCACAGACCCTCACAGCTTTCAGGAGGGCAGCAGCAGAGAGTAGCCATTGCCCGGGCCATTGCCCAGGCACCGCCCATTATTCTGGCCGATGAACCTACGGGTAATCTGGATTCCCATTCCAGTAAAGAGATTATGCAGATTTTAAAGAAGCTGCATGAGGATGGGCATACTCTGATTCTTATTACCCACGATAATGAAATCGCGGCTCAGGCACCCAGAATTATTCGGATGATGGACGGAAAAATTGTAGAGGACACCGGAAAAATATCCGGGCAGTAGTTTTCTTGAAAAAGGAGAGACATAATGGGAAAATTTTTTAGGAAAAAGAAGGTTTTACTGGCAGCAGGCCTGTGTATAGCAGCTTTTTTGGTAATCAGGGTTTTTGTGGGAGGAAACGCAAAAGCCGTGGTTACAACGGTAGAAGCAAAGAGACAGGACATTAAGCAGACACTGAATATCAGTGGGACGGTAATTTCTGACAATGCTGTCAGCTATTTTGCGCCGGTCAGTGCCAAAATAGGAGAAATTCGGGTTGAAAAGGGAGAAACGGTAAAAAAAGGAGAGGCTATCCTGGTTTATGATGAGGCTTCTCTGGCAGACTTAAAGCAGATTACACAGCTGAACCTTCAGGCCAATAACGGAGGCTATCAGGACAGTGTGGAAAAAAACGGGAAGCAGCAGGCACTGTATACGGAAGCCAATGTCAATTTAGAGGTTTTAAAGCAGCAGATTGCCGATACCCAGAATTATGTGGATACCCTGGAAAAAAAGCTGTCTGATAAGCAGGCAGCCTTGGCACATCATGGAAATCTTTTGGAAATTTCCCGTATTGAATGGCAGGATGATCCTACCAGTGAAGAATATCAGAATCTGCTTATTCAGATTCAGCAGAATGCCCATGAGCAAAAATATGGAAAAGAGGTTGTACAGCTGCAGGAGGAAATTGATAAAAATACCCGCTTGTTAAATGAATATAAGGAATATGAGGCCGAGATGAAGTCACAGAAGTCTTCTTCGGAAAGCAGTAAATTAAGTACCGGAGGGAAGGCACAGATGGAAGCTAATGCAGAAATCGAGAAGCTTAAGCTGCAAAATACCATGGAGGCCATTCAGACCAATGAGCAGGGAATCCTGGCTGAGTTTGATGGTGTGGTTACACAGATGGAAGCGACACCGGGCAAAACTCCGCAGGAGGGAGAGCTTCTCTTTACCCTGGAAAGTCTGGAGGATGTAGCGGTTTCTCTGTCGGTCAGTAAATACGATTTGGAAAAACTGAAGGTTGGACAGTCTGCACAGATTACTATTGCCGGAAGAAGCTATCAGGGCGAAGTCAGCAAAATTGAACAGATGGCGACTAAAAATACCAACGGAGCAGCAGTGGTGGGTACATATCTGATAATTACCAATCCGGATCAGAATCTGTTTTTGGGAGTAGAGGCCAAGGCGGTGATTACTACCGGAGAGGCGAAAGGGGCCATTACCATTCCTATGGAAGCCGTATACACGGATGTGGATGGCCAGTTTGTCTATGTGGTAGTAAATGGTATAGTGGAAAAGCGTACCGTAACCACAGGGCTTACAACGGATCTGGAGATAGAAATTACTGAGGGACTCAAAGAGAACGAACAGGTAATTACGGAATCCGCTGCTCAGCTGGAAGAGGGGATGCCGGTAACTGCCGTAGCGGCACAGTAACGGAGGGATACATGGCACAGATATGGGAATATACCAAAATTGCAATCAAAAATATCAAGAGCAATAAGGGACGCTCGGTTCTTACTATGCTGGGAATTATTATCGGGATTTCCTCCGTGATCATGGTCATGTCTGTAGGAAACGGCGTGAAGCAGAAGGTAGGCTCAGAGCTGGATAATATGGGCAATGGGCAGATTGCCATTTATACGGATGACAAAGAAGGAGATATCCGTTTTACTCAGGAGGATTTTGAGCTGATTCTGAAGACAGTGCCTGAGGTGAAGGCAGTAACTCCTTCCCTAAGCGGAGTTGGAACCGCAGCAGGGCCAAAGGGAGATATGGATATTCGTGTCAGCGGGGGAAATGAAGGGATGTTTTACGCTCTGGGAGATCCCATTGTGTCCGGACGGTATTTCACTGCGGATGAGGTTTCCCAGGGAAAAAAGGTGGCGGTAATAACAGAGGCCGGAGCAAAGAAGCTGTTTGGAACCACTAATGTGGTGGGACTTTCTTTTGAAATGGATCTTTACGGCCTTAGCCAGGATATGACCATTGTGGGACTTCGTCGGGACAGCGAATCCAACCTCCTTACCGGAAATACCTATCTGAGTATTGAGGTGCCTTATACGGTACTGGGGAACAGCTTTCAATATTATATTGAGGATTTCAGTATGATTTATGTGGTAGCCACTTCTAATCAGCACAGTACACAGGTGGCCAAAAAGGCGGTTACCCTGCTGGAAAATAAATACTCGGTCAGGGGAGAAAACATGATTAAGGTAGAGAGCTTTACCGATGTAGCATCCCAGTTCAACAGCGTTATGAGTATGATTACGGTATTCATTTCTTTTGTAGCGGCTATTTCTCTTCTGGTAGGGGGAATCGGTGTAATGAACATTATGCTGGTATCCGTTACGGAAAGAACCAGGGAAATCGGTATTCGGAAGGCCCTGGGGGCCAGAACCGGCTCCATTTTGATGCAGTTTCTGGCAGAGGCAGGGATGATTACCCTGCTGGGGGGAATAATCGGAATTATGCTGGGCAGTCTGGGAGGAGCACTGATTTGTACACTGGTAAAGGTGACACCCAGTATCTCCTTAAGCACTGTTCTGGGAGCAGCGGTTTTTTCTTCGGCTGTGGGAATTTTCTTCGGTATCTACCCCGCCAAAAAAGCGGCGGCTTTAAGTCCCATTGAAGCACTGCGGTATGAATAGGAAGTGAATAGTAAGGAACAGACAGGATGAGGAAGAGCTGCCGGATGGCACCGATGTGTGCAACAGCGGCTCTTCTTATTATGTATTTTTATCAAAACGTAAAAAAGGAAAGATTTACAGATAAGAACGTTTATGCTATGTTAATATAACGGAATAGACAGTTACGGAGGATAAAGGCATGGAAGCAAAGCAAAACACAAAAAAGAAGTATCTGGTACCTCTTTTTAGCATAATCAGCGTAATAATCGTTATTTTTCTTGTATTCTTTTTTACACAAAAAAGACAATTCAATCAGGCAGATAATCCTTCTGATGAAGTCAATAATCTTTATCAGAAGGATAATGTAGTAGATGAAGACGGCTTTTTTCAAAAGTCCGAGGCCGAAGCTTTGGAAGGAGAGGAATTAGAAGCCGAGGAGGCCGAAAAGAAGGCAGAAGGTGAGCAAAGCATAATTACTTCCAATGCCGGAAAGGATAAGCAGGAGGTTGCGCCCACTATTCAAGCCGATTCTGCAGTTTCCCGGCAACCGATAAGCAACGGACAGGAAAGTGCTGCTTCGAGTAATACAGAGGATGACCGGGGAAACGGAGGAACATCCAATAAGCCCGGCAACAGCCAGGGAAATAAGACCCCCGAGAAGCCGGGGGGTGGTGATACAGACAATCCGTCGGTAATTCCCGTGGTATCCAAACTGCCTTCCATGTCCAACCAGCTCAATTTGGGCTGGACACAGGGAGTATATGGGGGAGCTGCCAATAAGTCCTCTAATGGACAGGTACAGCCCTCCGGGGAAAAACTGGAGATACTGGGGATGCAGGTAAGGACTGTGCTGCCCATGGGAATGCGTTTTGTTGCACAAATTGATCGTTCCTTTCAGGAGGATTTGGAGAAAAAGGGACAGGTTGAGTATGGAATTTTATTAATAGAAAAAGAGGCTCTTGGAGACAGTGAGCTTACCCTGGACGGTAAGTATAATACGGATACGGCAAATAAAACCGTCAGTCCTACAGTGATTAGAGCAGAAAAAGACCTATTTTATGATGAAAACAGCAGAATATTTACTGCGGTTATTTCCAATATCAGTCCTCAAAATTATGATAATTATATTGCCGCCAGAAGCTATGTGAAGGTGTTGGATACATCAGGCCGGGTTGTGGAAATTCATTATAGCTTGGCAACCTTGGAGGGAAGTGTTGAAAGTATAGCCCTGGAAGCAATAAACAATCCCGGAACGGTGGTAAAAGAGGATGTTGAAGATCAGCAGTGGCTGAGGGTACATGTACTGGGAGAAAAAAATACTTTGCCCCCACAGCAGCAGATGACGGAATTTTACCTGAATGGAGAAGAACAGGTTGAGCTGTACCTGATTGATCAGAATAATCAGGCTCAGCTTGTGGATGGCTTTAATCAGGCACAGTTTGATCAGTCAAAGTACCGGGTAAAAGTAATAACAAAAACCGGAAAGGCTATTTATGCCAATATAAAAAAGCTGGAGGAAATGGAAGGAAAGGTAGGTTTTTGGCTTGATTTGGAAGGATATAAAACGTACCTAAACGCCAGACTTTTAGATGGAGCCTTCGTTTTCTATGGAGAAAAAGAAGAGAAAAGTAACAGGGTAATACCATTTATCAGACCGCTCCAGGAATTGATTGACATAATATCTGACGATTTATCGGGAAATTACATACTTAAAAAAGATTATGATGCCTCTGGATTTTCAGGAAGTATTGCAGCCATTTTAGGCTCCTTTACCGGCACGCTGGATGGTGCAGGGCATAAGATTCATGGGCTTTCCATACCGCTTTTTGAGAAAATGGATGGTGCTGCAGTTTCCAATCTTATTTTAGATACAGCTTCTATTCAACGGGGAGCAGAAAGTGAAGTGGGTATTCTCTCTAAAAGAGCCGATAATAGTCACATTATTAACGTTCATGTTCAGGGAAGTGTGACAAGCAGCAGTAACAGAATTGGAGGCCTGTTAGGAGTAGCAGATAAAAATACGAGTATTGAGCGTTCCTCCGCCAGGGTAACGGTACAGGGAGGAAACGGTGCTGTAGGTGGACTTGTGGGAGCAATATGGGATACTGAAATTGCGAACTGCTATGCCATTGGAACCGTATATGGAATGTTAAATAATGCGAGCAGCCAGGGCGTAGGCGGTTTGGTTGGCTGGATCAGCAAAGGAGGAGTTATCAGTACATCCTATGCCTGTGCCAGTGTATCGACTAATGTAAGCCATGGCGGTGGATTAATTGGTACTATTCCTAATGATGCCGGATTCCAGGGAACCTCTCTAATCAATAATATTTCTTTTTCTACAAAGGGCAATGGATATAAATTCCTGGGAAAGCTTACCAATCGAATTTTCAGTATACCGGAAATCAAAGGAAATATTTTTATTGAAGGAGGAGAACTGCAATCTGATTTTACCAGAACGGACGTTGTAGGAGATTACACCGGAAAGATAGAAGAACGAGCTTTAAATGAGGTTCTTTATCCGGACTTTTATGTAAATTCTTTGGGATTCAGTGAGGCGGTTTGGGACCTTTCTCCGTTATCCGGGAATCGGACACCGGTTCTTGTGGGTATTGACCCCGGTATGGGTGCGCTTCTCACAGAGGAAGGAAATGGCATTGCAAAGGAGGGTATCTCAGAGGATATATATGAAGAAGAAGGCTTTGAACAAAAGAAGGAGATACTGTATTACAATCTCTCTCTTCTGATGCCTTATGCCTATGCCAAAGATATTGTAAAGACGGCACAGGGGATGGATATAGATCATGTGCTGAATCAATATAAAATAAAGGCAGCCCATCCCGTAGATGAGCAGGGAAATCGTGTAGTAAGCTTAGAGAAAAATGAGGCAGAGAAACTGACCAATCTCTATCTCCATTTTACAGAAGAAGCTGCTCGCCCTTTATTGATGAACATCACCTTTCTTGGAATAAAAAATGACGTAGCAGCTTATCAAATAGATCGTTTTCCCATTGTTTACCAATTTGCAAAGCCTGTAATTGATACGGACAGTGCTGCGTTTCAGACGCTTTTGACTACAGCAAAAGAATATCAATATGAGGTTGACCAATCCGCTGCTGACAGCTCTCGGTTTATTGAGGGAAGAACTGCCAGTCTGGATCAGGATACCGTAAGAGAGAGCTATAAGCGAAACTATACAGAGCGGGTAAAGCCTAACTTAGAAGAATGCTTAGTATCCTATCTAAGTACAAGAAGTGATCTTCCCATCAATACAGATTCTCCTGCAGACATTTCTGTTTTGGAAAAAGAACTGGTGGATTCAGGAAAGCTGTTGGATTTTCTTTTCGCCTACAACTATACAGATCGGTGGTATGATATAACGATTGGGGGAATTAACCTTCGGGATGTAGTCCTATTTGATGCTTCCGTTGTGAACGGAAAAAGAGAAGGCTTACTGGAGGACTATTCCACTTTGTTGAAAACCGGTGAAGGAGTGAGAAGCGGACGTGGTACCAATAATTTTTATAAAAACTATCTGTCACAGCAGGCTGAACTGACCCAGGGAAAGCATGATGTTGCTGCTTTTGTGGAATATTTTATGGCAGAATATGCCGGATACAGCGATGTAAATGACTGGATTGTGGAGAATTTTCAGGGACTGATTGTAGAAGCAAAGGCGAAGAACCCAAAGATCTCCTATCGTCTGTGGAAGCTGTTAAAAAATAATACAGTATTCTCTAACCAGGAGCTGGTGCTTCCCACTTTATCTTATAAGACCAGCAGAAATCTGTATCTTGCTTCCTTTCCTACCAGTATAGCATACGGTAATCTGGAGGTATATAGTGGCTATTCCGATACAGAAAGCTTTCGTGAGAAAAAGAGAAAGGAATTAGAGCAGCAGCTTGCTGACCTGACCAGCATCTACGATAACTTTGTAAATCTGGCTGAAAATGGAGCAAGCAGCGTCAATGCAAGTAAATTCCTGATTGTTGATACATCCTACAAAAAAAATCATAATCAGGATGTATTTAAGGAGTTTTATAAACCGCTCCAAACGATTTGGAGTCTTAATAGTGGAGCGGTTGCCATAGTATTTGGCACACCCACAAGAGATTATATTTATTATAATAGTAATACCTTTATCGGAGACTCCCAAACTCTTGCTCATGAGATGGGACACGTGACCGATATGTGGATTTGGTTGGAAAATAAGGGGAAAAGACCTCTTGTTTATACGAGCGGCATTCGTAATGGGGAAGATTACAGTAATGGATTTACCAATCAGGCGGTCTTGGATTACAACATGAATTTTATGAAGGAGTACGGAAGAGACAGCAATATCATGAGTAATCTTACACCGGAGAGAATTTCCAATCCCGAGGGCTTTAAGAGCTTCTATAAGGAGGTATTTGAGACCATCTATACCTTGGATTATCTGCAGGGGATGGCCTATCTGCAGCTTACTCCTGAGCAGCAGGCAAGGATTACTCTGAAACACAATTACGCGGTAAAAAAAGGACAGTGGAATTACAATATTACCCCAAATAACACTATGGTAAGCACCTGGACCAGAGTAAGTGATACACAGCTTGAGAACATGAAGCTAAAAACGCTGGATGATTTATGGGATAATCAGCTGACCATTCGGCCGGGACATCGACACGATCTGGTTAGCTCTAATCTGGTGGGAAGCAATGATCTTGGTTCATATAATTTAGATCGGGTTTCCTATGCCAGCTGGTATGTACCCTATTTTAATGAAGGAAGTCCCAATGCACAGATTTTCCGCCGAAATGGATTTGAGCTTGGTGGCTTATTTGGCTACAGTGATGGTCTGGTAGCCTATATGAGTGGAAAAACAAGAGTGGGAGATTTGGCCCATTATCGAAGCCTTTTTGGCAGTGATTTTACTTTTGAAAAGTACAGAAAGGAAAAAAATCAGGAAATCAGTCAAAAGCTGCAGGCTCAAAAGCTGCAGGAGAACCCGCTGTTTGACGAAGAGGCATTAATTGAATATTTTAAACAGGCCATGATTAATCCCGGCTATGAAATCGGTGATGTCTCAAGTAAGGGAACCAGCCTTCAGAATATACGGGATGCGAGAGAAAATGTATATCGCTATCTACAAAGAATCACAGATGATTTTTCCAGCCCTATCTACGATACCGGTAAGATAGAGGTACAGTATATTTCCACTGCGCAGGAACTGATTGATAAGGCAAATGAGGATCCAAACGGATTTTTTGTACTTAAGAATGATATTTCCATGGAGGGGATTACTGTAGGAGGAAACACTTATATTAATCAAACCTTTATTGGAAAAATTGATGGTAACGGATATAAGATTAGCGGATTAAGTAAGCCCATCTTTAACCGAGTGGTAAATTCTTATATCAGTAATCTTACTCTGGAAGAGAGTAATGGAACGGTAAAGAACTCCCTGCTTGCAAGGGGTATCAGTATGAGCATTCAGGTGCAGGAGGAGAAGTCGGTTAAGGAAATAGGAAGCCTGGAAGAACTGCAGCAAATTGGAAATAATGCATATGCCTCCTATGTTCTTACAGCAGATATTGATGCTTCACAGGCCGATGGAAAGGTAGTTATTCCCGGCACCTTCAGCTCTGTTCTGACAGGAAAAGGACATAAGATATATGGGTTGAAGAAGCCTCTCTTTGAAAACATCAGCGGAGGGAAACTGACAGATTTGTCAATAAGTGAGGTGAGCATTGAGAAAAATACCCAGGTTCCCAATCCGGCAGTGATTACTTTGCGCAGTAATAAGGCAGTATTTTCCGATATAAATATATCGGATATTCAGTTAAAAGGAAAAGATTATGCAGGCGTTGTAACCGGTATGGATCGGCAGGGCTCTACCTTCTTACGCATACAAATACAAAATGCCAGGGTAGAGGCAGAAGGCAGTAATGCAGGAGTTTTTGCCGGCCGGGTGGTAAATTCACAAATAGAGGATGTAGCAGTTATCGGAAGCCGAATCAGTGTAGCAAGAAAAGAGAGCGGTAGCTTCGTTGGAAGCAGCATTGGCACAGATATCAGCCATGTTTATTCTCAGGTTGAGTTAACCGTAAATTCCCATGCACAGGAGGAAGCAAATCAAATCGGAGGCTTTATAGGTGTACTGGGGAATGCTTCTGCCATAAATCAGGTTATTTCTGAGGCAGAACTCAGGGCTGGGGAGGCAGCTGTAGACCTTACGTCCATTCCCCGCTTTGTAGGAAAAGCAGAAGATAATATTCGGGTAGTACAGGCCTATGAATATGAAACGGCGAATGGTCAATCCCAGGCAGGGGTAACCTTTGGAGAAGAATTAAAGCCACTCCTTGCGGCTGACAAAAAGGAACCCGATTTCTATAGGAATTTGGGATTTGCGGAGGATATCTGGAATCTTTCTCATGTTGAACTAAAGGGTTATCCGGAGCTTCGTGGAATGGAGCAGGGTCAGGTGTATACCGTTGGCACCTGGGAGGAGCTATTGCGATTGGAAGCTTATCCTAATGACAGCTTTGTTTTAGCAGCAGACCTGAATGCTTCCGGAATGGAAACGAAGGAAGTGATTATTCAGGAGTTTGCCGGAAGCCTGGATGGAAACGGATACTCAATCGCAGGTCTTAATGTACCTTTGTTTGGAAAGCTGACGGGAGAAGTGAAAAACCTTAAGCTGCAGGACAGCCAGTTTACCACAAGAGTGGGACAGGAGGAAGGACTATTGGCAGGCAGCTTGGAAAATGCAAGGGTAACCAATCTGCTTTTACAGGATGTTCATCTTACCTCAGCTGAAGGGGCAGGACTGCTGGCAGGAAGTTCAACAGGAAGTCATATTGAAAATATACTGGTGATTAATTCCAGTATGCAGGCAGCCTCCGCTAAAGGAAGCGGATTTTTACTGAAAGCCTTTGACACGACCATGAGGAATATATGGCAGAAGGTGGATGTACAGAAGGAAGGTGGAGAAGCTGCAAGCTTTTTACAGGAGGATCTGGGGCAAAACGCAATTGAGGGAGTTGTTCTTGTAGGCAACTTACCTGAGGATACAGAGAAATTTTTAACCGGAGCATCTTCCACAATAGGAAAGGTGTATGTGTTCTCAGAAAGTACCGGAATATCTGTTTCCGGTATAGGAATAGAGGTAATTGGACAGGAGCTGTGGAATCAGGAGTTCTATTCAAGGACTCTTGGCTTGAGTTCATCTGATTGGGACTTTAGTCGCGTGTCCGTACTGGGTTATCCTGTATTAAAGGTAATCAAAAATACACAAGACTTAGCAACCTTTACTATACCCCTTTCCACAGTGGAATCCTTAGAGACGCTGAGTCGCTTGCCGGATGGTGCTTTTGTGCTCACCAAAGATATAAGTCTGGCCTCACAGCAGAGTGTTCTGGTTCCCGGAACATTCACCGGAAAATTAGATGGGGCGGGATATACCCTGTCTGATTTGCAGGCTCCCCTTTTTGAGGATTTGAGAGGTGAGATAGATAACCTGCACGTAGAGAATGCCTTTATTGCCAATACGGAGGGGGGAGCAAACCTTCTGGCAAAGACAGCCCAGGGGGCAAAAGTTACGGATGTATTTTTCTATGGAATTACCCTGCAGGGAAAAGCAGGCAGCGGTATTGTGGGAAGTGATCAATCATCGGCCTATGACCGGGTAGGAATACGAGGACTTACCCTCAACCTCGGAGGAGGAAACAGTGGCTCCCTAATGGGAGAAGCCGCAGGAACCAGTATGACCAATATCTTCACCTCTGATATCTATGTGAAGTCGGAGAAACTGCAGACCAATTGGGAATTTGTCGGCGGTCTTGTCGGAAAAGTAAGCAGCGTACAAATGAAGGATATTTATTCGGAAAACTATTTAGAGCTGCCAATTGGTGAGAGCAGCCCCAATACCTCGGCTCTGATTGGAGGAATGGGAAATACTGCCTCCGTGATTCAGAATGTGGTAAGTGCCGGAGGAATACTTCCTCATGACCCTATCCATAATAAGGATAAATTTGTGTATCTGACGGATATACAATCCTCAAATTTGACTGGAGTGACCAATTGCTATATTAACGAGAGTACAGGAGGAAGAAATCTGGCGGCCGGTGGAATTACTGAGGAGACTCAGGCTACCCTTGAAAGCAGTGCATTTTATCAGAATATCTTTGATACGCAGATATGGAATCTTCAAACTCTGCCTTCACTGGGAATGCCCACGCTGTCAAGGATGAAAAACATACGCGTTATTCCGCCAAATAGTGGACTTGTACAGGAAGATTATGGTACCCCGCTGCTTCAGGAAAATGTCCCTGATGGCTATGTGGGAATTACCAATGCCAATGATTTGCTGCAGCTTAAGACTAATCCTAACGGCAAATACATTCTTATGGCAGATATTTCTGTCTATGGTCTTCATGCAGCAGAATCCTTCCTTGGAAATTTTGCAGGGGAGCTGGAGGGAAATGGACAGGTAATTGCAGATGTCCATGATGCCCCCTTGTTTGAAACCCTTTCCGGGAAGGTAAAAAATCTTACATTGAAAGATGCAAGAGTAGAGAAATATGAGCTTTCCAAAGGAGCCAGTGTTCTTGCAAAACAAATCCGTGGCGGAGTAGTGGAAAAAGTAAAATTGGAATCAGTTCATCTGTCAGGTGGAAGTTACACCGGTGCACTTGCCGGTGAGGTAAGCCAAAAAAGTAAGATTTCCGAAATTTGGGCAGAAGATCTGGTGGTGAATGAGGTGGGTCCTGCCTTTGACCCTTATGTGCAAAAAAATCTTATACACGTAGGTGGGCTGATTGGGCGTATGGAGGACTCTTCGGTGACATATGTATATGCTAGCGGTGAAATCACCCTAAGTGGACATAAGCAGGGAGGAGTTATCGGAAGCATTGTACATGATCTCTCTACAAATTCATATTCCAAGGTAGAGCAGGTGATTGCCGATATGACGGTGAAATCCACTCTGCCGTTACAAGAAAATTGGATTATTTATAACCGGGGAGGCCTGGTTGGAGAAGTTAACTCCGGATATGGAAACAAGTGGATAAAAAATTCCCTGGCCATGGGTGAGGCGAAGGAAAACTCTGCGGTAGGAAGCCTGTATCCCAGCTTTATATTTATGAGTAACAGGACGAGCATGGATGGATTAGAGAATTGCTACGAAGTACAGGGAGCAGGTCAAGCCAGCGCAAGCTATTCCATGAAGGTCATTACCCAAGAAGGGCTGACGAAGGATTTCTATCAGAACACCCTCGGGCTGGACAGCTCCTTATGGGATTTTAGTACGGTGGAAAATGCAGGTGTTCCCACGCTTTACTTTCTAGAAGGAGGAACATCTGGTGCAGTGAAGATCTTTTCCGCGTTGTTAGAGGAAGAGATTGATGAAACAGTGTCCGGAAATGATGTAGCCGGTGCAGTGTCCGGAAAT
>JBJFFP010000006.1:0-4835 GCA_051891855.1 Lachnospiraceae bacterium | reverse complement strand
CAGTGTCCGGAAATGATGTAGCCGGTGCAGTGTCCGGAAATTCGACACACTCAAGGTGGGATGGAAGCTCTGAGGATATTGAGTAATATATAAAGATAGACAAAAAGGGAGATTGGTATTGCCGATTCTCCCTTTTTCTCATTCCTCTGTATGCTTGTTATGATCAGAAGCATTTTCAGTGCCATAGAGATTGCTAACCATGAATTTTAGTGCTATAATAACTCCACGTATGTAGAAATAATCTTTCAGAGCAGAAGTTGATTTTCTGCCCTCGTTCCTCATTAGGAAATGCTATGGAATGGAGAAAAAATGAAAAATAGAATTAAAATAAAAGGAATGCTCAGAGCCTATCTTCAGGCAGCGCTGTATCTGGGAGTTTTACTGGCGGCAGTTAATCTGGGTGTGTATATTTTTGATTATCGGGGTGGCCTGCTGCTGTCCTGTTTTGTTCTCTTATATTTTGCTGTTATGCTTTATCTGTTTTGGAGCAGTAAATCTGTGGTTATGACGGAGTTGGTCAGTTTTGCTACGGAGTACGGACAGATTCAGCGCCAGCTTCTCAGGGAGCTGGAGCTTCCCTACGCCCTTTTGGATGATAAAGGAAGGATTATCTGGACTAACGAGGCCTTTGAGCAGGTTACCCATAAGCCTAAAGGGTATTCTAAGAATGTGACGACCCTTTTTCCTGAGATTATGGTGGATAGGCTTTTGGGACAGGAGGATGAAGGAGAGACGCAGCTTTCCTTTGAAGGCAATGAATATTTACTTAAGCTTAAAAAAATTTCCCTTAGGGAAATGGCCAAAAACAGTGATATAATCAGCCCGGATGGTTATGATGGATATTTGATTGCCCTGTATTTATTCGATGAGACTGCCTTAAGGATTGCTCTAAGAGAAAATGATAACCAGTCTCTGACTGTAGGGATGATTTATCTGGATAATTATGAAGAGGCATTGGAAAGTGTGGAGGAAGTAAGACGCTCACTGCTGATTGCCCTGATAGACAGAAAGATTAATAAGTATATTGCTGCCCAGGATGGTATTTGTAAGAAACTGGAAAAGGATAAGTATTTCGTCATATTACGAAAAGAGGCGGTTATACAGCTTAAGAACAGCCGATTCGATTTATTGGATGAGGTAAAAACCGTTAATATCGGAAATGAAATGGCAGTTACTATCAGTATAGGTATTGGTCTGGATGGTCTGACCTATGCCCAGAACTATGAATTTGCCCGAACCTCTGTCGATCTTGCACTGGGACGTGGCGGAGATCAGGCAGTAGTGAAGACTCCCGAGGGTATCCAATACTATGGAGGAAAAAGCCAGCAGGTGGAAAAGAGTACCCGGGTAAAGGCCAGAGTAAAGGCACATGCACTGAGGGAAATTATTTCTGCAAAGGATACCGTAATCGTTATGGGACATCGTATGGCAGATGTGGACAGCTTTGGAGCTGCTGTAGGAATCTGGCGGATTGCCAAAAGTCTGGATCGAAAGGCTCATATTGTCCTGAATCAGGCAACCTCCTCTGTTCAGCCGCTGGTAGACAGATTCAGAGAAAACGATATCTATGATGACGATATGATTGTAAACAGTACACAGGCTCTGGAGCTAGCGGCCAATAATGCGGCCTTGGTAGTGGTGGATGTGAATAAGCCCAGTATTACTGAATGTCCGGAGCTATTGAAGCTATGTAAGTCTATTGTGGTTCTGGATCACCACAGACAGGGTTCCGAAACCATTGAAAATGCCACTCTTTCCTATGTGGAAGCCTATGCTTCCTCCACCTGTGAAATGGTATCTGAGATTTTACAATATATTAATGATGGGGTAAAGGTACGGGCAGATGAAGCTGACTGTATGTATTCCGGAATTATGATTGATACCAATAATTTTACCAGTAAAACCGGTGTGAGAACCTTTGAGGCAGCGGCATTTTTAAGAAGGTGCGGTGCAGATGTAACCAGAGTCAGAAAGCTGTTCAGAGATAATGCCGAGGATTACAAGGCAAAGGCAGATGCGGTAAGCCAGGCAGAAATTTACCGCAATGATTATGCCATTTCCATCTGTAACAGTGAAGGCTTACAAAGTCCTACCATAGTAGGTGCTCAGGCAGCTAATGAGCTCTTAAACATCAAGGGAATTAAAGCCAGCTTCGTTCTGACGGAGTATCAGGGAACTATCTATATCAGTGCCAGGTCCATCGATGAAGTCAATGTACAGGTAGTCATGGAGAGAATGGGCGGGGGCGGCCATCAAAGCATAGCAGCCTGCCAGCTGGAGGGTGCAAGCCTTCAGGAAGGAATTGAGAAGATTAAGGCCTGTCTGGATGAGATGCTGGAAGAAGGAGAAATAGCATGAAGATTATTTTATTAGAAGACGTGAAAAGTCTCGGGAAAAAAGGAGACATTATTAATGCCAATGACGGCTATGCCAGAAACTATATTCTTCCCCAAAAGCTTGGAGTAGAAGCCACTCCAAAGAATTTAAATGACTTAAAGCTTAAGAAAAATAATGAAGAAAAGATTGCAAAGGAGCAGCTGGATGCAGCAGCTCAATTGGCTAAGGAATTGGAGACGAAGGAGGTTATCGTAAAGATTAAAGCCGGTGAATGCGGAAAAACCTTCGGCTCTGTTTCTACAAAGGAGATTGCAGTTGCTTTTAAGGAGCAGTGCGGTGTAGAGGTAGATAAGAAAAAAATCCAATTAGAGGAAGCGATAAAAAGCTTTGGGGTGTATAAGGTGAATATTAAGCTTCATCCTAAGGTGACAGGTGTTTTAACCGTTAAGGTACAGGAAAAGAATTAAGAAAACCGGAGAGGAAAAATCAGATGGCACCATTAGAGGAAGCATTGATTAAAAGAGTATTGCCTCACAGTATAGAAGCGGAGCAGTCGGTTATCGGAGCCATGATGCTGGATCGTGAAGCCATAATCATAGCTTCTGAATTAATTACCGCTGATGATTTTTATCATAAGCAATATGGGATTGTTTTTTCCTCTATCGTGGAGCTGAATGAAGAGGGAAAGCCGGTAGATGTGGTGACCCTGCAAAACAGACTAAAGGAAAAGGATGTTCCTCCTGAAGTCAGCAGCCTGGAGTTTATCCGTGATATACTGACAGCAGTTCCTACCTCTGCCAATATTAAATATTATGCCGGTATTGTAGCGGAAAAGGCAATCTTAAGAAAGATGATTCGCCTGAATGAAGAGATTGCCAATGAATGCTACAGCGGCAGGGAAAGTATGGAATACATTCTGGAGGATGCGGAAAAGCGGATATTTGAGCTGGTTCAAAAACGTAACTCCGGTGAATTTGTTCCCATCCGCCAGGTAGTAATGAATGCTTTGGAGAGAATTGAAGCGGCGTCAAAAAGCGGGGGCCGGGTAACCGGCATTGCTACAGGATTTCTGGATTTAGATTATAAGACTTCCGGGATGCAGCCGGCAGATTTGATTCTTATTGCGGCCAGACCTTCTATGGGAAAGACTGCCTTTGTCTTGAATATTGCCCAGCATGTAGCCTTCAGATTAAATGAAGCAGTGGCCATTTTCAGTTTGGAAATGTCCAAGGAGCAGCTGGTCAATCGTATGTTTTCCCTGGAATCCAATGTGGATGCACAGAATTTGCGGAATGGTACCTTAAGCGAGGAAGAGTGGGAGAAACTGATTGAAAGTGCAGGTGTGATCGGTAAGTCCAGACTGATTATTGACGACACGGCAGGAATCAGTATTTCTGAGCTGAGAAGTAAATGCCGTAAATTTAAGCTGGATCAAAACATCAAAATGATTATTATCGATTATCTTCAGCTGATGACCGGCAGTGGAAGAACAGAATCCAGACAGCAGGAAATTTCGGAAATCTCCCGTTCCCTGAAGAAACTGGCAAGGGAGCTGAATGTACCGGTAATTGCCCTTTCTCAGCTTAGCCGGGCGGTTGAGCAAAGGCCTGACCACAGGCCTATGATGTCGGATTTAAGAGAGTCCGGTGCCATTGAGCAGGATGCAGATGTGGTAATGTTTATTTATCGTGATGATTACTATAATAAGGACAGTGAGAAAAAAGGAATTTCTGAAATTATAATCGGTAAGCAAAGAAACGGCCCGATTGGGACTGTGGAGCTGGTATGGCTTCCTGAATATACGAAATTTGCCAATAAAGAAAGAGACTACTAAAGAGGGTTTGGTACAAAACAAAATTTGTACCGGCCCCTTTTTTACATTATTCTACAGGGAAGATATGGTAGGCTGATAGGGAAAGGAGAATTCATGGAAAAAGAACGATATATGCTTTTTGATCATGAAAAAGGAGTTTTGCTGCCTCTGAAGCAGACAGAGCAGAAGATATCAACAAGGGAAGTAGATGAAAAAGCAGAAAAAATTCAGCTTTTACTGAAGAATCTGATTAAACAGACGGTACGGGAGACGGTAAGAGAATGTGATCTGCAGATAAAGGAAGAACTGAGAGATTACGAACAGCTTCAGGACAAACGCTGGGCAGAAATGGAAGAGCATTTCCGTTCACTGGATGAAACGATTCGGGAAAAACAGATTGCAGGCAAAAGAAAAAAGCATTCAATATTTTGAATGCTTTTTCTCTGTAATCTCTGTCGGTATATTATCATCAAGCTTCTATATGTAGAAGCTTTAACCTTAACCCTCGGAAATAGCACCTACAGGGCAAACACCTGCACAAGAGCCACAGTCGATGCAGGAACCGGCATCAATGTTATACTGAGAATCACCTGCAGAAATACAGGAAACAGGACACTGAGGTTCACAAGCACCACACATGATACAAGCATCACTAATTACATAAGCCATAATAAAATCCTCCTTT
>JBJFFP010000005.1:4864-22515 GCA_051891855.1 Lachnospiraceae bacterium | reverse complement strand
AACTGCTTATTCCCCTTGAAAAGCCGCTGCTTTTATGTATAATAGAAAAGGGTTTGAAGACCCGGGCATATAAATAAGTAAATACAGTGTCATACACGTTGAAAGGAAGGATATTATGATCAGTGCAAATAATGTAACGTATAGAGTGGGGAAGAAAGCCTTATTTGAAGAGGTAAACATCAAATTCACTGAAGGAAACTGCTACGGCCTTATCGGTGCCAACGGTGCCGGCAAATCTACCTTTTTAAAGCTGCTTTCCGGCCAGCTGGAAACCACCAACGGAGACATTTCCATTACTCCCGGCCAGCGTCTGTCCGTACTGGAGCAGGATCACTTTAAATACGATGACTACACGGTTCTGGATGTGGTTATCATGGGAAATCAACGTCTGTATGACATTATGAAGGAAAAGGATGCAATTTATGCAAAAGAGGATTTTTCCGACGAGGACGGTATCAAGGCCAGTGAGCTGGAGGCTGAATTTGCGGAAATGGACGGCTGGGAGGCCGAATCCAATGCCGCTACCCTGTTAAACGGCCTGGGTATCGAAACTGAACTGCACTACAATCAGCTTCGTGATCTGGACGGTAATGCAAAGGTAAAGGTTCTTTTGGCAAAGGCACTGTTTGGCAATCCTGACATTCTTCTTCTGGATGAGCCTACCAACCATTTGGATCTGGATGCCATTGCCTGGCTGGAGGAATTTTTAATTAATTTTGACAATACGGTTATCGTTGTCAGTCATGACCGCTACTTTCTGAATAAGGTATGTACCCATACCGCTGATATTGATTACGGTAAAATTCAGCTTTATGCAGGTAACTATGATTTCTGGTACGAGTCCAGTCAGCTGTTGATTAAGCAGATGAAGGAAGCCAATAAGAAAAAAGAGGAAAAGATCAAGGAGCTGCAGGAATTTATTTCCCGCTTCTCCGCCAATGCTTCCAAGTCCAAACAGGCCACCTCCAGAAAACGTGCTCTGGAAAAAATTCAGTTGGATGAAATCCGTCCTTCCAGCAGGAAATATCCTTATATCGATTTCCGTCCCGACCGGGAAATCGGCAACGAGGTTCTGACGGTAGAGGGGATCAGCAAAACCATTAATGGAGAAAAGGTCCTTGATAATATTTCCTTTATTGTGGGCCATGACGATAAAATTGCCTTTGTAGGCAGCAACGAATTGGCAAAAACTACTTTATTCAAAATTCTGATGGGTGAATTGGAGCCGGATGAAGGTACCTACAAATGGGGTGTTACTACCTCACAGGCATATTTCCCCAAGGACAGTACACAGGAATTTGACAATGATTACACCATCGTGGACTGGCTTACCGGCTATTCACCGGTTAAGGACGTCACCTATGTCCGGGGCTTTTTGGGGCGCATGCTCTTTGCCGGTGAGGATGGCGTAAAAAAGGTGAAGGTTCTTTCCGGCGGTGAAAAGGTTCGCTGTCTGCTTTCCAAAATGATGATCAGCGGTGCCAACTGTCTGATACTGGATGAGCCTACCAACCATCTGGATATGGAATCCATTACTGCTTTAAATAACGGGTTGATTAAATTCCCCGGCGTGGAGCTGTTCTCCTGCCATGACCACCAGTTCGTGCAGACTACAGCCAACCGCATTATGGAAATTCTGCCAAATGGCAGCCTCATCGACAAAATCACTACCTATGATGAATATCTGGAAAGTGATGAAATGGCAAGAAAGCGTACAGTTTACACCAATACGGAAGAGGACAATTAAGTGATTGATTTACATGTACATTCCAATAAGTCAGACGGCAGCTTCTCTCCCTCACAGCTGGTGGAAATGGCCGTGCAAAAGAGGCTTTCAGCCTTTGCATTGACGGATCACGATACTACCGAGGGACTTGATGAAGCAATGGAAGCTGCTGCCCGCTACAATGCTTCCCTTAAGGACAGCTCCCTTTTCGGCAGTACGAATCATCCACCCATCCCTCTTGAGGTGATTGCAGGAATTGAATTTTCCACGGAATATGAGGGACGGGACATCCACGTTGTAGGGCTGTTTATTGAATATGACTCTCCTGTTTTCAAGGAAAAAATTCAAGCCTTTGTAGACTCCCGGATTCTTCGCAACGAAAAAATGTGTCAAAGTCTGGCCACCGAGGGCATTGATATTACCTATGAAAAGCTGCTGGAGGCCTATCCCTGCTCAGTAATCACCCGAAGCCATTATGCCCGTTATCTGCATGAGCACGGCTACGTAAAGTCCCCCCGGGAAGCCTTTGACCGCTATATCGGCGATCATGCCAGGCACTTCATTCCCCGGGAAAAGATTACTCCCGTCCAGGCTATTGAACTGATAAAAAAGGTAAATGGTCTGGCTGTTCTGGCCCATCCTGTTTTATATCGAATGTCGGATTCTGCTCTGGATACTCTGGTATCCCATCTGAAGGAAAACGGATTGGATGGAATTGAAGCTGTTTATTCCACCTACTCCGTCGAAGAAGAACGGCATATTCGGGCTTTAGCCCAAAAATATGATTTACTGATTTCCGGCGGCTCCGACTTCCACGGAGCCGTCAAGCCCGGACTGGAAATGGCTACAGGATATGGAAAACTGGCTGTTCCTGATGAAATTCTGGTTACGCTTAAGGAGGCATTGCCTAAGAAATGAGCACTAAAGTATTTTTTACCGATTTGGATTCTACTCTTCTTACCAAAGAAAAACAGGTTTCTCCCTTAACCTATGACACCCTGAAGCATTGGACCCTGGCCGGTCATAAGCTGGTACTTTGTTCCGGACGTGCCCTGGACAGCATAGCCCATGTCCGGGAAAGCCTGCAGCTGCATTTTCCCAATATGTATCTGATTGGCTGCAATGGAGGGGAAATCTATGACTGTGAAGCGGGCAGACTCCTGCAGCGTGTTTCCCTGACCCGGGATACTGCCGTAACGGCCTTTGCCATTGCCAAAGAATACGGTATCCATATTCAAACCTATACCGACACCCATATTCTCACTGCTGCTGAGGGGCCGGAGCTTATCTATTATCGCCGGGCCGTTCACACTCCCTATATTATTACGGATAATATCCTGGAATATCTGGATAAGGAGCCCTGTAAGTGCCTGGCCATCAATCTGGATGACCCCGAAAGGCTGGAACGCTTTCGTAAACAAATTCAAAAGCAGCTGGGAGAGAGACTTTCGGTACTCTACTCCAACCCCTATTATATCGAAATGTTCCCTGCTTCCTCAGGAAAGGGCAGCGGACTGAAATGGCTTTGTGATTATCTACAGCTTCCGGTGAAAAACTCTCTTGCTGCCGGAGATGAAATCAACGATATCTCCATGCTTGAAGCCGCAGGGCTGGGAATTGCCATGAAAAATGCCAGAGATGAGGTAAAAAAAGCTGCAGACGTTATTACTGCCGAAGATAACAACCACGACGGTCTGGTTCCCTTTTTACTGAAGGCTATGGAAGGATAGACGGCTATATGGATAGACAGCTATCCTTCCACAATCAGATAGCGTCCGTCCTCCAATGCAAATATTTCGTCGGCCAAAAGAAGCTCTTCTTCATCTGCCCCTTCCATATCCACTCCCTGTTCATCAAAATACTCCCATACCTCCTTTGGAGTATTTACCACAACAGCCATAACCTCCTCCAGAAAAGCTTCTGCCTCTTCAAGGGTTTCTGCTACCGGTTCGGGAAAAAGCTGTCCCTGATTTTTTAAAAAATACTCTAATACAGTATCATCATACATTCCCATAATCCTCTCTCCTCTTCAGCTCCTGATACAGCCGTCCAATGGGCAGTCCCATAACGTTATAATAATCTCCTTCTATCCCTTGAATATATGCAGCAAAAGGGCCCTGAATCCCATAGCCTCCAGCCTTGTCTCTGCCGTCCATACTGTCGATATAGGCCTGTATTTCTTCATTCGTCATGGGATAAACGTATACCCTGGTCTCTTCATAAAATACATAGCTTTCCAAGGTCTCCCGGTACTTCACCAATGCCACCCCTGTGTATACCTGATGCATATTTCCCTGCAAGCCTTTCAGCATACGAAAAGCCTCCTCATTGTCCATCGGTTTTCCCAGAATCTGATTGTCATGAACCACCACAGTATCTGCTCCCAGCACCAGCTTCCCCGGAAGCTTTAAGGACAGGGCTACATCCTCTGCCTTCTGTCTGGCCAGATTCTGCACGATTTCCACAGGTGAATTTCCTTCAAGGATTTCTTCCACCTGACTGGGTACAACCCGATGGGCAATCCCGATCTGGCTAAGCAGCTCTCTCCTTCTGGGAGAGGCTGATGCCAATATGATTTCTTCTGCCATTTTCCTTCCTCACCTTTATACATGTGTAGCCGGTATAAAAACCCTTTGAGCAGAACCGCTCTTTTTAGCCAATACTGCCTCCCTTGCTTCCTGCACAAAAACCTCCTGGGAGGAATAGGCTTCCTTCCCCCTTCTGTCCACCTTCTCATAGGTACCGTCAGGAAGCATAATACTGGCTTTTATGGTGTCCCGTAATTCTCCCTCCAGAACATGGAAGGCTTTCTTTTTTAATTCCGGCTCTTCAATGGGAAACAATAACTCTACTCTCCGCTCCAGATTACGGGGCATCCAGTCCGCACTGGAGCAATAAAGCTCTTCCCTGCCGCCGTTTTCAAAAAAGAAAATACGGCTGTGCTCCAGAAATTGTCCCACTATGGACCTTACCCGGATATTCATGCTGACCTCCGGTATTCCTACCTTCAAACAGCAGATCCCCCGCACAATCAAATCAATCTGCACTCCGGCGGCTGAGGCTTCATACAAGGCTGCAATTACATCCTTATCACAAAGGGAATTCATTTTCGCAATGATTCTTGCCGGCTCTCCCAAAAGAGCATGCTCCTTCTCCCGCCGAATCAAATAGAGAAATTTATCCTTTAACCACAGAGGGGCCACCGCCAGCTTATTCCAGCTTAGGGGTTCTGAATAGCCGGACAGCATATTGAAGACTGCCGTAGCATCCTCTCCAAAGGATTCCTTACAGGTAAACAGGCCCACATCTGTGTACAGCTTTGCCGTAGCATCATTGTAATTGCCGGTTCCCAGATGAACATAGCGGCGGATTCCGTCCTCCTCCTTACGAACCACCAGAGTAATTTTGCTGTGGGTTTTCAAGCCCACCAAACCGTAGATAACGTGGCAGCCCGCCTGCTCCAGCTTCCTTGCCCATACAATATTATTCTCTTCATCAAAACGGGCCTTCAGCTCCACCAGTACCGTAACCTGCTTACCGTTTTCCGCCGCCTGGGCCAGGGCTGCAATAATGGGAGAATTGCCGCTGACACGATACAGCGTCTGCTTGATGGCCAGTACCTCCTGATCTGCAGATGCCTGGCGGATGAACTCCACCACCGGTGAAAAGGTCTGGTAGGGATGATGCATAAAAATATCCTGCCTGCGGATACAGGAAAAAATATCCTCTCCCTCTCCTATTTCCGGTACAGGCTGAGGCTCATGAACCGCCGCCTTATAGGCCTCAAAGCCCTCCAGTCCATAGAGCTTCATACACACGGTTAGATCCAAAGGCCCGTCAATATAGTAAATATCCTCTTCTTCCACCTGCAGCTCTTCCTTCAACAGCTTCAACAGCTTCTTATCCATTTTTTCCGCCACTTCCAGACGAATAACCTGTCCCCATTGACGTTTTTTAATCTGCTTTTCAATTTCCTTTAACAGATCCTCCGCCTCATCCTCTTCAATGGTTAAATCCGCGTTACGCATGATCCGAAAGGGATAAGTGCAGACAATATCGTAGTTCAAAAACAGTTTATCAATATTGCGTTCTATTATCTCTTCCAATAAAATGACAGCCTGCCGCCCCTCATCTGCGGGAACCCGAACCACTCGGGGAAGCACCCCCGGAACCTGTACAGTAGCAAATTCCACTTCCTTTTTTTCGTTTTTTCGATTTCTGATCAGGGCTCCGATATTCAGGGTCTTGTTTCTGATCAGCGGAAAGGGTCTGGAAGAGTCCACCGCCATGGGCGTCAGGACCGGATAAACGGATTCCGCAAAATAACGATCCACATATTCTCCCTGTTCCTTCGTCAGATCCTCATGGCGGGCAATGACCTGCAAGCCGTTCTGTAAAAGCAAGGGGCACAGAGAGCGGTTATAGGTGGAATACTGCATATTCACTAACTCATGAGTCGCCTTATTTACCTGCTCAAGCTGTTCCTTGGGCGTCATGCCCGCTATATCCTTTTTGGTATATCCGGCATTCTCCATATCCTTTAAAGAAGCCACTCTAACCATAAAAAATTCATCCAGATTAGAAGCTGTAATGCTTAAAAACTTCAGTCTTTCCCACAGGGGATTCTGTTTATCTCTGGCCTCATGCAAAACCCGCTTATTAAATAAAATCCAGCTCAGCTCACGATTCCAATAATGTTCCGGCTCTAAATACTTCTTTTTCATTGTTCCTCTCAATCTGCTGCCCGGGCAGCTTGTATCCTATACGTTTATCTTCCGATAATCCGCTTCTTTTTAATCAACGGACGTACACTGTAAACCTCTTCAAAGAAATCTGCCCTGGGGCCAATCAGACCCTGCTCCAGGGTAATATCCTCATCTGTATTTACCGTAATCAAAAGGGTGGTATCCTTCAGGGAAACCCGAATATCCTTAAATTTATGCCTATGACTTTTATCCAGGGCATTGGCAACCTTTAGAATTGCCGTCAGCTTGGCAATAAGCAGATAGGTTCCCCGATCCAGATTGGAGCTTCTGGCCACCTCCTCGTAATAGCCAAACTGCTGATGGTTATATTTTACCACATTGGCCACAATTTCTCTCTCTGTATGGGAAAGTCCGATAATCTCCGTGGACATAATGATATTGTAGGAGCAGTCTGCCAGATTACTCATACTGATGTATTTTCCGCAATCATGAAGAAGCGTTGACAGAATCAGCAGCAGTCTTTCCCGTTTTCCCAGACCGTGAATTTTCTTCATGTGATCGAAGATATTCAAAGCGATATTCTCCAGGGTTTCGCTTCTCTTTTTATTTCCCATATATCGTTTACTGATATGAAGAGCACAGGCAATAATATCCTGTTCAAAATTATGTGCCTCTTTGATCAGGCCCTTTTTCTGCCCATATTCATATCCGATTCCGTCACACAGCACTACTCCCGGCGACCAAAGCTGGTCGGCTCCCATCACCTTCATGCAGCGTCTGATAATCACTCCCGAAATAAAAATCAGCTCCATGCTTTCTTCCGTCACCCCATAGCGACGGGACAGATCTGTAAAGGAATTTTGCCGTGCAAGCAGCAGATGCTCACTAAACTCTTCCAGGCTTAAATGTGCTGTATTCTTTCCTTCCTTCTCGTATTTCTGCATCAGAGTGGAAACGTAATCATCCACCACCACAATATTTTCAATTACTCTGTCCTTAAGGTACATTTTTTTAAATACCGCCAGCTGGGTGCCGATCATCTCATCCAGAAGACTTTCATACCTGGTGTTATTGCTGGCCAGATGACGGATTTTTTCCTGAAGCCTTAGTACCCCCAGTCTGAGATTCTGGGTGGCCACAAGGGTATCCCGGTCAAAAAGCGAAATCTGTATGCTTCCTCCCCCAATATCCAAAATGGCTGTTCCCTTCTCGATGATCCGGTTAAATTCATTTCCCTTTGAAGCAATCGCCTTATAATTTAAAAACCTCTGCTCGGAATTGCTTAATACTTCTATACGTATTCCCGTTCTCTGCTCAATCTGATCCAAGAGAATCAGCGTATTCTCTGTCTCCCTGATTGCACTGGTGCCATAGGCCCTATATCCGTCTACTCCATAGCCTTCCATGACTTCCTTAAAGGAATTTAATATCTGACAAAGCTCATTCACCTTTTCCTTGCCGATTTTCCCCTCTGCAAAGGTTTCGCTGCCCAAATCCATTCTGTGGCGAAGAATATCCACTTCCTTCATTCCGTTTTTTGCTGAAAACTCAAAGATTTTACAGGTAATCTCAAAGCTTCCCACATCAATAGCTGCAAATAATTTCAGCTTCATTTCCTATCTTCTCCTTTCTCATCTGCCTTCTGCAGACCTAAAAGATAATCGATGAACTGTTGGGCGCATCTTCCGGATAGGCCTCCATGAGCCAGCTCCCACTTATTGGCCTCTGCCAAAAGCTGTTGTTCCTCCATGTCCACGGCATGTCGCTGTGCCAGTGCAGAAACAATACCCTGAAATTCTTTCTTATCCGGTGCACCAAAGAATATAGTTACGCCAAATCTTGCCACTAAGGAAAGCTTTTCCTGTACTGTATCTCCGGCATGCAGATCATCCCGCCTATCCTCTTTATCGGAAAATTTCTCCCGTACCAGATGCCGTCTGTTGGAGGTGGCATAAATCAGCACATTGTCCGGCTTCTTTTCCAGTCCTCCTTCAATGACTGCCTTAAGGTATTTATACTCTATCTCGAAATCCTCAAAGCTTAAATCGTCCATATAAATAATAAACTTATAATTACGATTTTTAATCTGTGCAATGATATCATTCAGTGCAGTGAACTGATGCTTATAGATTTCAATGATTCTCAGGCCCCGTTCATAATATTGATTAGCAATCGCCTTAATACTGGAGGATTTACCCGTTCCCGCGTCTCCGTAAAGAAGACAGTTATTGGCTTTTCTGCCGCAGACAAAGGCTTCCGTATTGTCAATCAGCTTCTTTTTGGGAATTTCATAGCCTATCAAATCGTCCAGATGTACATGCGCAATGTTTAAGATGGGAACAATTTCCCTTCTTCCCTTCCCCTCTTCCACACGGAAGGCCTTATGTAGTCCGAACTTTCCTACTCCATATTCCCTGTAAAAATCGGTAAGTGTCTTTTTCATTTCCTCCGGCGAGGTGTTCTCTTTGAATTTTCCTGCCAAAGTACATATCCTGTCTCGTATTCGGCTATTGTATACCTTACTCTCCCGGCTGCCGGCATAATAATTTTCCACCAGCCTATATTCCTCTACTCCCAGCTCCTTCATCAACGGAGCAAAATCAAAATCAAAAAACTCCTTGAAAATGCTGATATCGTGAAGTACTGCTCCATTAATGGTTCCTTCTACCTCTCCCCGAATTTCACAGCTTAAGCTGTAGCTGTTTTCATGATTAACCAAAAGATTGGTAAGATAGCAATGCCATAGATTTCCGCCAAAGCCATAACGTCCTGCCATTTCCAATAAATGATGAATACAGCTGTAGCCTAATGCCTTCATCTTAACCTTATCAGAAAGTGAGCCCGAAGCGTTCTCCATCAGGCAAACCATATCCTCCAGCAGCTGTCCCTCTTCAAAGTCCCTGAATATTATTAATTCCTGCCTGCGCATTTTTTTCTCCTTTATCCTCTGATACAGATGTCCACACCTTAGTAATTTCCTAAAATTTTCATATTAGTGGTTTCTTCTCTAAGTCCTCTTAGGGCATTTCTCACTCCGCTGTCCTTAAGATTACCGTCAAAGTCAATAAAAAAGCGATACTCAAAGCTTCTTTCCTGAATAGGTCTGGATTCAATCTTGGTCAGATTCAGATTATTATAAATAAAATGGGAAAGAATATGGTAAAGGGAGCCGCTTTCATGAGGAATTTCAAAGCAAAGACTGACCTTGCCTGCATTTTGATGGAAAATCTTCCGATTGGTTACCACAATAAAGCGGGTACAGTTGTTCTGCGCCTGATTTACTCCCTGCTTTAATACCTCAAGCCCATAAATCTCTCCTGCACGCCGACTGGCAATGGCAGCCTGATTTTTTCTTCCTTCTTCCTTTACCTTTCTGGCAGCAAAAGCATTATTCAGCAGGCTGACCTGCTTCCATGAGGGATGCTGCCTTAAAAATCCGTCACTTTGCATCAGGGATTGGGGATGGGAAAAAACGGTATCCACTTCCTCCAGCTTTGTCCCCGGTATTCCCAGCAGGCAGTGTTCGATTTTGACTACCTGTTCTCCCACGATATAATGCTCAAACTCCACCAGCAAATCATAGATTTCACTGACGATTCCTGCTGTGGAATTTTCAATAGGAAGCACCGCATAATCAGCACTGCCCTCCTCTAAAGCACACATAGCCTGTCGAAAGGTCTCCACGGAAAAGCTGCTTATTTCTTTTCCAAAAAAGGACTCCATTGCCTCCTGGGAATAGGAACCCGGCGCTCCCTGAAAAACTACCTGCGTATCCTTTCCTGTCAAGGCCTCCACTGCCTCAAAGGGAAGTCTCAATGTCCTATTTGAAGAAAGCTTACGATACTGCAGCTTACGGCTGACGGACATGATTTGCTCAAACAGCTCTCTTATGGCCTTTTCATTAAATTCATTGTCTGCCAGAGCACTGACACTCTGAATTTTGGCTTCCTCCCGCTCCCGATCCAGCACCATCTTTCCGTTGGCAATTTTGTACTCCGCCACACCCTCGCAAACCTCCAGGCGCTGTTGATACAGCTCCACGATTTTTTTATCAATACAATCCAGCTCTTCCCGTAATACTGCCAGTTCTTTCATCTTTCCTCACAATCTGCTGTAAAATGACAGCTTTCTTTTCTCTTTTTATCCAGTTAACTAAAAGTTTACTCTAATTTTGGCTTGATAGCAAGTCAATCTGGCACTATACTATAGATATAGCCGAATACAAATAAACATTCCGGCGGGGGAGGTAAGACCTAATGCAAAAGATAAAAGAACTGATTATTCCTGCCATTATTCTTATTGTCATAGCCATTCTTATGTTTTTTTCCTTCTGGAAAAATCACATCCCTTCCAACCCGGAAGGCACCATAGGAAATACTGCGGGTAACCTGATCAATAATGGTCTTTTCTGTGAATCGGAAGGAAAGGTCTATTTTGCCAATCCCTATGATGAAGATAATCTTTATGTCATGAATCCCGACGAAACCCAGGTAGAAAAAGTCTCTTCCATGGGAGTTTCCTCCATCAATGCAGGAGGTGATTTTCTCTATTTTTATCAGAAAAGCTCCGGCAGCGGCTCCGGACTGGGTTACGTCCTTAAGACCGTTGGCCTTTACCGGATGAAAAAGGACGGCTCTGCTGCCACCTGCTTAAAGCGGGATCCTGCCGGTATTATTACCCTGATCAATAATGACCTCTATTACCAGCATTATACCAATAAAACGGGAACCTATCTGGATAGAATGTCCATTGATAAATCCTCGGAGGAAACCCTCTTCCAAAGCATGATTTCTCCCGCTTCAACAGCCGGTGGCGTAATTTACTATACCAACTCGGAGGATTACCATTATCTCTATGCCTATGATACCATTACCGGTACGAACAGCCTCTTTTGGCAGCATCGGGTTTGGAACCCCGTCTATTACGGAAATTATATTTATTTCATGGATATGGAAACGGATTATGAACTTCACCGCTATGACCCTTATACCGGTGAGAATCAGGTCTTGACAACAGACCGAGTCGATACCTTTAATGTTTACGGAGACATGATTTATTATCAGAGAAGCTCTCAAACTGAGCCTGCCCTGGTTCGGATGCGAACCGATGGCTCTGACATGGAAATTGTGGCAAGAGGAGTTTTTCAGAACATCAATATTACTTCCAACTATGTTTATTTCAATGAATATGATTTACCTGCACCGGTTTATCATCAATCAACCTTTGGGCCTGTTTTAGTGGGGCAGTTTGTTCCCTATACGGAGGAAAATTGAAATGCGCATTTTATTGGCCGAAGATGAAAAGGAACTGAATAAGGTTATTGTCAAAACACTGGAAAAGAACGGCTACAGTGTGGATTCCTGCCTGAATGGTGAGGATGCACTGTTCTATTTAACCAATACCGAATATGATGCTGCCATCTTGGATATTATGATGCCCGGAATGAACGGAATCCAGGTACTGAAATCTATCCGCCTGGCAGGCAGCACCCTTCCGGTTCTCTTTCTTACGGCCAGAGACTCTGTCTCCCAGCGAGTGGAGGGTCTGGATGCAGGTGCCGATGACTATCTGGTAAAGCCCTTTGCCTTCGATGAATTATTGGCCCGTATCCGTGTGCTTCTTCGTAAAAAGAGTGGAAATGCACAAAACACCTACCGGCTGGCTGACTTAAAGGTAGATTTGGCAGCCCATAATGTTTTTCGCGGTGACACTCCCATCAAGCTGTCTGCAAAGGAGTTTTCCATATTGGAATATCTCATCCTTAATCAGGGTATTGTATTAAGCCGGGAAAAAATTGAAGAGCATATCTGGAACTATGATTACGAAGGCGGCTCCAATCTGGTGGATGTATATATCCGCTATCTCAGAAAAAAAGTGGATGAGCCCTTTGAGCATAAACTGATTCATACCGTTCGCGGTGTGGGCTACGTTCTAAAGGAATAGAGATTATCATGAAGAAACTTTCGATTAAATTCAAAATCACCCTGTGGTACACCATCTTTATGACCCTGCTGGTTGTTTTAACGCTGGGTCTTTTATTATCCGTAAGTAATACCCGGGTACTGTCCAGCACCGAAAACCGATTAAAAAATACAGTTATCAAAAGCTTTAGAGAAATCAGATACCGAAATAATCTGCTTGAATTTCAGGATGATTTTAATTCCCTGGGAATCGGGGAGGGAATCTACCTGTCCGTTTATGACGCATATGGAAATTTTCTCTACGGACGTCTTCCCTCCTACTACAGCGGTACTTCATCCCTGATTATGGACGAGCTTCAGCAGGAGTACGATTTTTACACCCAATGGTATCTTTATGACTATTATATGGAGCTTGAGGGATATGGCCCTCTTTGGGTAAGAGGAATCACCTCCCAGACTTCTACGGAAAGAATGATGGTGACCCTGCTTAGAATCTCTCTGGTGATTTTTCCTTTTTTCCTTCTTGGTATCCTTATAGGCGGCTATCTGATTATCCGCCGTGCACTGGCTCCTCTGGACAAGGTAACGGATACTGCCTTTGCCATCAGCAAGGGAACCGATCTTTCACAACGTATTCAGTTAGATGCCGGAAAAGACGAGGTGCACAGACTGGCCCATACCTTTGATCATATGATGGATCGTCTCCAGGCTGCCTTTGAGCGGGAAAAACAGTTCACGTCCGATGTTTCCCATGAATTGCGTACCCCCACTGCTGTAATTCTCTCTCAATGCGATTATGCCCTTTTAGCCGATACCTCCCTTGAGGAACGGATAGAATGTCTGAAATCCATTCGTAATCAGGGGAAGAAAATGTCAGGGCTGATTTCCCAGCTTTTAACACTGGCAAGAGCTGACAGTGAACGGCTGGCCCTGCACAAAGAAGAAATCAACTTAAGTCAGCTGGCCGAGGTTATCTGTGAAGAGCAGCAGGAAAGAGCCTCTCTTTGTCAGATTACCATTAAGCACACCCTGCAGCCCAACCTGATTCTGTCAGCTGATGAAACCATGATGATGCGCTTTTTCATTAATCTGATTAATAATGCCATTACCTACGGTAAGGCAGGCGGACATATTCTGCTTACCCTGTCTGCCGGAAAGGGATGTATTGAGGGCAGTATACAGGATGACGGAATCGGCATTGCCCCGGAGCATTTACCCCATATCTGGGAACGCTTCTATCAGGCAGACAGCTCCCGTACCTCCGGTGACAGTCAGGGAGCCGGATTGGGACTGCCTATGGTTAAATGGATTGTCAAGGCCCATGGCGGAAGCATCCGTGTAGAAAGTGAACCGGGAGTAGGCACCTGCTTTTATTTCTCTTTTCCGGTATAATCTGTTACGGATAAATAATTAATATTCCCGCTTCTCATAGTACTTGACAGAAAGAAGCCAGGATAAGCCGAAAATGGTCAGGCTGATGATAATGCTGCCCAAAATGCTCGCTGTTCCATTTATTGCCGTATTAATAAATATTGCCCTCCCCGTATACTCCATCAGATTTTCAAAAGCTCCAATCAATACAAAAAGAAGGATAATATACAGGCTTCTGATTAATCTTGCATTCTCCACTCCCTTTTTAAAGCACAGCGGATAAACGAAGGCGGGGCCTAAAAGTCCTGTGATAAAAAGAATAGCAATTATTCCCCCGGCGGCTTCTTCCGTTATGGGATCGCTCATTAAGCTTTCCCCAAAAGATAGATTTAGATTAAATTTCAGCTTTATTAAAACGATTACCAGAAAATCCAATACGATATTTATTGCCAAAACAGCTATATATTTTACTGATACCAGCCAGGAGACCTTATAAGGCAATAGCCTGCTGTAAACATTCCACTGTTCCCTTTCCTCATAAGCCATAATGGTCATGGGCAACATACCCAAAAATATAATTGGATAAAATAGGAAATAAATACTTCCTTCTCCTAATAAAATACCACTGAAAAAAAAGCATAACGCAAGTAAAATGTAGTACCAGCAATATTTCCTGTATTGATAAAAATCCTTTCTTAATAAGCCCTTCATCTCTTCCTCCTTTTGTCGCCGACAACCATCAAATTGCAGCTTCCTTCTTTACCATCGCAACAAAAATATCCTCTAAACCGGCCGGGGACATTCTTAGCTGCAGCTTCTCTGCCGCTCCCCCACGGTTCCCCAAAAGCAAATTCCGGTCAACAATCGCCTCGATTCCGTAAGCTGTTCTTCTTTTTACCCATACTCCCTTTTGCGGTAAAGCTGCAAATTCTTCCTGACTGCAGTTCAAAAGTCCATACCGTTCCAGCATTCTGTCCTTTTCCTCACACAAAAGAAGCCTTCCCTTATGTAAAAAAGCAATATAATCCGATATTTTTTCCAAATCGCTGACAATGTGGGAGGATAACAGTACCGTATGCTTTTCACATCGGGTATATTCCTCCAGAATATCCAAAATCTCATCTCGAATAACCGGATCCAAGCCGTTGGTGGCCTCATCTAAAATCAGCAGCTTAGCTTCATGGGAAAGAGCCACTGCCAGCTGCTGCTTCATCTTCATTCCCCGGGAAAAGTCCTTGAATTTCTTATTGGAAGGAAGACGCCAACGCTCGATTAATTCCTCATAACCGCTTTGATTCCAGCGGGAAAATGTATCCCTCATGATCTTCCCCACCTGTACGGGATTTAAGATTTCCGGAATACCGATTTCCCCCAGCACTACACCTATATCCTCCTTCAACAGATGAAGATTTTGACGATTATCCTGACCCAGAAGAGTAATTTCCCCTTCCTGCTGATGAACCAATCCCATAATCAGCCTAATCAATGTACTTTTTCCTGCCCCATTCTCTCCAATCAGCCCCATAATACAACCCCGGGGTAATGAAAATTGGGGAATGCACAAGGTAAAGTCCTGATAATCCTTTCTTAAATCTCTGATTTCCACTGCATTATTCTGTTCCATTCTTCACTTCTCCCCTTCCTATATATCCTTCCCGTGCTTATCCCGGGAATCCTCCCAAATCAAGTCAAACATCTCCAGAATATCCTGCCTTCTCAGCCTACAGGATACAGCCAGACTCTGTATGGCCGAAATATGTTCCTCAATCTGTTTCAAATTCTCCTCCCGGATAAGCTCCGTATTCCTGGCTGCCACAAAGCATCCCTTCGCCGGTATAGTATAGACAAAGCCATCCCGTTCCAGCTCGTCATAAGCACGCTTGGTGGTAATGACACTGATTCGCAAATCCTTGGCAAGGCTGCGGATAGAGGGCAGAGCCGAATCCTCCTTCAGGCTCTCATTAATAATCTGTTCCTTAATTTGCTGATAAATCTGCTCATATATAGGTACACCACTTCTATTATCAATAAACAGGTTCAATCACTCACCTCCCTATACTTCCATTTCTATATTTGTTTTATATGTTTATATTCAGTATATACAGTATAGTTATTCTTGTCAAGAAACCTAAAGAATATTTTTCTTTTAATACTATTTTAATTTTAAGAAGGTAGACTAACTCCATCACGAGAAGGTATTATACTACTATAAATGCTCTCTCATAACAAATCATAAAAAGAAATCGGAGGACAATATGAAAAAGAAAATATTTATTTTAACTGCACTTACTGTTATTACTTTCAGCTTTACTGCCTGCAATCAAAACCAGACTTCTGCACAGCAGTCCCAGGTAACTCAACCCACTGCTGCTTCAGGGCAGGATGGGAAGCTCACTACGCAAATTAATCAGGAAAGTCTGCAGCCCAATCAGAGCAGTAATACGGTAACCGTTGATTCTACCTCGTATATCGGGGAAGATAAAGCCATGTCCATTGCTTTGGAGCATGCAGGGCTTACGGCAGAAGAGCTTCTCTTCTCCTACGCAAAGCTGGATATGGACGATGGCGTATGGGTATATGATGTGGAATTTTATGCCAATAACAAAGAATATGATTATGAAATCGATGCCCTTTCCGGTACGATTTTAAGCTATGACTTTGATATGGAAAATACATTTAATCCCAATAATCTGCAGAACAACCAAAGCACTGCACCTGCCTCCGGCGTCAGCATTGATGCGGCAAAGCAGATAGCATTGGAGCAGGTTCCCGGTGCAACCGATGCCAATATCCGTATTTACACCGATTACGATGATGGACGGATGACCTATGAAGGAAAAATCATTTACAATACAATGGAATATGAATTTGAAATCGATGCTGTCACCGGAAATATCACCGAATGGGATGCCGAATCTATCTATGATTAACCCCATAATTCTTTTTTCATAGAAGAGAGCTGTTGCAAACAAAAAGATGACCTATCCTTTTTTGCAACAGCTCTTTTTTCTTTCCTCTAAACCATTTTAAATCCGGTATAATTGGTGGATACCTCTACAAGTCTGTACACATCAAGTAAGTTTTGATAATACCTTTCCTTTTTCCTTACCCTGTCCATAATATCGGCAAAGCTCTTTTGTGCTTCAGCCCATTCCCCCGAAGACAGCAGCCTTAATGCCTTTACCATCCCAAGGACATAGTCTCTATGGTACAGAAGAGTTTCCACTTCCCTTTTATTCCCCTCCTCATCCTCCTTCATCTTCTTTAGTATAAGACCAAATTCTTCGGTTATCTGTTCCAGTTGTTCATACCTTTCAGAAATTTGTTTATTTATCCGGCTCCCTTTTGCATTAAAATAGTCCGGCGAACACAGGGCAGATATTTCTTCCAGATACTCAACCGTCTGCCCGGAGTACTTACCATATAATCCGGAAAAATATCTTTCTTTAAGCTCCTCATAGGAAATTTCTTTATTCCATAGAGTATGCCCCATAACATAGCTTGGAAAATTATGGGGAAAACCGACGCGCAGCTCCTGACAGCTGATATATCCATTTAAATTAAGCCTTTCCAGGGAAAGGATATCTCTATAGATGATCTCACTAATCTTCATATATCCCATATCCCCATAATGTGCCCGTCCCAGGGGATAATCATATACGAAGGCATCTCCATGAAATGTTTCCTGCCAGCTTAATAAATAGGAAATATTTTCTTCCAAAGTCGTTGGCAAAGCCATCTTATTACGCACATAGCCGGGAATACAGGGAATATCCAGCTCCAAATTCACATTCTGATAGCTTCTTTCAAAGGTTCTGGATATGGGAGCAAACATCATTATATAGCGCCCTGGATTCTTTATTCTGCTCTTTACCGGAGGAAACAAAAGCTCATGGTACAGCAAAAAGCATATTTTTGTATCCAGCT
>JBJFFP010000005.1:0-4764 GCA_051891855.1 Lachnospiraceae bacterium | reverse complement strand
TATTTAGAAGAAAAACCCAAAGCTTCACTGATCCATCCATGCCCGACTCTATGATGCTTCAGCCCTCTTTTCTTTATCTGGGCATCAATTTTTCTGCTCATTTCATCAGCGATTGAAGCATTAAAGCTTTCTTTTTCCATATAAGGATTGTTCTCATGCTCATACCAGCGCTTGAGGAAGGGATAGGGGTTTTCAAACTGGATAAAAAAGCTGTTCATCTGAATCTTGGGAAGAAAGTCGATGAACTCCAAAATATTCTCCAGGGAGTCCGCCCCCTCTATACACACCCCTCTATGCCTATAGGAAGCCGTCTCCTCTATCCTTATTTCTGCCTTGTCCCATTTTTCCATCTCCAAAAAGGGAATAAATTCATTATCTCTTCCGGGGCGGAAAAATCCAACGCCTAATTGGGAAAGCAAACGATATACTGCAATTAATAAAGAAATATTATTACTTCCTCTAAGGTTTGCAATTCCCCGGTGAAGCTGTGCATATATGCGATCTTCATTATTTATCTTCCTACTTACTGCACAGCTGCCGGTATCCGGCATAAGCTCCAAACAGATATCCGCCTGTGAGCAGCAATCCGTTTTCCTTATGGATACTCCAAACAATCTTTTCAGATAATAGCGCAATTCCTCATAGGCAAAGGAAGAGGTCTCATTTCCTACATGGTCAAAAACTTTTAATTTTCTCATATTCCCCCAACTTCTGAACAAATATAATGCAGCGCAGAAAAAACTCTGCGCTGCATCTTATGTCCTCTAATCAGTCAAGATTCATGGTTGCGGCTGCCGCATTAACCTCATCAATCATTTTTGAAAGTCCCTTAGTCTCGTATTGATTAAGGAGAGCATTCCACATTGTCTCTACATCCTCTTCTCCCATCATAATATTTAAAAGATCATCATGATCCATAACAGAGAAGTTAACCTTTGTATCTGTTTTCAGCATGGTCAGCTCCGGATAGTATTTGGGAACTGTGGTATTCGCAAGGAGCCAATCCACGTAATCGCAGGCTTCCTGACGAATCTTTTGATTAACGATTACCGGTGAGCTCATCTTGTAATTATCCGATGTGTTGTAGGCTACCAATTCAGCCAAAATTCCCTTTGTGCTGTATTTGGAACCGATGTTTTCCGTAAGGATAGTATACTCATCACCATTTTTGGTATAATCTTCACCTTCAAAGCCATAGGTAAGAAGCTCCCTGCCCTCTTCAGATAACAGATAATCATACAGAGCCATAATTCTTTCCATTTTTGCATCATCTACATTTGAGCTGAAATAGGTCTCAGACCAATAGGTTTTGAAAATTGCATGTGCATAATCCCCATTGGCATTCTTGAGAGGATTTAATACCTTTACACAGTCTGTAAATTCCTTGTCCGGGTATAAGTCCTTCCATCTTTGCTCATAAAGGTTATTCGATACATTAATGAAACCACCGCCCAAAAGGATAGCTGCACAGTTGCCGGCAGCAAACTTATCGTATGCAGATGCCGTATTGGTAAGAGCAATATCCGGATCAATAAGTCCATTCGTATACATATCTCTCATGTTCTGAAGAGAAGCCAGTGAATTGGATGAGAACACAGCCGGTACATATTTCCCATCTTCCTTAATCCATTTGAAATCACTGCCTGATCCATCCGATGTAGCAACCGGATTGCTGTATAACCAGAACAGACCGCCGACCATCTTTACCGTTGATGATGTAAGTCCTACAATATTCTGTCCCTCCGGATCAGCCTCAACGATTGCTGCAAGCATATCTTTAAACTCATCCCAAGTTTCCGGCTCTTTTGTGATTCCGGCTTCCTGAGCAAGATCCCATCTGTAGGCAACTACACGATCCAGTGCAGACCAGTCAACCGTAGGAAACATTCTTCGGGGAACAGCATAGAACTGTCCGTTTTCATCTGCCATAGCCGCAATATCTTCTGTTTTAAAATATTCTGCAAGATTCGGATACTTTGTCTCATCAATATCCAGCAAGGGTCTTACCACTCCCTGCTCTGTCCAGTTGTAATAGGTTGATGTACCAACCGCATCAATGGAAACGATATCCGGCATAGAGCCTGATGCTGCCCACATCTGAATTTTCTGTACATAATCATCCCAAGTTGTGTTTACGGGCTCAATGGAGATATTAAACTTATCACAAATATACTGATAAAGCTTATCCGAGTCTCGCTCTGCAAAGGCTGTCTCAATATCCCAGTGTGCAAGGGAGATAACCATATGCTCCGAAAAATCTGACTCACCACCTTCTACAGCTGCCTCACCACTCTCACCACTACTTGTCGTTGTCTGGGTAGCGGTTTCTGTTGTACTGCCGCAGGCACTCAATAGCATTGATGCAGCAGTTACTCCTGCCAATATGGCCGATAATAATCTCTTTTTCATATAATCCCTCCTTATAAGATTTATGATTTTTATTTTTATGCTTTCGCATTAAATCACTATTCTTTTACTGCACCTACCAAAATCCCTTTAGTAAAATGCTTCTGTAAATATGGATAAACCATCAAAATAGGAATACTGGATACCACTACTGCCGCCATCTGCAGGGATGGGAAGTAAAGAGTATTGTCAATATTTCTCTCTGCCTGAGTCAACGCATTCGAGGAAATCGTAGAATTATAAGCTATAAGAAGATTCCGCAGATAAATCTGCAATGGTGCCAGGCTTGACTTGCTGATAAACATCTGTGCATTCCACCATTCATTCCATCTCTCCACTGCGTAGAACAATGCGAAGGTTGCCATAAAGGGCTTGGAAATCGGTAAAATTATCCGGATTAAAATCAAGATATCGTTTGCACCATCCAGCCTGGCAGATTCAATCAGGCTGGTCGGCATATTTACAAAATAATTTTTCATAATGATAATATATGTGGTGTTCACACAGGTAGGTATAATCATTACAAAAATACTGTCGATAAGATGAAGGTTTTTCATCAAAAGATAATAGGGAATAAGTCCGCCTCCGAAAAACATGGTAATCAGAATCAGCGTCAGGAAAAAATTCCTGAAGGGCAGACTCTTAACCGATAACGCATATGCACCGGCTACAGATACCACCATACTGAGCATTACTCCCACTACAGTTATAAATACTGTATTGCCAAAGGCCCTCCAGAACTCCGGATCTTCAACCAGTGACTTGTAGGCCTTAAGCTGAAAGGAGGTAGGAAAAATATACAGCTTCGCTTTTGCGATGGAAGCATATCTTGCAAAGGAGATAATGACCACATTATAAAACGGAAATAAAACAATCAGTCCAAGCAGAATCAATATGGCAATCGCAACAATGTCAAAGGTTTTAATCTTTCTTCTCTTTCTCGGTTTCCTGTCAGTCCTTTTACTTTCCCCATTAATTTTCAATTCCTTAACAGCCACTTTAATCCCTCATTTCATTGCAATATCAAAAACTTTAATACAATCCTTCTTCACCCATTTTCTTAACAATTGAATTAGCTGCTACAATGAGAATCACATTGATAACGGATTTTAGCATACCCACCGCAGTGGTATAACCAAAGTTACAGCCTACGGCAAAGGTCTTCCTGTAAATGAAGGTATCAATTGTATCCGCTACAGAATAAACCGGTGCACTGTATAAATTGAATACCTGATCGAAGCTGGAGCCGATTCCCATCGTATTTCCAATCTGAAGAATAAGAAGAATACAAATGATGTTCCTTATTCCCGGCAGTGAAATATGCCATATTCTCTGAAATCGATTGGCACCGTCAATTACTGCGGCCTCATTAAGCTCCGAGCTGATTCCGGTCAGGGCTGCCATATAGATAATCGAATCCCAGCCTATCTCCTTCCAGATATGGGTTATGTACAGCATTGGTCTGAAATATTGGGTACTGGTCAAGGGTGAAAATGCGTTAAAGCCCAGAGCAACCAAAATCTGATTTATGGCCCCCGAGTTGGAAAACAGATTCGTAACAATACCCGCAAGAACAACCCAGGAAATCAGATGCGGAAAGGTAAATACCGACTGAAAAACTCTTGACAGCTTTGCATTGGACAGCTCACTCATTACAATTGCCAAAATGATTGGCAGCGGGAAGTGGAATACCAGCTTACCCAGACTGATAATCAATGTATTGCGGAATGCACTCCAAAATTCCGCATCCTGCCATAGGGCTTTAAAGTGTGCAAAATTGTTCCAGGGACTGCCGGTTATTCCCAGATTAAATTTATAATCCTTAAAGGCCAGCTGCAGTCCATACATGGGTACATAGCACATAATGATGTACCATGCAATCAAGGGCAACAGTATGAGATAATAAAACCGATGCTTCCATACCGCAATAAGAAGCTTTTTAAACCTGCCGTCATCTTTTCTGATTTGTACTAAATCTGTAGACCTAGCCACCTTACTCATAAAATCCTTCTCTTCTTTCTTTCAGCTTCATACCATTTTACTTTTATAGTGTTATTATATAATGCTTTATTCCTTAAAATTATGGTCAAATCTTTTATACATATTGAAAAATCTCTGATTATTTTCGTAGAATTTTACAAATATGGATTATTCTTTTTCTCTATTCATCTATCAAATTATTGCTTATCTCGAATTTAATGGTGTATAATGTTCAAAACAGGAAAATTACCGGGTTATTTAAACATATTCCCGCAAAACACCATAACTCGTCTAAATTGATCAAGGAAAGGCATGAAGGTATTCTATGTATAAAGTGCTTTTAGTAGATGATGAAAAATATATTTCAAGAGGTCTTGA
>JBJFFP010000004.1:0-3759 GCA_051891855.1 Lachnospiraceae bacterium | reverse complement strand
ACTACACCATCTGGCTTTATGAGAAAAATGGTGTAACGGTAACGGTGGACTTTACCGAGCTGGAGGAGATGCTAGACCAGGCAAAGGATGAGTATCCGGAAAATAAAGATGCAGAGAATGCAGTCAAGTTTACCGCTGCCACCTGGACTCCTTTTAAGACGGCCAGAGAGGCAGCCAAAGATGCTGTAGCTAATCAAGTGGGAACCGATCTGAGCCAGGAAGAAGTAGAGAACTTGGAGTGGACTCTGCGCAATGCCATGAATAATCTGATACTGCGTCCTATCCGAACAGAAGCTAAGGAGTATAAATATGTTTTGGATGAGAGTGGTAGTATTCAAGCTGGAGAGAAGTATCTGCTTTATCTTGGGTTTGCCGATACTTATGGGGGACCGGCAGTAATAACCATGAATGTAAACGGGACGATTACCGCTCTCCAGGATGGGGCTAGTGTGAGAGGTAATGAGCTTATACTGGACACCTCAGCCCGAAGTGAGGAAAGTCAGGTCTGGGAAGCCGTTGCCGTTGATGGGGATAAATTTGCCCTTAAGTCAACCTATGGCGGTACTACAAGATACCTGGATCTTAATCGCTCAAACAATAACAATATTTATTTGTCTGCTACTCCTATTGGATTGAGCATTGAACACAGTGAGGCTGGAAATTATAATATCAGTGGTCAATATACAATTACCTGGCTCGTCCAGAATGCGGTCAGATATGCGTACGCCAAATATAATGCAACCACTGGACGCAAAACACCGGTGGCGTTATACAAGAAGACTCTTGCGGCGAGTAGCGAAAGTCAGGATCTGAATATTGATACTTCTGCTTCACTTACAGGAACTACCCAGGGTCAGCCTTTTACGGAAAAGATTGAAGGAAGTGCTAATTTTGGTTCTCCCAGCTTAACTACCTTTGGGAATGGCAAGGTGGCAGCAGCAGCTACAATACAATGGAACAGTACCAATAACTATGGTGGTTCAGATGTGGTAGTCAGTGTATCCTCCAATGATGGTTGGGAATACAAAACTCCTCTTTATTTCAATGATACAGCAAAAATCTACGTTCCGCAGGGAGCCAGCTTCAGTGATCCCATGCTGATGGCAGATAATAGCGGAAAGCTCTATCTGCTGGCTAACCTCTTCCCCGGAGGAACAGGGAAGGTATCTGGAAGAACCACAGGAGATGCTCCATGGAGCCCACAACAGGCCAGCGGCTATGTAGAAATTAATGGGGAACAAAGGCTGGTGCTTTATTATACAGCTATCACCGACCAGCAGAACAACAACAATTATGACTATTATGTAGGGGATTTTGTTACAATTGGTGATAAAGACTATGCACCGGTTTATGAATACTTTGGCGGAGAGAATTATGCCGAGGAACCCTCATACTACGTGGATAGAGAATACTACCTCTATGAAGCAGTAGCAGACAGTGATCCGAAGCCCATGTATTGTAAGCAGCGCGCAGGCAGCGGTGAAACCCAGAAATGGGTACAGCAGAACGTCTTTTTCTTTGAAAGCTATCTGCATGTACGGAGCACAAACTATCTGGTACTGACTACCTCTGAGAATGGAAAAGATTGGTCTGAGTTCACCATTCTTAACCCTACAGTAAAAAGCAATACCGAAGCCTTCTATGGTACGGCCGCAGGGGGACAGGGTATTGTCATGGGAAACCTTCTGGTATTTCCTTGCTATAGCTGGGGAAATACCTCCGGAGGAAACCAGTATGCTTCCATTATCTATAGTAATGATGGTGGGCAAACCTGGCATCGTGGACCTCAGGCAACAGTTGCGGCAGCCTCCAACGAAAGCAGTGTGGTAAAGCTTGATGACAACCGATTAAGGATGTTTGTGGGCGACAACAATGCTTGGTTAGAGTATGTAGACTATACTTGGAATGGCCAAGAGTGGAGTGTAAGTGAGATGGTAAGCCTTAATGAGGTGATCATTTCCAGAAATCTCCAGCATTCAGCTATTACTTACGAATATCAGGGAAAGACCATGATTATGGTTTCTGCTCCCCGTAGTCAGAATTATGGTGATGCTCGACTGATTGACGGAAAAATCTATACCTTTGAAGTGGGTAATGATGCAGCAAGAACCATGACCCTGGTGGATACCTATGATATGGATCCGGATCTGAGTAATGACTATTTTGCCCGTTCCGCCCTCACAGGACTTTCTAGTAATGGTGAAGGGAACGGCGTAGGTATTCTTTATGAAAGCCAGGGAACTCCCGATAAGAAGATTACCTATGATTCTGTCCGTATGGAGGATATCCTGGGCAATACCGATTTCCAGACGAAGGTTACCGGTACTATAGAAAACAGGGTTTATGACGGAAAGAAGGTAATTCTTGATGAGCTTGTAAAAGACCTTAAGGTAGAGAAAGTACCACAAGACAGAACAGGCGATATTACCTGGGAAGTATACGCAGATGAGGCCGGCAGGAATCAGCTGACGGAAATGCCTAAGGATGCGGGTACCTACTGGGTAAAGGCCAGAGTGGCAGCAGACGATAAGTATAAGGTAAACAAAAGCAATGCCATTCCCTTTACCATTGAACAGCGTCCTTTGACCATAAGCTATGTGGTGGTAGAGGACGAAGAAGGTAACAGCCTTAGCGGAAACAGCCTCAGTGGAAACAGCCTCAGCGGTAATACTCTGGTTGCCCACGGTACACTGGATGTATACTTTGATGGACTGGCCACGGTGGAAGAAACCGGTGAGCAGGAAGTCCTGACTATAGGGCAGGATTATACCGCAGCATTGGCCTATAACCATGAAAATTTGGATGCGGCCAGTGAGCTGGAGGTAATGGTAACACTCATTAATAGCACTTTAGGGAAAAACTATGTTCTTACCTCTCCTACGTATACCTTTGAGGCAGAGGGCTATGAGAATATATGGCTGAGTACCATATGGAGTAAGGAGTATACGGGAGGTCAGGTTACTCAAAGCTTTAGCCTGGCCGATGGAAACACCCTGCTGAAGGAAGGGGTAGATTATACCGTTTCTTATAAGAATAATATTAATGCCAGTGAGTGGGAGCTGCCGAAATCCGATACAGAATCCAAGGAACCGAAGATGGTAGTGGAGGTCAGCGATAATGCAGGTGTACAGCTGACGAGTATGGGAGGAACTATAGACCCTTCCCAAATCAAAGACCCCAGCTTCAATGCCAAAAAGGCCCCCCAGATGATCATTAAGATGAAGGGGAACTATACAGGAACCTATACCATTTATTATCAGATTGAAAAGGTAAGTCTTACCGATAATGAGGATATCGCGGCAGATGATCTTACCGTTACCTATACCGGTAAAAATCAGACCCCCATTCCGGTAGTCACCTGGAAGGGTAAGAAGCTGGTGAACAATAAAGACTTCTATGTTGAGGAATATATCACCAAGAAGGCAGACAAAACGGCCTTTACCGGAAAGGCAAATGAAAAAACGGAAATCACACTGACTCTTGTAGGTAAGGGGAACTATACCGGTAAGAAAGAGATTAAGCTGATTATCGGTAAGAAGGATCCCACGTTGGAAGAGGTTTCCATGAGCAAGGTAACCGTAAAGGGAATAAAGACTCTTGTATGGAATCAAAATGCGGGGGGAATGACCCAGGCAGCAATCAGCGTAAACTACAAGAATGATGCTCTGACCTATCAGCAGGCTGAAGATAAGAGAGAATATACCATCCGCTATGAAAACAACACAGCGGTAGGAACGGCTACACTGGTTCTGGAAGGAA
>JBJFFP010000003.1:0-22862 GCA_051891855.1 Lachnospiraceae bacterium | reverse complement strand
CGGGTTCAAGTCCCGCCGCCGGCAGTGTGAAACAGAAGGTAATCCGGATGGGTTACCTTTTTTCATGGGATTTTCTTTAGATTTGGAGGCGAGCTGATGTCTACAGAGCTGTATTTGATCCATACGGGATTTCTTGAAGATGAAGAGCTGTTTTCCCATAAGCTTAAGCAGGTCAGCAAGGAGAGAAGAGAACGGGTGGAGGCCTGTAGGCTTAAGGGGGATCGATTGCGTTCTTTAGCAGGAGGTTTACTGTTGGAGGAGTTAGTCAGGCAGTATTATTATTCTCCGGAGGATTTAAGCAGAGATGAAAAGGGAAAGCTGTTTTTACCGGGAGAGGATACTTTCTATTTTAATCTTTCTCATTCAGGAGATTATGCAGCCTGTGCAATTTCCGATTGTCCGGTAGGAGTAGATATTCAGCAGTTTAGACCGGTAAAGGATGGATTGGCCAAACGCTTTTTTCAATATCAGGAGACAGAAGAAATCAGAGAATCCAAAGGAAAGAGGAGGGAAGAGCTGTTTTTTCGGTATTGGACGGCTAAGGAAAGCTATATTAAACTGATTGGTGATGGATTAAAACGGGAGCTCAACAGCTTTAGTGTATGCCTGGAAAGCGGAAGGGTTGAGGATGTGAAGGAAGAGCAGGAGGACGCATATCTTAAGGAGTATTTTTGCCTGGAGGATTATGCCATAACCATTGCAGCCCGCAATAATCAATTTTCAAGGTTTGTAAAAAAAATTATTTACCGTTTATAAAGGAGGGTTTTGGAAACAAAACACTCTTTTTTCATATGGTAAAGAAAAAAAGAGGAAGATTGATTATGGCGGAAAGCATTATTTTAGATGCCGGACACGGAGGATGGGATAACGGAGCCAGCTATCAGGGAAGAAATGAAAAAGATGACAATCTTGCCATGACGTTGGCAGTGGGAGATATTCTGGAGGGATTTGGATTTCAGGTTTTTTATACCAGAACAGAGGATATCTATCAGCGCCCTTTCAGGAAAGCGACCATTGCCAATGAAATAGGAGGGGATTTATTTGTCAGTATACATCGTAATTCCAGTCCTGTTCCCAATCAGTATCACGGGGTGGAAACCTTGGTTTACTCTAATCAGGGGCTGCCTAAGCTGGTGGCGGAAAACATCAACCGCCAATTGGAAGCAGTGGGATATGCCAATCTTGGAGTAGAAGAAAGGCCGGGTTTGATTGTCCTAAACTCTACTCAAATGCCGGCGGTACTGGTAGAAGTAGGCTTTATTAATTCCGATATCGACAATACTCTGTTTAATCAACGTTTTCAGGAAACGGCTATGGCCATAGCAGAAGGGATTCGGGAAAGCTTCAGAAGCTAAAAAAGGTTATACCGTATTTATAGTCCCGACTGATAGGGGAAATTTGTCGGCCAGTGGCGGGCATACAGGCAGCCTCCGAAATCGTAATCAATACCAAGCCGTTGAATGGACGGTGTAGTAGCTGTGTAAACGATAGTCCTGAACAGGGGAGGGGATGACTAAGATGAAGCATTCTCTTCCCTGAAGTATTTTATAAAAAGAAGTATTTTATAAACAAGAGAAAGCTGGCTAATGATAACCATCTTTCTCCTGTTACATACTGTAATATAACTATGCTAAAATCAAAAACTAATTTTTGCTTTCTTCGTTTTTTGCTTCTTCAGATGCAGGAGTCTCCTCTTCGGATGCATTATTATCCTCTTCGGGCTGTACAGGCAGTTTGAGAAGCACCTTGGTGATACGGTTTTGGCTGACTGCCTTAACCTGAATATGTATTCCGTCGGGAGTGGTTACCTCATCGCCCTCCTCAGGCATACGATCCAGAATTTCAATAACGATTCCGGCAATAGAATCATAATCTTCACTGTCCAAAGCAGTGCCCAGGGCATCATTAATGTCATCCAGCTTCATGGAACCCTCTACCAGATAAACGTGAGGTTCAATCTCCTGGATATATTCTTCTTCTTCAGCATCGTATTCATCCCGGATTTCTCCTACGATTTCTTCCAGTAAATCCTCCATGGTAATCATACCTACACAGGCACCGTATTCGTTTAAAACGAAGGCTACATTGTGCATTTTCTGACGAAGCTCCATCATCAAATCGGCAGTTTTCTTAAATTCATAGGTATAATAGGCTTCCCGAAGAATGTCCCGGATTGAGAAGCTGTCCTTATTATCCACCAGAATGAAGTCTTTGATGTTAACCTGGCCTACAATATTATCCTTATCCCCTTCATAAACCGGAATACGGGTATACATGGACTCTTTAAACAGAGAGAACAGGTCTTCATAGCCGGCCTCAATATCCACGGTTACCATATCAATGCGGGGAATCATAATATCCTTGGCCACAGCATCGCTGAAATCGAATACATTGTAAATCATTGTCCGTTCTTCCGATTCAATAACACCATCTTCGTGACTTACATCCACATAGGTTTTCAATTCCGTTTCCGTCATAGCCTGCTTGGCATTAGGGTCCAGCTTTAGCAGTCTTAAGATGGTATTGGAAAACAGGTCAATAATATAAATAACGGGTGTTAGCGCTACCATTAAAAAATGGATAACGGGAGCATAAGCCATAGCCAGCGTCTGGGCATGTGCTTTAGCCAGTGTTTTGGGAAAGATTTCCCCGAACAGCAGCACCAGCAGGGTAAGAAGCCCTGTGGCAATTCCCACAGCCAGATTAATCTGTATAGCCAGGGTAGTTGCTAAGGCGGAAGCAGAAATATTGACGATGTTGTTTCCGATCAAAATAGCGCTGATCATCTTCCCGTAGTTATCCAGTACGGCTTCTACCGTACAAGCTCTTTTATTTCCTTCTTCAATCAGGCTTCTTAGCTTTACACGATTAACCGTGGATAAAGCCGTTTCCGCAGAAGAAAAAAAGCCGGAGAGGAAAAGCAGGATGAAAAGAATAACAACCTGTATGACACCAGTGGTATCCAACAAAAATCACTCCTTTATTAAATAAGATGAGAGTAATACTACATAAAACGGAAGGAATTGTCAAGGTTTTGGTCATCTTTGGAAATAATCTCTCATAGGAATAGTAAGACTAAGACAGAGAGAAAGGAGACCCACAATGAGTAGAGTACAGGGACGGGAGGAGAGTAGAAATAATTTAAATAACATTTGTTTTCCGATTTTGGGTGGTTTGCTGGCCGCCTATTTCATCACTCTTCTGGGACTGTTTATTATTGCACTTTTATTGCTGCAGTTTCGGCTATCTGCAAATACAGTGGAAAATGGAATATTGATTTTATATATTCTGTCTGTTTTCTTTGCAGGATTTTTAATGGGAAAAATGAAAAAAGAGAAAAAATACTTATGGGGTCTGCTTATGGGGATTGTCTATTATCTTATTTTGCTCATTCTTTCCCTAGCCGTGCAAAAAAGTCTGGGAAGTGGTGCCGGTGAAATTATAACTATCTTTATTTTATGCGCCGCAGGGGGAACGCTGGGCGGAATGCTGTCTTAATTTTTCCGAGAAAAGACTTTTCCTAAAAGCAGATGTGTGATATACTAACTAAAGATTAATGTTACATATGGTCACATTAGCTGACCGGAGTGAGGAGGCATCAGAATGAAACGTATTAAAACATTAACAACGAGAGATTATAAGGAATCCATGAAAAAGGGCGGATGCGGTGAGTGTCAGACTTCCTGTCAGTCCGCATGTAAGACTTCCTGTACCGTAGGAAATCAGAGCTGCGAGCAGGTTAAATAAGAAGGAACAGACAGACGGTAATGAATGACAGACTCGAGACAGCGGCGTTTATTTGCTGCAGTCCCGGGTCTGTTTCAAGTAATGGAGGAAAAATGATTCATCAGTATATTAATAACGGATATTTTATAGTTTTAGATGTAAACAGCGGTTCGGTTCATGTGGTGGATGAGCTGGTTTATCAGGCTATTCCTTTGTTGGAGCCGATACTGACTGGTTTTGGCCCTGAGGGTCAGGAAGAAATCAGTGACAAAATCCGAAGACAGGCTCTGGAAGCGTTGGAGCCATTGGAGGCTAAAGAGGAAGATAAGGAGGAGCTGCTGGAGGAAATCATTGCTTTAACCCGGGCAGGGCAGCTGTATACGGAGGATATTTATCAGGACTACATTGAGGAATTTAAGGAGAGGGAAACGGTAGTCAAGGCACTTTGCTTACATATTGCTCACGATTGTAACCTGGCCTGCAGGTATTGCTTTGCCGAGGAAGGTGAATATCATGGCCGGAGGGAAATGATGAGCTTTGAGGTGGGAAAAAAGGCATTGGATTTTCTGGTGGCCAATTCCGGAAATCGGGTCAATCTGGAGGTTGATTTTTTCGGGGGAGAGCCGCTGATGAACTGGAATGTGGTAAAGGAGCTGGTAGCCTATGGAAGAAGTTTGGAGGAGCCTTTTCACAAGAAGTTTCGTTTTACCCTGACTACCAACGGTGTATTACTGAATGATGAGGTGCTGGAATTTTTAAACCGGGAAATGAGTAATGTGGTGCTGAGTATTGACGGAAGACCTGAGGTACATGACAGGATGCGCCCCTTCCGGGGAGGACAAGGAAGCTATGAAGGGATTGTTTCCAAGTTTCAGAAGGTGGCCGAAAGCAGGAATCAGATGAACTACTATGTCCGGGGAACCTTTACCCATCATAATACGGATTTTGCCCGGGATGTTCTGCATCTGGCGGATTTAGGCTTTAAACAGATTTCCGTAGAGCCTGTTGTGGCAGAGGAGACTGAGGATTATGCTTTGAAAAAGGAAGACATTCCTAAGCTTCTTAAGGAATATGATGAGCTGGCTGCCCAGCTGGTTAAACGGCAAAAAGAAGGAAAAGGGGTGAATTTCTTCCATTTCATGATTGATTTGGCAGGGGGACCCTGTGTAGCCAAACGTCTGACCGGCTGTGGCTCAGGGACAGAGTATCTGGCGGTTACCCCCTGGGGAGATTTATATCCCTGCCATCAGTTTGTGGGGCAGGAGGATTTTCTTTTGGGAAATGTAAACGAAGGAGTTTTGCGAAAAGATTTGGTGAAGGAATTTAAATCCTGCAATGTCTACGCCAAGGAAGACTGCCGTGACTGCTTTGCCAAATTTTACTGCAGTGGAGGCTGTGCGGCTAATTCCTATAATTTCCATGGACATATTAATGACACCTATGATTTGGGATGCACTCTGCAAAGAAAAAGAATAGAGTGTGCCATTATGATGAAGGCGGCTCTCAGCGAAGCTTAGAGGTAAAGATAGATTATGGCAAAATGGTTTGTTTCTGCCAAAAGAGCAGATTTTGATGAAATAGGAAGTAGCTTTGGAATCAGCCCGGTTTTGGCCAGAATCATCAGGAACAGAGATGTTATCGGAGAGGAAGCGATTGAAAAATATCTTCATGGGGGAAAAGAGGATTTTTATGATGCAGGCCTGATGAAGGATATGGATAAGGCTGTGGAGCTGATCCGAAAAAAAATTCGTGAGCAGAAGCCCATTCGGATTATCGGTGACTATGATGTGGACGGAATCTGTTCTACCTGTATCTTGAAAAAAGGCCTGTCCCTTTGCGGCGCAAGGGTGGATACGATAATTCCCCATCGGCTTAAGGACGGCTATGGGATTAATGAACATTTAATTCGGGATGCAGCAGAAGAGGGGATCGATACCCTTCTTACCTGTGATAACGGAATAGCAGCCAGAGAGCAGATTGCCTATGCTGAAAAGCTGGGACTGACCTGCATCGTTACAGATCACCATGAGGTACCCTATGAGACCGAGGGAGAAAGAAAGAATTTTCTTCTGCCCCCCGCCCAAGCGGTTGTAGACCCGAAGCGGGAGGACTGTGCTTACCCGAATAAACAGATCTGCGGAGCAGGAATTGCCTGGAAGCTGGTGGATAAGCTGTGGGAAGACAGGGCTGTGGGAGACAGGGAACGACGGGAGATTCTGGAGCTGGCGGCGGTAGCAACGGTCTGCGACGTGATGCCTCTTTTGGATGAAAACCGTATTCTGGTTAAGGAGGGACTGGCCAGTATGGCAGATGCAGCAAATCCCGGTCTGAAGGCTCTGTTTAAGGTGCATGATTTGGAATCTGCCGGCCCTCAGGCCTATCATCTGGGCTTTGTTGTCGGTCCCTGTCTGAATGCAACGGGAAGGCTGGATACGGCAAAACGGGCTTTGGAGCTTTTAGAATGTACAGATACACGGGAAGCGGTGTGGAAAGCCTCGGAACTGAAAAAGCTGAATGAAAGCAGGAAGGAAATGACGGAAGAGCAGCTGAAAAAGGCCATAGACATCGTTGAGGGAGGAGACTATACTAAGCAGCCTGTTCTGGTAGTTTTTCTTCCTGAGTGTCATGAAAGTCTGGCAGGGATTATTGCAGGAAGGCTGAAGGAAAGGTACTACAGGCCCGTCTTTGTATTGACACCCTCCGAAGAGGGAGTAAAGGGCTCAGGAAGATCGATAGACAGCTACCATATGTATGAGGAAATGAGCCGCTGCAAGGATTTATTTACCAAATACGGAGGGCATAAGCTGGCGGCAGGGCTCTCTCTTGAGGCAGATAAGGTTGAGCTGTTCAGGCAAAGAATCAATGCAGACTGCCGCTTAACCCGGGAGGATTTAGAGGAAAAAATTCTGATCGATGTACCCATGCCTCTATCCTATGTAACCCTGGGCTTTTTAGAGGAATTAAAGCTTCTTGAGCCCTTTGGAATGGGGAACAGCAAGCCGGTTTTTGCTCAGAAGCATCTTCGATTTATTTCTTTCAGATTAATGGGAAAAAATAAGGATATGGTACGCTTTACCGTAGAGGATGAAGAGAACAGACGATTTTTACTGCTGTTATTTCGGGGCTGGGACAGCTTTCGTAAGGATGTGGAAAAAAAATACGGCATCCCCGAAGCCAGGGCTTGGGAGAAGGGAGAAAATGGAGAAATTTTTATGGACATTACCTATTATCCATCCCTGAACACCTTTAAGGGAAAGCGGGAGCTGCAATTCGTTCTCCAAAACTGGAGTTGATTCTTTTTTTCTTTTTTTATGAATTTTTTTATAAAATGGACATACTTTGAACACAAATTACTGGTATAGTTGTTTTCAGGATAGTTGATCACTCACTATCTCCCCCTCATAAGAAGCAAAAGCCCTGCCTCGGCAGGGTTTTTGTCATTCCTGCATAAAAGCGGGAGGCTATGGCCTGTCATGCGGTTGAAAAGAGGGGGCCGATATGATATTCTTATTCTGACCATTTTGATTCTTGGCTGGCGAAAAGTGTATCGTATGGTCCAAGAGATAGGAGGAATTATGGCGAATCGCTGCAAAACTCTGAAAGAATTATTACAGGGCTTTTCTTATGAGCTTATACAGGGAAGAGTTGATTTGAGCATTAGTGCTCTGGTATATGATTCACGAAAGCTTGAGGAAGGCTGTCTGTTTATTTGTATAGAAGGCAGTAATGTTGACGGACATCAGTTTATTCGGGAAGCGGAAGAAAAAAAGGCGGCAGCAGTTTTAGTCAGTAAGCCCGTGGAAACAAAGGGAGATATAACGGTAATTCAAGTAGATAACACCCGTTATGCAATGGCCTTTGCTGCGGCGGCCTGGTTTGATCATCCGGCTGAAAGCCTGAAGGTAATCGGCATTACCGGAACCAAGGGCAAAACCACCACTACTTATTTAGTAAAATCCATCCTGGAAAATGCGGGACTGAAAGTAGGACTCATCGGAACCATAGAAATGATTATTGGTGACAGGCATATTCCTGCTCATAATACTACCCCGGAATCCTATCTTTTACAGGAAACCTTTTCCGAAATGGTTGAAGCCGGTATGGATGCAGTGGTTATGGAGGTATCTTCCCAGGGGCTTATGCTGCACAGAACCCAGGGGTTTATCTTTGACTATGGTATTTTCACCAATATAGAGCCGGATCATATCGGTCCCAATGAGCATAGCAGCTTCGAAGATTACATAGCCTGTAAGGGGCTGCTGTTTAAGCAATGCCGAGTAGGAATCGTCAATTCGGATGATCCCCATTGGCAGATGGTGACCAAAGAACATACCTGCAGTCTGGAAACCTTCGGCTTTGGAGAACAGGCAGACCTTCGGGCGGTAAATATGCAGCTGATCAAGGGTGGCGGCCATATCGGCGTTGCCTTCAGCGTAGAGGGAAAGCTGGAAATGGATGTTGAGGTATCTACACCCGGACGCTTCAGTGTTTATAATGCGCTGACGGCTATTGCTATCTGCCGTCATTTTGGGGTTTCTCCTGATAATATAAAGAAAGCATTGAAGGAGGCAAAGGTGAAGGGAAGGATTGAGCTGGTGCCGGTATCGGATCAGTTTACCCTGATGATTGATTATGCCCACAATGCCATGGCTTTGGAAAGCCTATTAAGTACACTTAAGGAATATGAACCCCATCGCCTGGTCTGTGTGTTTGGCTGCGGAGGCAACCGTTCAAGACTGCGCAGATTTGAAATGGGAGAAGTAAGCGGAAGGCTGGCAGATCTGACCATTATTACTTCCGATAATCCCCGTTTTGAAGAACCTCAGGCCATTATTGAGGATATTATAACCGGTATAGAGAAGACGGAGGGAAAGTATATTTCCATCTGTGACAGAAAAGAGGCTATTGCCTATGCCATTCATCATGGTCAGCCGGGAGATATTATCGTACTGGCGGGAAAGGGGCATGAGGATTATCAGGAGATTAAAGGTGTTCAGTATCCCATGGATGAACGGAATCTGATTGCGGATATTTTGGAAGGCCGTTAAGCATCGATTTTAAATAGGAGGAAAGGAGGGGCGGTATGCAGTATGTAAAGGTAATTATTGATATTTCCCACGAGAAGGTAGACCGTCCCTTTTGCTATCGTGTCCCTGAAAGACTTTTGGGCAGGATAAAAATCGGTGCCTGTGTAGAGGTTCCTTTCGGAAAAGGCAATGGGATAAGGAAGGGATACGTTATCGAGGAAAGCGAGAAGCCGGATTTTGATGAAGAAAAAATAAAGGAGCTTTGCGGACCGGCAGACGGCGGCTTTGTGGAAGAACGTCTGATTCGCCTTGCAGCATGGATCAGAGAGCAATATGGTTCAACCATGATTCAGGCTTTGCAGACGGTATTGCCGGTAAAAAAACAGGTGAAGGCAAAGGAAAAGCAGAGGATTGTCAGTCTTTTACCTTCCCATCAGCTAAGTGAGCTGGCCTTAAGCTGTGAAAAAAAGCATCAGACGGCAAAGGCCAGACTGCTTAGAGAGTTAGTACAGACTCCTGCCTTATCCGCTGCTTTCATCAGAGAGAAGCTGCAAATTTCTTCCTCAACCTTAAAAAGTCTGGAAAACCAGGGAGTCATTGCCCTCCAAAGCAAAAGAGATTATCGGAATCCCATGGCAGATATTGCTTCCGGGGATGAAAAAAAATATTTAAGTCCGGCACAGCAGAATATTGTAGAGGAAATCGGAAAGGATTATCAAAATAAGGAATATAAGACTTATTTGATTCATGGAATTACCGGCAGCGGAAAAACTACGGTGTATATGGAGCTGATCGAGCAGGTTGTGGCAGGAGGAAGGTCAGCCATTGTATTGATTCCGGAAATTGCTTTAACCTTTCAAACCATGATGCGTTTTCAAAGAAGGTTTGGAGACAGGGTTTCCATTCTCCATTCAGGGCTGTCTCAGGGAGAAAAATATGACCAGTGTGAGAGGGCAAAAAGGGGAGAAATCAGCATTATCATTGGCCCCCGTTCAGCGCTTTTTACTCCCTTTAAGGATATTGGCTTGATTGTCATTGACGAAGAGCATGAAGCCAGCTATAAAAGTGAGACTGCACCGCGCTATCATGCCAGAGAAGTAGCGGAGGAATTGGTAAAAATTCATGGAGCCAGCCTGATTTTGGGAAGTGCAACCCCTTCCCTGGAAAGCTATTATAGGGCAAAATGTGGTGAATATGGACTTTTTACCTTAAAGGAGAGGTTGACCGGAGGTACGCTTCCCAGGGTTTATGTAGAGGATTTGCGGGAAGAATTGAGAAAAGGGAACCGTTCCATTTTCAGCGACCGTTTGCGGCAGCTTATTCAGGACAGACTGGAGAAAAAGGAACAGATTATGCTGTTTTTGAATCGGAGAGGCTATGCAGGCTTTATCTCCTGCAGAAGCTGCGGTCATGTAATGAAATGCCCCCATTGTGATGTATCTTTGTCCAGACACAGAAATGGAGTCTTAAGCTGCCACTACTGTGGCTATGAAGAAGCAGAAAGAAAAACCTGTCCTAATTGCGGTTCCCCTTATTTAATGGGATTTAAAGCAGGGACGGAGAAGATAGAGGAGCAGTTTCGCAGGGAATTTGGGGATGTGGGAATCCTTCGTATGGATAAGGATACCACCAGAAAGAAGGAAAGCTATGAGAAAATTTTGTCCCAGTTTTCCCAAGGAAAGGCACAGGTGCTGATTGGAACACAGATGATCGTTAAGGGGCACGATTTTCCCCAGGTAACCCTGATGGGAATTTTGGCAGCAGATTTGTCCCTGGGAGCCAACGATTACCGGGCCGGAGAAAGAACCTTCCAGCTGCTTACCCAGGCCGCCGGCCGTGCAGGCAGGGGAAAGCTCCCGGGAGAAGTGGTTATCCAAAGCTATCAGCCGGATAATTACAGTATCCGGCGGGCAGCCAGACAGGATTATGAGGGCTTTTATGAAGAAGAGCTACTCTACCGAAGGCTGGCAGGCTATCCGCCGGTGGCCCATCTTCTGCAGATACAGATTTTGGCCAGAGAAGAAAAGGCGGGAAAAGAATTGGGGGAGAAAATCAGAGAGCTGTTGGAGAGCTTTGTGGAGCAGTTCGGGATGACCTGCATCGGACCGGCAGATGCATCCATAGGAAAAATTAATGATATTTATCGTTTTTCTCTTCTGCTTAAGCATAAGGAAAAGAAAATCTTGCTTATGGCCAGAAATCAGGTGGAAAAATGGCTGGAGACTTGTGAAAATGAAGGAAACATAGTACAATTTGATTTCAATCCCATGCAGGCATTTTAAGGTGGATGGGCAGTGTAAAGGATGGAGGTAAAAATGGCGATTAGGACAATAAGAGAGATGGGTGATCCGGTATTGAATAAGGAATGTAAAGAGGTTAAAGAGGTTACGCCCAGAATAAAGGAATTAATTGCAGATATGCTGGATACCATGTATGAGGCAAACGGTGTAGGGCTGGCAGCACCTCAGGTGGGGATTCTGAAACGAATCGTGGTCATCGACTGTACGGGAGAAGACCCTATTGTCATGATCAATCCCAGAATCCTGGAAGCCAGTGGAGAGCAGACCGGTCAGGAAGGCTGTCTAAGTGTACCGGGGAAGAGCGGAACGGTGACCAGACCTAATTATGTGAAAGCTGTGGCCTATAATGAGAATATGGAGCAGTTTGTTATTGAGGGTACGGAGCTTTTGGCCAGAGCCATCTGCCATGAGCTGGATCATCTGGAAGGCCATTTGTATGTGGAAAAGGTAGAAGGGGAGCTTATGACAGTAACGGACTCTTCTGAAGAGTATGAAGACGAGGAATAGGTGATAATGGAATGAAAATCGTATTTATGGGAACCCCGGATTTTGCGGTGGGAGCACTGGAGGCCCTAGTAAAGGCAGGTCATGAAGTGGTGGCTGCAGTTACCCAGCCGGATAAGCCAAAGGGACGTGGAGGAAGGATGCAGCTTCCACCGGTAAAGGTATGGGCAATAGAGCATCATATTCCGGTGTTCCAGCCGGCTAAGATTAAGACTCCGGAAGCGGTAGAGGTGCTGAAGGGCTATCAGGCAGAGCTGTTTGTAGTAGCAGCCTTTGGACAGATTCTTTCTCGGGAGATTCTTGAAATGCCCAAATACGGCTGTATCAATATTCACGCTTCTCTGCTTCCCAAATACCGGGGGGCTGCTCCTATTCAGTGGGCAATTCTGGAGGGAGAAAAGGAAACCGGGGTAACGCTGATGCAGATGAATGAGGGTCTGGATACGGGAGATATGCTGGCAAAATGCAAAGTGTCTATTGAGGAAGGGGAAACCGGAGAGACTTTGTTTGACAAGCTGACGCAGGCAGGTGCAAGGCTGTTGATTGATACACTGCCTGCAATTGAAGCAGGAACCATCCTGCCTGAGCCTCAGGATGACTCGAAAAGCAGCTATGCGCCAATGATTAAAAAGGAAATGGGACTATTGGACTGGACACAGCCGGCCCAGAAGCTGGAGCGGATGGTGAGGGGACTAAATTCCTGGCCCAGTGCCTATACCTATCTTAACGGAAAAAGTATGAAAATCTGGGAGGCGAAAGCAGAAGAAGCAGAATCCTCTCTTCCTGCAGGAACGGTGACTCAGGTAACGAAAGAGGAGATTAAGGTACAGACAGGAGAGGGATGGCTTATTTTAAAAAGCATTCAGCTGGAAGGGAAAAAACGGATGGAAGTCAAGGCCTTTCTTTTAGGTTATCCTTTGGAAAAAGGAATGAAATTTGGAAGATAGAAGGAGAAAATTATGGTTAACGGAATGGGCTATTACGGATATTATTATTTTGACTGGACATATTTATTGGTTTTGATCGGAGCAATTTTATCCATTGCTGCTTCATCCATGGTGAACAGCACCTTTAATAAATACGTCAGAGTACGCAGTATGTGCGGCTTGACGGCAGCACAGGTGGCAAGAAGGATTCTGGATCAAAACGGCCTGGCAGACATCAGAATAGAGCATGTCGGGGGAAACCTGTCGGATCATTACGATCCCAGAAGCAGAATCTTAAGATTATCGGATTCCACCTATGGCTCCGCTTCTGTGGCGGCTATCGGTGTAGCTGCCCATGAATGCGGACATGCCCTGCAGCATAGTGAGGGATATAAGCCTCTGATTTTCAGAAATGCCATTGTTCCGGCTGCCAATATCGGCTCCAGAATAGGGATTCCCATGATTTTGTTGGGATTGGTTTTCGGAGCGGGAGGAAATGTTCTGATACAGCTGGGAATCTGGGTATTTTCCCTGGCGGTTCTGTTTCAGGTGGTAACCTTACCTGTGGAATTTAATGCTTCCGGACGTGCTCTGCAGATGCTGGAGGGCTATGGGATTTTGCAGGGGCAGGAAAATCGCCAGGCAAAAAAAGTATTGTCGGCAGCAGCCATGACCTATGTAGCAGCGGCAGCAGTATCTATTCTGCAGCTTTTGAGACTGATTCTTTTGTTCGGCAGAAGAAACAGGGATTAGAATTGGAATACGGAATGAACAATCAGACGGTTAGTGTGAATTTGAGAGAACTGGTGCTTTCCCTATTGATGGAAGTTTATGCACAGAAGGAATTTAGCCATATTTTACTGCACCGGGTTCTGGATAAATATGATTATTTAACAGCAAAGGAAAAGGCCTTTATTAAGAGGTTAACGGAAGGAACACTGGAAAGAACTTTAGAGCTGGATTACATTATTGATCAATACTCTAAGGTTAAGGTTCGGAAAATGAAGCCTCTGATAAGGGCTTTACTTCGCATGAGTGTTTATCAGCTTATGTATATGGATGCCGTTCCGGACTCGGCAGTATGCAATGAGGCGGTTAAGCTGGCTGTAAAGCATAAGTTTTCTTCCCTGAAGGGCTTTGTTAATGGTGTCCTTAGAACTATTGCAAGAAATAAGGAAAGAATATCCTATCCCGGGGAAGAGGAACAGAGAGCCCAATATCTGTCGGTTAGATTTTCCATGCCTTTATGGCTGGTGGAGCATTTTGAACAGGAATACACACAGGAAAAGACCCAACAGATGCTGAGCGCCTTTCTTAAGGAAGCTTCGGTGACCATAAGGCTGAAGGAGGAACTGGAGGATAAGTGTATTCAGGAACTGGAGGAGAGGTGGCAGGCACAGGGGATTAAGATAAATCCGCATCCCTATCTTTCCTATGCCCGTCGGTGTGAAAGGGTAGAGGGTCTGACTCGTATGGAAGGCTTTCGTCAGGGCTGGTTTACGGTTCAGGACGTAAGCAGCATGCTGGTAACACAGACGGCAGGAATCAGACAGGGAATGAATATACTGGATGTTTGTGCCGCTCCCGGAGGGAAGGCCACCCATGCAGCCCAAAAGCTGAAAGGAAGCGGGCTGGTTCTGGCAAGGGATATTTCAGAGGAGAAGGTTGAGCTGATTTGGGAAAATGCCCACAGACAGCAGATCAGTAATCTTCAGGCAGAGGTTTGGGATGCACTCTGTCCGGATGAAGGCAAAACGGCCTGGGCCGATGTTCTTTTCTGTGATTTACCCTGTTCCGGTCTGGGCATTATGGGGAAAAAGAAGGACATCAAATATCGTATTACCCCGGAAAGTATAGAAGAGCTTGTGAGGCTTCAGCAGAAAATTCTTTCTGTGGTATGGACTTATGTGAAGCCCGGGGGAATTATGATGTACAGTACCTGCACCATCAATCGGAAGGAAAATGAAGAACAGGTACGCTGGATAACCGATCAGCTTCCCTTTGAAGTGGTTTCTATGAAGGAGGAGCTTCCGCAGGCCCTGAAGAAGGAGGAGGGAGCCTTTGGTCTGCAGCTTATTCCCGGGATTCACGAGACGGACGGATTCTTTTTTGCAAAGCTGCAAAGAAGAGAATAAAGCAGGAAAATGAGAGAAATTATGGATATAAAATCAATGACCCCTGAGGAACTGAAAATCAGAGTAGAAGAGCTGGGAGAAAAGGGATTTCGTTCGGTACAGCTCTATCAATGGATGCATGAGAAGCTGGCAGAGGATTATGAGGAAATGTCAAATCTTTCCAAAGGGTTTCGGGAAAGACTGATGAAGGAAGAGCCTCTGACCCGGTTGGAGATGGTTAGAGTACAGGAGTCGAAGCTGGACGGAACCAGAAAGTATCTGTTCCGCCTGGGAGACGGAAATTTAGTGGAAAGTGTATGGATGAAATATCATCATGGAAACAGTGTATGTATTTCCTCCCAGGTAGGCTGCCGTATGGGCTGTCGCTTCTGTGCTTCTACTTTGGATGGGCTGGAGCGTAATCTTCTGCCATCGGAAATGTTGGAGCAGATTTATTCCATCATCCGCCATACAAAAGAGAAGGTCAGTAATGTAGTGGTAATGGGTACCGGAGAGCCTATGGATAATTATGACAATCTGGTAAGATTTATCCGGCTGTTAAGTGGGCAGGGCGGACAGAATATCAGTCAAAGGAGTATTACGGTATCTACCTGCGGACTGGTACCCCAGATGAGAAGGCTGGCAGAGGAGGGACTGCAGGTTACTTTGGCACTGTCCCTTCACGCAACCACGGATGAAAAGCGTAAGGAGCTGATGCCCATAGCAAGGCAATACAGTCTGGTAGAATTATTGGATGCCTGCAGCTATTACTTTGAAAAGACAGGAAGGAGACTTACCTTTGAATATGCACTGGTGGCAGGAGTGAATGACAGCAGTGATGAGGCGGAGGCTTTAAGCAGGCTTCTAAAGCCTCTAAACTGCCATGTTAATCTGATTCCGGTGAATCCCATTAAGGAAAGAGAGTATAGGCAATCTGCCGGAGAACAGATAGAGGCCTTTAAAAATAAACTTGAAAAAAATAAAATAAATGTTACTATTAGAAGGGAAATGGGTCGGGATATTGATGGTGCCTGTGGGCAATTGAGAAGACGACACATGAAGGAATGAAGTAGCTGAGAAGGTATTGCATGAGTATAAATGCACAGGTGGGTTGACAGCATGGGGAAAACAGTTTCAATAACAGATATTGGACGAAAAAGGAAATTAAATCAGGATTATGTATTTACCTCTGAACTTGCAGTAGGGAAACTTCCTAATCTGTATCTGGTTGCAGACGGTATGGGGGGCCATAAGGCGGGAGGCTTTGCCTCCAGATTTGCAGTGGAAACCATTGTGGAACGGATAAACCGCTCGCAGGAAGAGGACGTTTTTACCCTTTTTTACGACGCCATTGCAGAGGCAAACAGGCAGATCAGACGCAAGGCGGCAGAGGATGAAGCCATGAGCGATATGGGGACAACTCTGGTTGCGGCTACCATTAAGGGAGATGTACTTAAGGTGGCTAATGTAGGTGACAGCAGACTATATCTGGTGGGAGAAACCCTCAGACAGGTTACGAATGATCATTCTTTGGTGGAAGAGATGGTTCGCATGGGCGGACTTAACCGTGAACAGGCACGAAATCATCCTGATAAGAATATAATAACAAGAGCCATTGGGGCAGAAGAAGAGATAAAACCGGATTTCTTTGAGGTGAAGCTGAGCAGGAATGACCGTATTTTTATGTGTACCGATGGTGTCAGCAATATGCTCACTGATGAAGAAATCTTCAGCATTTTGCAGGAGCCGGGAGAGGAAGCGGAAAGAATCCGCAGAATTGTGGAGGCGGCCAACGAGCAGGGGGGCCGGGATAACATGGGGGTAATCCTAATTACTCCTGATATTTAAGCAGTTGGAGGTTGCTCATGATCAAAATTGGTATGCTGATTGGAGAACGGTATGAAATTTTGGAAAAAATCGGTACCGGAGGAATGTCAGATGTATATAAGGCAAAATGCCATAAGCTTAATCGTTTTGTGGCTGTTAAGGTGCTGAAACAGGAATTTAGTGAAAATGAAAATTTTGTCTCTAAGTTTAAGACGGAAGCCCAGGCTGCAGCAGGTCTCATGCATCCCAATATTGTAAATGTATACGATGTTGGAAACGAAAACGGAATCTATTATATCGTTATGGAGCTGGTGGAAGGCATAACGCTGAAGAAATATATTGAAAAGAAAGCACGGCTTTCCGTGAAGGAAGCAGTCAGCATTGCCATCCAGGTTTCTATGGGAATAGAAGCTGCACATAATAATCATATCATTCATCGTGATATTAAACCTCAGAATATTATTATCTCAAAGGATGGTAAGGTGAAGGTGACAGACTTTGGTATTGCCAAGGCTGCCACCAGTAATACCATTACTTCCAATGTAATGGGCTCGGTACATTATACCTCACCGGAGCAGGCCAGAGGCGGCTTCAGTGATGAGAAAAGCGATATTTATTCTCTGGGAATTACTCTTTTTGAAATGCTCACGGGAAGAGTACCCTTTAACGGAGATACGACAGTAGCCATTGCCATTAAGCATATTCAGGAGCCTATGCCAAGTCCCAGGGAATTTGTTTCGGAAATTCCCATAAGTGTGGAACGGATTGTTTGTAAATGTACACAGAAAAGCCCGGATAGACGATATCAGTCCATGGCAGAGCTGACAGAGGATTTAAAACGATCCCTAATGACGCCGGATGTGGATTTTGTTAAGATGGCCAATCCGGATGAGGATGCCTATACAAGAGTAATCAGTGAACAGGATGTTCAGGAAATCAAAAAGCAGGTACAGAAAAGAAGCAGTGTAACGGGAGATTCCATACGCCTGCGTAAGGATGTGGAAGAGGAAAGGAATCGAAAGAAACAGGGAAAATCCTCTAAGAGCAAGAAGGCAAGTGAAGAGGAAGAGGACTATGATCCCAAAATGGATAAAATAACCGGTATACTGGCAATTATTGCGGCAATTATTATCGGCGTAATTGTAATTTATCTTGTGGGAAGAGCGGTAGGCGTCTTTCCCGGGGGAAAAGAAAAGAATACGGAGGAAACACAGGTTTCCACAGAAGAGGAAAGCAGCTCTGACAGCACAATGGGCGGATTTTTAGGTGGTGGCGAGGTATTGGGACTGCCAGCGGTTGAAGGCTGGTCTTTTGCAGAAGCCTCGGCAGCATTGAAGCAGAATGGCTATGAGGTAGTCAAGGAAGAAGTGTTTTCCGATACAGTGGCAGAAGGGAATGTGATTTCTCAAAGCCCACAGGCAGGTTCCACACTGGAGTCGGGAGCAACGGTTACCCTGCGGGTAAGTCTGGGAAAGGAACAGACCCAGGTAAAAGTCCCTAATTTGATTGGCATGGATGAAATGGATGCAGTGGTAACCCTTACGGAAGCAGGACTGCAGCCAGGTGAAATCACCCAGACCACGAATGATGATCCCACCTTAGTGGATAAGGTATGCTACCAAAGCTATTCGGTAGGAGCCCATGTGAAAGCCGGTACTGCGGTGGATTTGAAGGTCAGTGTAGGAGTGGGTGAGAGTACCTACAGCTTTGTGGGAAATATCGCCGGGCCGGGAGAAGAGGATGCAGATTATGTAACCGGTACGGAAACCACGGTGATATTGTCTACGGCAGCAGGAGTGGAGGTTTATCGAACTACCTCCTCTGCTTTTCCTCTGGCTTTAAATATTACGGGAATCAAGGGAGCGGAAGACGGTATCATTACCTTTGTTTATGCCGTTAATCTGCCGGGAAGTACAACTACAAATGAAGCCGGTGAAACGGTTGCTATTCCCGGAGGGACGGAAGAAAGGATGATTAATCGGGCAGTACGCTTTGCAAAGGAATAATGGAATGCAGGGAAGGATTATAAAAGGAATAGCCGGATTTTACTATGTATATATACCAGAAATGGGAATTTTGGAATGCAGGGCAAAAGGAATTTTTCGTAAAAATAAGCAAAAGCCTCTGGTAGGAGACCGGGTTTTGGTCACTTCCCTTTCGGGAGAAGAAAGTAAAGGAAATATAGAAGAGATTCTGGAGAGAAAAAATGAGCTGATACGTCCGGCGGTAGCCAATATTGATCAGGCCATGGTGATTTTTGCCATGAAAAATCCGGAGCCCAATTATAATCTTCTTGATCGGTTCTTGTTGCTGCTTGAGCAAAAGGGACTTTTATGTATCCTGGTATTCAATAAGACAGACCTAGGGGATGAAAGCCAGCAGGAGGCTATTCAGAGTATTTATGGCGGCAGCGGCCATGAGATTTTGTTTGTCAGTGCCGAAAAAAAGAAAGGATTGGACAGATTATCCCAGCTGCTGAAGGGAAAGACCACAACGGTGGCAGGACCCAGTGGGGTAGGGAAATCTTCTATTATTAATCTGCTGCAGAACCAAACCAGTATGGAGACAGGAGCAGTCAGTGAAAAAATCGGACGGGGAAAGCATACTACCCGTCACGCACAGCTGATTCCCCTGGAGGAGGAAAGCTTTATTCTGGATACACCGGGCTTCACGTCCCTTTCCGTTTTTGATATGAAGAAGGAGGAGCTGGAAGGATTTTATCCTGAGTTTGAACCCTACAGGGGAAAATGCCGTTTTCTGGGCTGCAGCCATACGCATGAGCCGGACTGTGGGGTAAAAGAAGCTTTGGAGAAGGGGAAAATCCATCAGGTGCGTTATAAAAATTATTGTCAAATTTATCAGGAGCTACAGGAGAATAGGAGATACTGATGCAATTGAGAATGGAATCGCAATAATGAGTTGGGGATATGACATAGTGGAAGAAAGGATAGCATTTTGGAAGTAGAAAGTCTTTACTGCCGGAGTGCTATTTTTATATATTAATTTAGCTATATATAAATTAGTAATTTATAATTGACCAAAAGTAAAATGAGTATTATAGTATAAGTGTAGAACACGGAGGTGATGCAATGTTCATTGGTAGAGACAAAGAGTTAAATGCATTAGATAAACTGTATAAATCAGAGAAGTTTGAGTTTGTAGTAATATATGGTCGCCGTCGTGTTGGAAAGACAGCACTTATCAATAAATTCATTGGTAATAAGAAGTCTATTTACTTTATGGGAGTAGAGAGTAACGAGAAACAGAATCTCGAAAACTTTAGTAAAAGTATTATCGAATTTAGCAGTGGTATTCAATCAGATACCTCTTTTGCATCATTTCAATCTGCACTGGAATATGTATTTAGGCTGGCAGAAAATGAACGAATTATTCTTACGATTGATGAATATCCGTATGTGGCTCGCTCATCTAAGAGCTTGGCATCAACATTACAGCTATTGATTGATAAATATAAAGAAGCATCAAAATTGATGCTCATATTATGTGGTTCTTCCATGTCATACATGGAAGATCATGTACTTGCCTATAAGGCACCTCTTTATGGAAGAAGAACAGCGCAGATGAAACTTTTACCTTTTAATTTTGAAGAGAGCTGTCGCTATTTTAATAATCTGTCTGATGAAGATAAAGCGTTGATATACGGTATTGTAGGAGGAACTCCACAATATCTTCTTCAAATGAGTGATAAGCTGAGTGTGGAGGAAAATATTAAAAACACATATTTGAATCCAATGTCATTTCTTTATGAGGAACCGACCAATCTCTTGAAGCAGGAGGTTCGTGAACCGGCAATTTATACCGCCATTATTACCGCAATTGCGACCGGGCATTCACGTATGTCGGAGATTTCCACGAAGGTGGGAGAGGATACCAATGTATGCTCAAACTATCTTAAGAATTTGATAAACCTTGGTATTATACAAAAGGAAACTCCTTATGGAGAAAAAGCATCCAGGAAGTCTATTTATTCTATTGAAGACAATATGTTTTATTTTTGGTATAGATTTGTATTGAACAACAATTCTATGATTGCACGTGGTGCTACGGATATGGTATACAAAGGAATTGAACCTCAGCTGTCAAATTATATGGGAAAAGTGTTCGAAGAGATTTGTATGCAGTATCTCTGGAAGCAGCTTCTTGAGGGAGAGGCACCAATTGAATTTGTCTCTTTGGGTCGCTGGTGGGGGAATGATCCGATACAGAAAGGTCAGGCAGAAATAGACATTATGGGTGAGCAGGATAGTGAGTCTGCTTTATTTGCGGAATGCAAGTGGAGAAACGAAAGAGTAGATTTAGATGTTCTGGAAACCTTGATTAGATGTAGTAAATTATTCCGTTATACAAAAGTACACTACTATTTGTTTTCAAAATCCGGTTTTACAAAAGGTTGCATGGAGAAAGCAGAGAAAATGGGAAATGTAACGCTGGTTAGTTATGCGGATATTATATATTCTATGAAGTGGGGATTCTTTATGGCATAAGAAACAGCGAAATTTAGCAATATTGAAGAAAACAATCTATATTACGAGCGGTACTGATGCGTTATGTGATGCAATTCATCCCAAGCAGTGGAAAGTTTATACAGCATTGGAAGACTATATTAAAAATTTTAATTTCTTTTATGGTGCAAACATAGCTGCAGTAAAAGTCGTACTCCTTATTTTTTATATCACTTTATTAATAAGTCAATAGAGAGGAAATTATGAAGAAGAAAATATGTGTATTATTTATAATGTCTAGTTTGATAATCTGTACATTTGAAGGATGTGGAATGAATTCTACTAAAACAGAAGAACTAAGTATGGTTAGCACAATTTATGAAGACGTAGACGAGACAAATATATCGGATAAAGAGATAATGGAAGAAGATTTATTGGGTATTGTTCCGTTAAGTAAAAGGATCAATAAAGGAAAAATGATTGCTTTTGGATGCATGGGTGACCTGCATGATGGGAGTGTTTTTAAGATATTCTTTTTTGAACACGGCAAAGTGACAGTTGCAACTAATCTTGAGCCCATAGGTGAATACGGTGGATTTGAGTTAGCGTCACTGGAAGAATTGGCAAATAAGTCAGATGAGGAACTTTGGGGACTTTGCAATGATTTTAAAAAGAATAGTGAAGAATATGTTCAAGCATTAATTGAAAATAATGAAAATGCTTTTTATCGTTTAACAGACCCTGATAGTCCGGAGTTTGATTTGTCATTTTCGGAAGCTGTTAAAAGCCTGCCTGACAGTGGGTATATATATGATATTGTTTTTCCTGTAACAGATGCTCCATTTGTCATTTCGATTGAATCAGATGAAACAAATAGCATGGTATCATTAGAACAAGTTGTAATTGCGGCACAGAGAGTTAGTAAAACTTATGGTGGGACGGAGTCGATTGACGGTGAAATAGATGGTGATTTTTGTCTTACAAATATGGCTGAGGGCGGTGAAGTTGAATTGGTAGACAAAATGTATAGTGTGTATCCGACTTTTGAATGCAATTTGGCATATATATGCTTAGAATCAGGGGCAGGTTTTGATTTTGATTCGTTAGATACACCTGATACATATATTGATAATAAAGAAGCTGCTTATGATGATGCTAGTAAACTCCTTGTAAAATAAAAGAATGCGATAACATATCATTTCTGTTCCACATATTTTAAAAGAGGAACATAAAAACCGGAGATGTCCTTTCCTCGCTTCTTTGTGTGAAAGGAGCTTTATATATGGGTAAGGATTTAAAACGCTTTAAGAAAGATATTGAATTAGTCGCAGAAGCTTTTTCATATATCTCCACATAAGTATATAAATGCCGATAGCTAGGGTATTTATGGATTTACTGTAAATGATGTAACTTCATATAATTTTATGTGTTTTTTGAAAAATGGCCCAAAATTGGCCCACAAAAAATAAAATAACATGTTGATTATTTGAGAAACTCGATAACCTTTTGGGAATTCTGATACAGCAAAATTTTTGTAATAAAATGCAATGGGGATTAAGCTAAGCATGGGGTTTGGCTTTTTCTTTTTATTTAAGAAACAATAGAATCGGGGATGTGACAGAGGATTAGGATCAGCTTGGGCTGGTCCTTTTTTAAGTACATCATAATAATTTTAATTTGGTCATTTTGGTAGAAATGATTAAGTTGAACTTGATTTTGATAAAATTGTGGTATATAATTCAATTAAGTCATAATGAATGAAATGATGAAGTTAAATTTAAAATAAGGTAATTAGAATGAGACAATTTGATTACACGGAAAAATGGAAAAAATTGCTTACGCCAGAAATTGTGCGTTACCTTACAACAATTCATGAATATAAGGGGGAACAGCGCTTAATTGTTAAACACCATGCTGATATATTGGAAAGTCTTGTTGAGGTGGCTAAGATTCAAAGTACAGAGAGTTCTAATAA
>JBJFFP010000002.1:0-23135 GCA_051891855.1 Lachnospiraceae bacterium | reverse complement strand
TATTTTACGATTGTCATGGCTTGTCCTCCTGCTTTTCATCGAGCATGGTTTGCCTCTTCAACAGAATCAATGACCGATTTCATTCCATGCTTTTTGCAATATAGCCTGTACACCGCAGATTCATATCCGCTGTATAACTACGGTCACTTATAGTATTGTTATACTCTCACTCCTTCGATTTCAACTCTTCTACAATATCTATTTTCTTCATTTGCCGTAGTGCCAGCAGGTGTCCCAAAACCATGAATGCGCCAACACAGAACGAGATTAGAAACATACTGGATAAGGAAAATGCTTTTGTATAATAAAGACTGTCGGTTGAAGTCATCTTAAGCAGGAGTTTTCCCAATCCGCTGCCGAAAAAGCCTCCCACCAGCATGGAAATCACATATTGTACAGCAAGCTCCGCAAAACTCGCCCAGCCCAGCTGTGCTTCCTGCATTCCCAGGGTGAGTATAGTGGCATATACCCTCTTTCTCTCCTTAAAGTTGATAAGAGACATATTATATATGATCAATGCACCTATCAAAAAGGACATAGTGATTACGACATATACACCAGCCTCTGTATTGATAAGAGAGGTTTCCACAGATATTTGCTGCGCATCTTTCATCGACAGATAGGAGAATGTTTCTTTTTCCTGTAAAACAGCGTAGATTTCTGCCTTTGTAACACCTTCCTTTAGTTTTACGAAAGCACCAATGGCTCCAGCCTCTGTTATTTCGGAAAATACTTCGCCAGTAACGTACTGAACCAGGATGATATTTTCTTCGTGGATTCCGGTGACCGTCAGCCTCTTTCCCCCGACTGTCACCTGATCCCCAACGGAAACCTGCAGTTCATCTGCCGTATATCGAGCCAAAACGATACCATCTTCCGGCTGCAGAATTTCTCCCTTTTGGCCACGATTCCTAAGAAGCTTGGAGGATGGTTCCACTCCGTATAATGTTGTAGATACCGTTCTCCCTGCGGCTTCGATGTCCATAGTTGCTATGAAGAAAACTTCGCTTTCAAGGATTTCTTCAATACCTTCCAGCTCATCCTCTACCTCTTCTTCTGTAGAGACATTCTTAAAAAAGACCTGACAGTCATATAAAAGACGCTCTCCAAACGTGTTTTTTACTACGTATTTTCCTGCATCTACGTACTGAAACGAAAAACTAATCAAAGTGACCGAGAGAATCGTAGAAATTATGGACAGCATCAGCCGCCGTTTATTGCGAAGCGCACTGCAAAGGCAAACCTTTGCAGCATATCCAAATATCGAAAAGATTTTCCAGTATGGTTTCCCTCTGCATTGGGCTAATTGATTCTTCATTGCATCTGCCGGATCCATACGAAATATCTGTATCCCTGCCAACAGAAAAGAAAAGAACATGATCAGCGTCATTATTAAAGACGCAGCCAGTGCAAGACTCGGAGAAAATATCTTCACCATATACGGCAGCATGATGAAATCTTGATATAATCCGGATATCAACTGCATTAAGAAGTACCCCGTTACACTCCCGACCAGCCCTGCCATCACAGACACACCGATCCCAAATCCCAAATACACCCAGGCGATTCGGATTCTCGATACACCTAATGCCATAAAAATCCCCGATTCTTCCTTCTGCTCCCAAATAATCTGATATAAAAACAGATAAACCATCAGGGCGGAGATCAGAAAAAAGAAAAACCCTAAGAAGTAGCTCAACGATTTCAACGGATCCACACAAGCATCCACAAACTCCCTTTGCGGAGATGTTTCATACGTATAGCTGCCTGCCCCGTCACCAAACAATCCACTGTTTAAAAGCTGCTGTTCCACATCCGCCGCTTTGATGTCCGGCTGTGTCCGTACCATAGCCTGATTGTAGGTTCCGTCAGGAACTCCTGCCATTTCTATCAGATTTTCATAGGAGAAGAGAACATACCCAAATTCATCCGTACCGAAGTTAAAATATTGATCACGGTAGGTGATTTCCCACTCAGGAGAAGAAATAAGGCCCGACAGAACACATTCATATTCTCCCTGGGGAAAGCTTAAGATAAATACATCTCCAAGCGCAAATCCGGCATATTCCGCAAAACGTACCTCCATTGCCATGGGGATAAGGCACTCCGTTTCATCTCCTTGTGTCGTCAAATACCCATCTTCTGAAAGCTGATCTATTGCAGAATATCTCATGAAATCTGTTTCTCTAATGGAATAGCACCGCAGAGAAACGAACGTAGCTTCCCCCTTTGCGGCTTCCACATCTACGCAAAGCCTGCCCTGCACTTCGTCAACACCTGGCAGCTCATCTGCTGCATACAATTCTTCTTCCCCAAACAGAGCTGCAGACATTATGGTTACATCAGGGAAGCCATATTCCTCAAAATATTTCTCAAATGAATGCAGAACCCCATTATACGAGTTAAGCAATGCCATTGGAAGACCCATTCCCAGTGCCGCAATCAAGATCAAGGATATGAATATTTTTATGTTCTTTTTTATCAGTTTCGGAAGCATGTATTTTACGATTGCCACGGTTTTGCCTCCTGCTTTTTATCAAGCATAGTTTGCCTCTACAACAAAATCAATGACCGATTCCATTCCATACTTTTTGCAATATAGCCTGTACACCGCAGATTCATATCCGCTGTATGACTACGGTCACTTATAGTATTGTTATACTATATTTCCTTTTTTTCCGTCAATCTTCTTTCGGTGTAGAAATAACAAAACATCAGGGTCTGTTCTTGATGATGCAGAAAAGAATATGTGTTATCTTTGACATGATTATAAATAAAATCGCACTTAGAAAAATAGATCACTTGAGCCTAACAAATGTTAGTAGAAACTGACAGTGGGGAATAAGATTTATCCTCATCATAAATAGCCCGGCTTCCACCCACAAATTTGGCCCTGGTACGGGCGCAGGTCAGATGGGCCTCTCCAATCTGCTTTATGCTGATTCGTACCGGCACCGCTACCTCTCTTAAATGCATACCGATAAAGGTATCTCCAATATCCATTCCGGCATGTGCCCGGATATGTTCTACTGCCACCGGCTTTGAAAAGCTCTTCCATGCCTGTGTGGCAAAGGAACCTCCGGCCTTAGGCTGAGGAATCACATTTACCGGCTCGTACCCGAATTTCTCAGCAGCTGTCTCCTCTATAATTAATACACGATTTAAATGCTCACAGCACTGAGCTGCCAGATAAATCTCCCTTTCACGGACAGCACGGTAAATCCCGCCAAAGACTGCCGCTGCCGCTTCCGGGCTGGAGGTAGTTCCTATTTTTGCGCCAAGCACTTCACTGGTAGAGCAGCCCACCACAAACAGATTTCCTTTTGCCAATTTTGCCGTATCCATAACTTCCATGGCGGCTTCATAGCTTTCCTGCTTAAGCTTCTCCAATAAATCCATTACTTTTATTCCCACTTTCTATTTAGACAAAAATTTAAAGCTGTTTTAATATTTTCAGAACTCCATCATTTACATTGGTATCCGCTATATAGCGACAGATATCCTTAATCTCCCGTCGGGCATTTCCTATAGCCACACTGTTGGGAAGAAGGCTCAGCATACCATAATCATTCATATTATCCCCGAAAGCAATTACCTCATCCTTCTGGATTCCATACTGCTCCATGATTTCTTCCAAAGCACTTCCCTTATGAATATTCCTCTGGCAGATATTCAGCCACATATCTCCGGCAGCCATAACCTCTACCAGAGGATGCTTATTCCATTTTTCCATAAAGGCTTTTCCCACCGCCTTTTCCGCTCCTTTTGGATGGTAAAGCCCCAGACTCATCACCCCCGCATCCTTCGGAATATCCTCCGGCATACGCTCTATTTCCACAATGTTCAGCTTATAATCCCTGCGAAGCATATGGCAGAAGGACTGATTTTCCTTCCAGGCAAAGCTTCCTGTCATAGTCGAAACATAGGTGGCACAGTCTGATTCTCTCTCAATATCTCTGATAATTTCCTGTACTAAAGCAGGTTCAAGGGTATGTGCCCTAAATACCTGATCCTGATAACGGATTACGGCACCATTATCATTAATAAAAAGCACATCCTTAAGAACCGGCTCAAAGAGAAGTCTTGCACTTTCATAATTTCGTCCTGAAACTACGGCAAAACGTATTCCCTTTTCCTTTAGTCTTAGAATCTCATCATAATACTTTGGATTCAGATTTCCCTTTCCTTCTTCTACAAGTGTACCGTCTACATCAGAACAGACCAGCTTGATTTTTTTCAGTATCTGTTCATCAATAATGCTATTGACCATAGTTTTCTCCATTGCGTATGTTATTTTATTTAAGATAAGGCACTATCTCTTTTCTAATTCTAACTCCTGTCTATCATAGACCCTGATATTCCTATTGTCAACATTTTGATTTTATTAAATTTAACTTTATTTTATTTCATTTTTTAATTCTTTTCCCTGAAAAAACTCATCAATATTTTCCAGCGTAATTTCTGCAATATTTTGAAGTGCTTCTTCCGTTAAAAATGCCTGGTGAGAGGTTACCAGTACGTTGGGCATGGCCGTCAGCAGGGCCAGGGTATCATCCTGTATTCCTTTTTCCGAATGATCTTCAAAAAACCATTCTGCCTCCTCCTCATAAACGTCCAGCCCGGCTCCTCCGATTCGTTTTTCCTTCAAAGCAGTAAAAAGTGCCTGGCTTTCACAAAGACCGCCTCTGGAAGTATTCAGCAGAATCACATGCTCCTTCATCTGCCTGATGGCTTCTTTATTGATAATATGCTTTGTCTGTTCCGTCAAGGGACAATGAAGGGAGATCACGTCACTTTGGGAAAATACTTCCGATAAAGAAACGTACTCTATTCCCCCATTCAAATCCGGATAAAGGTCATAGGCCAGAATCTTCATCCCAAATCCCCGGCAGATTTCAATGAATATTTTTCCGATTTTTCCTGTACCGATTACGCCTGCCGTTTTTCCATGCAAATCCATTCCGGAAAGTCCTGTGATATTAAAATTAAAATCCCGGGTACGGTTATATGCCTTATGAATCTTCCGATTCAGACAAAGCAGCATTCCCATGGCAAATTCAGCAACCGCATAGGGCGAATAGGCAGGAACCCGTACAAATTTTATCTTTCCCATTCCTGCATGGTAGTCTACATTACTGAAGCCCGCACATCGCATGGCCACCAGTCTGATTCCCAAATCCGCCAAAGCTTCAATTACCTTGCTATTCAGGTCATCATTGACGAAGGCACAGATTACATCTGCTCCTCTTGCCAGCTCAACCGTCTGCTCATTTAGTTTACTTTCCTGATATTTTATTTCATAACGATTATTATTACACTTTTCAAACCATTCCTTATCATATGCTTTTGTATCAAACATTACTATTTTTTTCATTTTCTCCTCCATTCTGAAGCATCATAAATTCTCAGGCAAATAATAGTGTTAGCACTTTTCCATAAAAAAACCACCTATTCTCTTTTTCCTTAAAGAGAATAGGTGATTCTGGAAATTTATAGCTTTTAGAGAAGCGGTCCAAAGACTCTTAAAATCCTTCCCACAATACGCTGCCATAATGGAAATCCATAATAATCTGCAAGAGTAATAGGCTGGCATTTATCAAAGGTATTAATAAAATCTTCCTTTATTTTTTCTAATGCCTCTGTTTTATAGAAAAGTGCACCGCATTCATAGTGTAGATACAGACTTCTAAAATCCAGATTAATGGTTCCCACCGTTGCCAGCTCATCATCCGATAAAAAGGTTTTAGAATGGACAAAACCGGGTGTATATTCATAAATTTTCACTCCTGAGCTGATCAGCTGGGGATAGTAGGTTCTTCCGATATAGAATACCACCCTCTTATCCGGAATGTGGGGCATGATTATCCTTACATCAGCACCGCATTTTGCTGCATGCTCCAAAGACTGCTGCATTTCATAGTCCAAAATGAGATAAGGAGTCATAATGTACACATATTCTTTGGTACCTGCAAGGATATCCATATAGACATTCTTTGCCACATCCTCCAGCTGATGGGGTCCGTCTCCGTAGGGAATGACATAGCCTTCTGAAGGCTCCTGCTTCTTATCCATTCTGTTTTGGGCTGTTACCGGTCCAAAGGCCAGATATTTTTTATAATCCTCTTCCCCGGAACCGGAATTAACGTTCCACATCTGCAAAAACATAAGGGTATAGTTATAGACTGCATCTCCCTTAATCAGAAAACCATTATCCTTCCAGTGGCCGTACTTTTCATAGGCATTAATATATTCATCCGCCAGATTGATTCCGCCGCTGAAGGCTGTCTTTCCGTCAATAACGATCATTTTCCGATGATCTCTGTTGTTTAAATGCGTAGATAAGAAAGGAGTTAGCCTTGCATATTTACGGCAACGGATCCCCTTTTCTTTCAATAACATATGATATTTCCTAGGTAAAAAAGCAAGGCAGCCAAAGTCATCATACATTACCCTGACGTCCAATCCCTCTTTAGCTTTTTCCTCCAATACCTCCAGAATCTGATTCCAGAATATTCCTTCGCCAATAATAAAATACTCCAAAAAAATATATTCCTTTGCCGCTTTCAGCTCTTCAATCAGTGTTTTGGGAGTATCATCCCCCAAAGGGAAATAGGTAACTGCGGTATTTTGCCAAGCCGGATAGCCGCCTATAGTCTCTATATAATTGGCAATTTTACTAAAAGCCGGAACTTCTTTACGAATATTTTCCCGGACCTCAGGCTCTGTATTGGTATATTTTTTCGTCTTCGCTAAAATTTTATTTAAGATTCTTTTGGGTGCTACTGCACCAAAATTCAGTTTCACAAAAAGATATAATACTCCTCCAAATACAGGTAGCAAAACTACCGGAATAAACCAGGCTATTTTATAGGCAGGATTGGACTTATCATTGATAATATAAATCATGACAATCGCACTGGTCAGGCCCATTATTTCTACAGCGTAAGGATATCCCTGCTCCATCCAGAAAAAAAAATTTACCAGAAAAAAAACTTGCAGAAGCAGAAGGACAGCCGTCAGCCACACACCTGAAAATCCTATCTTTTTCGCATAGTGCTTGGTAGTATGCTTTTTTTCCTCTATTTTTTTACTTAACTTACTAAATTCCACGCTATACTCTTCTCCATTGTTTCCCAAAAGCTGTTTATTATACCGTCCTTTTTTATCTTTTGTTCCAAGAAGTAGTATAAAATTCTTTTTTTCCTTCTTCAATATAACCTTTTAAAAATTAAGATTAATTTAAGAAAGCCCTGTACCGTAAGCAGTACAGGGCTTCTGAAATCAACTATTTAATTCCTTTTGAAAGTTATTCAACAATATCTGCATACATAAAATGCCAGTATCCATATGCGGAATGCCACATATCGGTAATCTTTTCACTCTGTAACCAGAAGTCATTGTAATAAGCCAAGGGAATGCAGGCTGTATCTTCCATGATAATATCCTCTGCAGTATGGAGTGCATCAAAACGAGCTTCTGCATCCAGCGCTGTTCTGGAGGCTTCAATAGCTGCATCGAAATCAGGATTGTTGTATTTACCGTCATTGTTTCCATTAGTGCTGTACAGCAGCTCTAATATATTGGAAGGATCTGCATAGTCGCCTACCCAGCCGTTACGGGCCGCATCATACTCTCCGTTACGGCGCATGGGAGTGAAGGAAGACCACTCTACAGAATCAACGGTAACGCTGATTCCCAGTTCTCCCCATGCCTGCTGTAAATACTCAGCTACAGGAATATGATAACTGGAATCATTTGTGGAATAAGTGATTGCCGGGAAGCCTTCACCGTTGGGATAGCCGGCCTCTGCCAGCAGAGCCTTTGCTTCTTCCAGGTTAGCTTCATAGTTGGAATTGTCGATGTAGGGCTGTCCACCATTTGCATTGTCATAGAATTCACCGCTTACATCACTCCAGCCGGGACCTACGAAACTATCTGCTGCGGAATACGTACCCTGCATAATGGTGCCGGCAACGTATTCACGGTCAATTGCAAGACTTAAGGCCTTACGAACAAGAGGATTATTAAAGGGCTCTCTATCAATATTCAAGTTAATATAGTAGGTTCCGATAGTAGGGTCTACATAAAATTCTGAGTTTCCTCTCAAGGAAGGAATTTCTTCCGTAGGAACGTCTTTAATAAACAATACTTCTCCTGTCTGATATGCACTGTAGGAAGCATTGGAATCCTCAATCAGATTAAACTTGATTCCATCCAGCTTAATGGCATCTGCATTCCAGTAGTAAGGGTTCTTGCTCATCAGAATATAGGAGCCGGGTACCCAGTCAGATACATAGAAGGAACCGTTGGAAATGTAGGTTTCAGGAGAAACTGCCCAGGCATCGGCATTTGCTTCTACAGTTGCCTGCTGAACAGGGCTTAAGGTAGCAAAGGCTGCCAGAGAGTCAAAGTAAGGGCAGGGATTGGATAAGGTAACCACTAAGGTTAAATCATCCTCAGCCACAACCTGTAATGCATCCAAATCACCTTCGATAGCCTTCTCATAGCCTTCAACCATACCAAGCACGGTTTCTGCGTAAGGAGCTGCTGTCAAGGGATCACATACACGCTTCCAGCTGTAAACGAAATCATTTGCTGTTAAATCAGTACCATCAGACCATTTCAGACCTTCTCTTAAGTGGAAGGTCCAGGTAAGTCCATCCTCGGATACTTCCCATGTTTCAGCCTGTCCGGGAGCGATGCTTCCGTCTTCTGAAATGGTTAAAAGGCATTCAAAGGAATGCAGGATCATGTTACCGCCATCCACTGCAGAATTTAATGCAGGGTCGATGGTTTCAGGATCAGGGCCAATCTGTACAGAAAGAATTTTTTCCCCTGCTGCTGTTCCTGTTGTACCGGCTTCGGACGCAGAATCAGTTCCTTCTGCAGGTGCAGTTGAAGAACCACATGCAGTAAGACCGGCAACCATGGCAACTGCCATGAAAAGTGCTAAAAGTCTCTTTTTCATCTTTTTTCCTCCTCTTTAAAATATGAAAAGATTTATTATAAACATTGTCCGCAGAATGCAGAGTCAGTGTTTATCCTAATTACATTTATCCAGATGATGACAGGCTGCAAAATGCCCCGGCTTAACTTCCTTCCATTGGGGAACCTGAGCCGCACATTCTTCATCTGCATAGGGGCATCTGGTTCTGAATCGGCATCCGCTGGGAGGATTTAAGGGACTGGGAACGTCTCCCTCCAGAATAATTCGTTTGCTCGTCCTTGCCACCTTGGGATCCGCAATGGGAATTGCCGAAATCAGGCTCTGGGTATAGGGATGCATGGGATTTGCTGTCAATTCATAGCTGTCTGCCAGCTCTACCATTCGTCCCAGATACATAACACCAATTCGATTGGAAATATGCTTAACCACGGAAAGATCATGGGCAATAAATAAATAGGTAAGCCCCAGCTCCTCCTGCAGCTCTTCAAACATATTGATTACCTGTGCCTGAATGGAAACATCCAGCGCTGAGATAGGCTCATCACAAACGATAAACTGTGGATTTACCGCAAGAGCCCTTGCTATTCCCACACGCTGCCTCTGTCCCCCGGAAAACTCATGGGGATAGCGGTTCGCATGTTCAGAATTTAAGCCTACTCTTCTAAGCATCTCGATAATCATTTCATATCGTTCCTGCTTATTGGCTGCCAGCTTATGCACATCAATCGCTTCTCCTATAATGTCCCCCACCGTCATACGGGGATCAAGACTGGCATAAGGATCCTGAAAAACGATCTGCATCTTTTTCCGATAGGGGAGCATATCTGCCCAGATTTTCTTTTCTACATCAAAAACCACTTCTCCATCATATAAGAATCGGCCTCCTGTAGGCTCATGCAGTCTCAGCAGACTCCGTCCTGTTGTGGTCTTTCCACAGCCTGACTCTCCTACCAGACCCAGAGTTTCTCCTTTGTCAATATAGAAAGAAACATCATCTACCGCCTGAATATACTTTTTCCTTTTTCCAAAACCGCCTGCCGGGAAATATTGGCGTAAATGTTCAATTTGTATCAGCTTATTGCTCATCATGCCTCTCCTTTCCCTGCAGCTGCCTCATATTCTTCCTTTTGAATCAGCCAGCACTGTGTATAGTGACAGCCCTCAAACCGGGTGACGGGCGGCATCTGACTTAAACAAATCTTCATACATGCCTCACATCTGGGGGCGAAGGGACAGCCTGCCGGGGGATTCAGCATATCCACCGGTGTTCCCTCAATGGGAACCAGCTTCTCATGCTTAGTTGTATCCAGACGGGGAATAGAACGAATCAACCCTTTGGTATACTGATGCCTGGGATGATAAAAAATATCATCCGTAGTTCCATATTCCACAATTTTTCCGGCATACATTACCGCAATCTTCTCACACATACTGGCTACCACGCCCAAATCGTGGGTAATCATAATAATGGCCATCCCCAGCTTATTCTTAAGCTCCATCATCAGCTCCAGAATCTGTGCCTGAATGGTCACGTCCAGGGCTGTAGTAGGCTCATCGGCAATCAACAGCTTAGGCTCACAGGCAAGTGCGATGGCAATCATAACACGCTGACGCATCCCTCCGGACAATTCATGGGGGTACTGTTTAAGACGCTTGTCCGGCTCGTTAATTCCTACCAGCTCAAGCAGCTGTCTTGCTCTGGCCTTCGCCTGCTTTTTATTCTTATCGGTATGCAGAAGAATAACTTCCTCTATCTGATTCCCGATGGTATAAACCGGGTTTAAGCTGGTCATAGGATCCTGAAAAATAATAGATATTTCATTTCCCCGGATAGCACGCATCTCTTTTTCCGTCATAGTTTCAATATGATGACCGTTAAACTCCAGTGTACCGCCAATCAGCTTTCCGGGATAGGCTGTGAGTCCCATAAGGCTGTATGCGGTAACCGATTTGCCGGAGCCGCTCTCTCCCACGATTCCCAAAACCTCTCCCTCTTTCAGACGAATAGATACATCATTCAGGGCTTTTACCTCTCCTGCGGGAGTAAAAAAGGAAAGACGTTCATTTTTTATATCAACAAGATATTCTCCCATAATTACCTCACAATCTGCTGCACATACAGCATTTTAATTCTTTAACTTAGGATCGAAAGCATCTCTCAGTCCGTCACCCAGCAGATTAAAGCTTAAAATAATCAAGCTGATCAACAGTGCGGGAACAAACAGAAGATGAGGGTTGGTATTCAGTCCGTTAATCGCATCACTGGCCAGACTTCCCAGAGAAGGAAGGGGCTTGGCCACCCCCAATCCCAAAAAGCTTAAAAAGCTTTCCGTAAAAATCGAAGAGGGAATCTGCAGGGTAGTGGTTACGATTAAGGTTCCGATACAGTTGGTTAATAAATGCTTACGGATAATTTTACCGTTGCTTACTCCCAGCGCTCTTGCCGCCGTAACGTACTCACTCTCTTTAAGCATCAGCACCTGGCTTCTTACCATTCTGGCCATACCTACCCAGTACAGCAGGGCAAATACTACAAAAATACTGACCAGGTTTTCCCCCAGTACTCCCAGCCAGCCAAAGCCCGGTACTGCTACCAGCTTCTGTAAGGGGGCTTTCAGGGAAAAGGATAATAAAACGATTAATAAAATATCCGGAATAGTATAAATAATGTCTACAATTCTCATCATAATCAAATCTACCCAGCCACCGAAAAAGGCTGCAATAGAGCCATATGCAGAACCGATGATAAGAATAATGCAGGTAGCAACAAGACCTACCAGCAGAGAAATCCGGCTTCCCATCATTACACGGATTGCATAGTCTCTTCCCATCTTATCCGTTCCCAGAAGATGGGGAAAAACATTCTCCCCGGCCTCTATTCTGGCCTGCTCCTCGGCGGAGTATTCCATGGGCTTTAGATTATTCGCTCCCTTAATCTGTGTTTCATAGGAGTAAGGATAAAAAGATGGTACAATAAAGGAAAAAAACATTACTAGGATAATCACAACCAGACTCACCATGGCAACCTTATTCTTCATCAGTCTCCTGATACCATCCTTCCAGAAGCTCACGCTTTCCCGCATAATCACCTGACTTTCCTTTTCCTCTTGGGAAGCAGGAAGGAAGTCTTCCGGGTTTAATTTCAGTTGAAAACTTAAGGGATTCTCTTTCATACTTTCCACAGCACTCCTTACTTCAGTTTAATACGGGGGTCTACAATTTTATAAACGATATCTACCAGTACATTCATCAAAATAATCAGGGTAGCCAAAAAGATGGTGGTTCCCATGATCAGGGTATAATCTCTTCCATTAATAGCCTTGATAAATTCTCCTCCAAGGCCGGGAATGGTAAAAATCTTTTCTACCACAAAGCTTCCGGTAACCGTATAGGCAAGCATGGGGCCTACATAGGTAATTACCGGTAAAACAGCATTTCTCAGTGCATGCTTAAAGAGACTGACAAAACCGGAAAGCCCCTTTGCCTTAGCGGTACGCATATAGTCCTGCCCAAGTACATCCAGCATGGAGGAGCGCATCAGGCGCATGATATAGGCCATAGGATAAAAGGCCAATGCCATCACCGGCATAATATAGTGCTTCCAGCTGCTTAACCCCACTGTAGGAAACCATTTCAGCTGAACACCGAAAAAATACATCAGCAGGGTACAGACCACGAAGCTGGGAACTGCAATTCCACAGGTCGCTACCACGGAAATAAAGCTGTCCAGAAACTTTCCTCTCTTTAATGCAGCAATACAGCCCAGCGGAATCCCCATAATCAACGCTACCAGTACGGAAATTCCACCCAGTCTGGCCGATACGGGAAACTTCATGGCAATAATATCCATAACCGTACGCCCTCTCTGCTTTAAGCTGTCGCCGAAATCTCCATGTAAAGCATCACTCATATAGGTGGCATAGCGCTGCAGCAGGGGCTTATCCAAACCGTACTTAGCCTCCAGTGCTGCCGTTGCCTGAGGGCTGATTGCCTTCTCGGAAAGGAAGGGCCCTCCCGGCACCAAATTCATTAAAAAGAAGGTAATAGTCGCTACTGCCCATATGGTTACGATTGCCAGCAACAGACGCTTTACAACATACTTCAGCATAATAAAGTCTCCTCGTCCATAAAAATAGAACCAAAGCGGTCTTCTAGTGCTTAAACCTCCCTGGTTCACCTCACATCGCCTTTATCATACAAAGTTACAGGTTTTTTGTCAACCGGAAAATGTTTTCATTCCCTGGTTTATCCTATTTTTATGTTATCCAAAATAGGCACGATAAAAGTATTGTTCATGGGTTCTGACACGGCCCTTCATCACAAGGGCCAAAAGATCCTCCATTACCTGTGCCAGTGTGAGTCCCGGATTCTTTTCCCTCCCCCTCTGCCAGATTTCTTCTACCGACATGGGTAAAGGCTCCAGAACTGCAAATATACTTTCTTCTCTCATGGTCATTACAGACTCCCCCTTCTGTTCCCTTTCTTCCTTCCTTCTTGTTCCCAGTCTTTCTGCCATCTGACGGGCAAACTCACGGGGAGAAAGCAGGATTTCCGCCCCCTGCCCAATCAGGCGGTTGCATCCTCCACTGAGCTTATCCGTAATTCTGCCGGGCATGGCATAAATTTCCTTTCCCTGCTCTAAGGCCATATCCACCGTAATCAGTGTTCCGCTTTTTTCTCCGGCCTCTACCACCACCAAAGCATCTGCCAGTCCGCTGATAAGGCGGTTTCTTAAAGGAAATAATCCGGGCCGGGGAGCGGTATGGGGTGGATTTTCCGAAAGAATACATCCCTGTTTCTGAAGCCGCTCATAGAGAGGCCTGTTCTCTTTAGGATAGCAGACCCCTACTCCGCTTCCCAAAACACCTATACTTTCTCCGTCTGCTTCTAATGCTGACCACTGACTGATTCCGTCTATTCCTCTGGCCATACCGCTGATCACCGTAATGCCCTGACCTGCTAATTCTCTTCCCAGCTCTTTTGCCGCAAGACTTCCATAAGCCGAGCAATTCCTTGCTCCCACAACGGCAACTGATGGCACCTCCATACTTTCCATCCTTCCCTTCTTATACAAGGTAAGGGGAGGATCCGGAATCTGCCCCAGCTTCTTAGGATATGCTTCACTTTCAGGACAGAGAAATTGAATTCCCTCCTCCTGAAGCTTTTTCCATTCCTGTCGGAATATGGAAGTTTGTGCATATTTCTCCCAGGCCTCCAGCTGACTTTTTTTCAGTATCTCTTCCATCCCCTTAAACCCATTCTTGTATAACTTTTCGGGTGTGGTAACCTCCAGTAGTTTTTTCATGGTCATACGTCCTATGCCAGGAACATTGGCTAACCAGTAATAGTAAAATTCCTTCTCCATATCAAAGCTCCCACCCCCGAAAGCCTGCAGCTTCGCTGATATGCTCTGTCGTTATTCTCTCTGCTTCCTCTAAATCCGCAATGGTTCTGGCTGTTTTCAGGATTCTGTGATACGCTCTGGCGCTTAGCCCCAAAGTCAGAAACAGCTTTTCCATATACTTTTCTTCCTCCTTTCCCAATGGACAAAAGCGGTCAATATCCGCTGCCTGTAAATCCGAATTAAACAAAATAGGAGTATTTCGGTATCGTTTTTCCTGAACCTTTCTTGCCCCCATCACCTGCTTACGCATCTGACTGCTGGATGGTTCGGCTGTGTTTTTTTGAAGAGTCTCCACCTTAAGAGGCTGTGCTTCCACGTATAGATCCATACGGTCATAAATGGGTCCGGAGATGCGATTTCGATAGCGCTTAATCTCATTATCCGTACATTGGCACCGATTCCGATCAGGATAAAAACCGCAGGGACAGGGATTCATTGCTGCCACAAGCATAAAATCTGCCGGATAGGTAATGCTGGCACAGCTTCTGGCAATCTGTACCTCCTTATCCTCCAAAGGCTGTCTGAGTCCTTCAATATTTTCTCTTCCAAATTCAGGAAATTCATCTAAAAACAGTACTCCTCTGTGACTAAGACTAAGAAGGCCGGGTCGGGGAATCCGTCCTCCTCCGATAAGAGCCTGCCTGGAAATGGTATGGTGGGGATGCAAAAAAGGCCTTTGGGTAATCAGGGGCTTTCCCTGCTTTAACAGTCCTGACACGCTGTAGATTTTCGAAACCTCAAGACATTCTTCCATAGATAAGGGAGGTAAAATGGAGGGAATCCGTTTGGCAATCATGGTCTTTCCTGTTCCCGGTACTCCGGTAATCATCAGATGATGAAAGCCTGCTGCCGCAATAACCGCTGCCCGTTTTACCAGCTGTTGACCGCGAATATCGGCAAAATCCGGTATGTCTTCCCGGTCTGTCCGCCCAAACAGAGCCTTCCGGTCTAACTGAGTTGGAGGCAGAAAACTGTCTCTGTGCTCTTGTTCCAGCCGGCAATAATGGATGGTTTCCTCCAGTGTCTTTACTCCAATTGCCTTGATTCCTTCAATAGCAGCTCCCTCCCCGGCATTCTCTCGTGGAAGAATACAGCATTTTATTCCTTTCTCCCTGGCCATGATCATCATGGGGAGAGCTCCTCTGATTCTCTTCACCTCTCCGTCCAGCCCCAATTCTCCCACAAATAAGGTGTCCGCTAAAATATCCTGGGAAAGATACTCTGCGGAAACCAAAATCCCTATGGCTACAGCCAGATCAAAGGCGGCTCCCTCCTTACGAATATCCGCCGGTGAAATATTCACTGTAATCCGCTTTGGCGGCAGAGGAAAATCCGTATTCTTCAGTGCCACCCTCACCCGTTCCCTGGCCTCTCTTACCTCACTTCCCAGAAGTCCAACCATTTCAAAGCCGGGCATTCCTTTGGAAACATCCACCTCCACATGGGCAAGATAGCTGTCTATTCCCTGTATTCCTCCTGAATATACTCTGCTGAACATAAGCTTCTCTACCTCCTTATCTGTTCAACACTGTGTGTCCTTTTAAACTGCAGTAAATAAAACTGAATCTTTTGGCGAACTGCCCTAAGTCTGCCGCTGAGAAGCGACGAAAGAAAGAATGCAGAAGCATTCCCTAAGGATTGGATTTCAGATGGGAAGCTGACTCCCTCAAAGAACCAATTATCACTATAGTCTGTTATAGCATATCTATTCCTTCTTGTAAAGCTATAATTTTATGAAGCCTCCTTCAGCCCTTTCAGCCGGCTGAAGGAGCAATCAGCCTTTTTTCTATTTTCTTTCATTCAGTGCAGCCCTAAGCTTTTCCAGAGCCCTCTTTTCAATGCGGGAAATGTAGCTGCGGGAGATTGACAGCCTTTCTCCGATTTCCCGCTGAGTCAGTTCCTTCTCTCCGAAAAGTCCGTACCTGAGTCGAATAATCTCTTCTTCCCTGGGCTCCAGAATCCGAGGGATCAGAAGCAGCATCTGCTTCATTTCCTCCTTAAGCTGCATGGCTTCTACAATATCCTCCTGTTCTACCTCGATAATATCCAACAGACTGATTTCATTTCCTTCCTTGTCGGTACCGATAGGTTCGTATAAAGAAACCTCTCTGGAGCTTTTTTTTCTTGCTCTGAAATGCATCAGGATTTCATTTGCTATCCTCTCATCAATGCGTTTTTGATGCACCTGGAGTCAGTTTTCCCAGGCAGTCGTCCTGCACGCCGAACAGAACAACATGTGCATTGACACCATCCCAGACCACTTTGCCCACAAGGGTGCGAATGGCAGCTCGTTTTTGCTCAATCGGCATTTCATCAATACTATCTTTGAATACAGCAAGAAGCTTAAGCATCATATCAAATTCAATATCGGTCAGCGTGTGCTGAGAAGTCAGCCCTTCCAGTTCCTGAATTCGGGAGTCAATTCCGGTGCACTCCTGCCCAAGCTGTTCAATTCGCTTTGCCACATAATTTCTGGCGACACTATCTCCCAGATCAATAAGTGAATCTACCAACCCGTCCATTTTCTTTTCAAGGTCAGCTTTTTCCTGACGTATGGAAGTAAGCTGTTCTTCATAGTTTGCTCTGTTTCCGATGTGGAATTTGCGGCTCTGCTCCAGCCGGCTGATAAAAGTGCTGTTATCTTCTGTAAGTAGTTTAATCTGCTCGATTATTGCCATGTCCATGATGTTGCCATTAACGTTTTTACCATTGCAGACGGTTCGCCGGCTCCGCTCCTTCATTTTACACACATAGGTGTAAATCGGCTTGCCGTCCGCTGTCCTGCGCCGGCTGACTTTGGGATACATACGGCTTCCACAGCTGCAGTACAGCAGACCGGTCAACAAGGCCTCGTTACTGCGGGGCTTACGATATGCTTTAGATTTATTGCGTTCCAGCGATTCCTGAACCTGAACCCATACCTTGCCCGGAATGATACCAGGGTGCAGACCAACCGCGACAATCCACTCACTTGGCGGAAGAAATTCCGTAGTCTTTCCTTTTTCCTGATTGGTCCGGTTATAGGCCATAATGCCATGAATGCCGTCAAAGGCCTCCCGATTGGAGAACAGGTCAGAATCAGCCCTGATCAAATAGTGATATGCTTCCTCGTCTGCAATCATATAAACCGGGTTCTGCAAGATTGCTTTAATGGAAAACCGGGTGAAATATTTATTATTTTTTGTCTTGAAGCCACGCTTGATCAGCTCAGCTTCTGTAATTGTCTGAGAATCTGTCTCTATATACAAATCAAAGATCGTTCTAACAATCTTTGCTTCTTCGGGAATGAGCTTCAGCTTGCAGGCTTTCTTCGATTTTCCATCAATGGTAACGCTCTTAACCGATTCCGAGCCATATCCGGTTGGGGTTGTGCCGCCCAGCCAGCGCCCGGTTTTTGCCAATTCGTGCATATTATCACGGATTCGCTCGGCAATGGTTTCCCGTTCCAGCTGAGAGAATACGGAGGTAATATACATCATAGCCCGTCCCATGGGCGTACCGGTATCAAACTGCTCTTTAATAGAAACAAATGCAATATCCAGACGGGATAATTCTTCAATCAGACCGGCAAAGTCACTGATGTTTCGGCTGATACGATCCAGACGATAAACAATAATCGCCTTGAATTTGTGTTTCTTGGCAGCTTCCATCATTTTCTTGAAATCCGGTCGGTTCAGATTACCGCCGGAAAAGCCCTCATCCTCATATACCGCTATGCGAACCAGTGCGGCTTCTCCATAATGTGCACGAATATATTCTTTACAGAGTTCAACCTGATTGCCGATGCTTTCTCCTTTTCCGGTAAACTTTGACTTACGGGAATAAATGGCTATACACTCATCATTTTTCCTCATCCTGCATCCTCCAGAAGCAAGTTTATCACTTTCGATATAAATACTATTCTCGTGCTTCCCATAGTATTTAAGAAATTTTCCCGGGAATAACGGACAATCTTTCACTCATAGACTTAAACTATCAAGGGAGGTGTGTGGTATCGCCAGAAAGAGTGCTCCAATCAATGTAATTATCCATTATCCGAAAACCATAGAGGGTCAGTGTGAATTGGCAGAGCGTGTTGCCAATGTCCACGCGAGCTTGGTCAATCGGCATATCCAAAAACTGAATTGTCCTTCCGAGCAGAAGGTACAGCTACTGGATGCAATCATTGCAGCTTGTGCTGTATCCGGCTAGATTAATTCATGGATGTACTTTAAAATTCTGCTGATTTTTCTTATTTGGTTTTCATCAAATAATTCCAGAATTTCAATCATCTCTTCGTTATATCCGGCCTTTTCCTTTCCGGATAATATATAATCACAATTCACCCTCAGAGCTTCACACAGATTATAAAGAACAACTGCTGAAAACCCTTTCTTTCCCATTTCTATTTCATATAAAAATTTTGTGGAAATGGATGCCTTCTCTGCCAATATTTCTCTTGTATATCCCCGCATCGTTCTTGCCAGGTAAATTCTTTTCCCGGCCTGTTTATATACCGCATTCATTTGTATCAACTCCTACAGTTTGAGTATATTCCGTTATCCTTTTATTCCTTGAAAATGTAATGAACTGCGGTATCGGAGAATCTAACCTTCGTCTTTTTCTCCCACTATCTTCCCTATCTTTTTTTTAGTTTCTTAAAGACCCACTTCAAGCCATTTTTGAAATAAAAATTCTTTCCTGCTGTATAGTCCTCCTATCAGCTTTTTATTGGAGAAACAAATATGCTTAAGACAAAAGAACGACGGGAGCTAACAGAACGGGAAAAGAAATTAAGAGAATATTACTGGAAATGCTTTATTTATGAAGTAAGTAAAATGATAATCTTTCTTCTGCTTTTTATGTGCTTAGGGTTGGTTGGTGAATATTTCATCGCTTTGCTGACCTTAATGTTTTTACGGAGTAATGGAGGCGGACTACATTTTAATCACTACATAACCTGCCTTTTGGTCAGTTTCGCCTTCCTCTATGGAAGCATTTTTCTGGCCCAAAACGTTATCCCCCCGGACTATCTTCTCTACACCAGTATTCCCCTATGTATGATAGCCGGCTATTATCTGGTGCCAATCACCTCCTCTAACCGCCCTCCTGCTACACCTGAGCAGGTACAAAGGTGCAAGAAAAAGACAACCATTATTCTTTTTTGCTTTTTTATCCTGATATGCCTTTGTCCGCATAGTACCTATCTCTATGTCAGTTATTGGACAATTGTATTGCATATAATGCAGCTTTTTGCTGCAAATCTTAAGGAAAGGAGGAGAGATCATGCTGGATTGGGGATCAATAAGATTTGATATCGTCAGTATAGTTTTCTTTGGCGAACCGAAATATCCATTCGAAAGCTAACTAAAAAATGTGGACAGAATATTACCGGTTACCAACATATTCTGTCCACTAAGCTATTTCCAGCGTAAAGCCAATCCACTCTTCCTGATTCTCCCTTAATTGAGAAACCATGATTTTTGCTTCATATTTATTGACCAGCTCCAAAACTCTTGCCAGACCTATACCCCTTCCCTTCCCCTTACTGCTGTATCCATATTGGAACAGACGATCTATTTCCGGAAATTCGATACCATAAACAGGATTAGCTACTGAAAACGTCAGCTTTTCCCTTTCCTCATAAGCTTTCAATCTGATGCATTTAGGCCTTATATTTTCCTTTTCGATACTCTCACAGGCGTTATCAATCAGTATCCCCAGAATTTCAACCAGCTCATGTATGGAAAAGCAGCATTCCACTTTGTCAAGATGAATATCATAATCGACACCAATCCCCTTATTCTCACACTGAGAGCATCTGGAATAAAGGTAGCATGCCAGAATCCTGTTGTTACAGGATAACAGGATAGCATCATACTTTGCCTCCATTTGCAGCTTATCTGCATATTCCCTTTGCATGGAAATCAGATCCTCCAATGACTCTGCTGCCAGATGCATGCTATAGATTGCCCCCAATTGATTCTTATAATCATGCTGCCTTTTTCTGATTTTTTTAATTAACTCTTCAAAGGTTCCTTCATAAATTCTTTGCAGCTCCAGCTCGTACTCCCTCTTTTCCAGCTCTGCCTGTGTTCTTTCCATCCTCTGTATAAAGAGTAATGCACTGAGAATAAGGGCCAATATCAGGACAACATAAATTTTTATCGGACGTAAATTCAAATAGTAATCGATAAGCAGAAGCATAAATACTAGGTAAGATAGGGAAGCAAATATCCACTTTAGATTCCTTCCTTTGGTTTTTACACCACCGGAAGGATTAAGGCTTATATCCCGTAGCATTTTCACCAGGAATAATACGATTAAGGCCGATAAAGCTAAAACAGAATTTACTTCCTCTCCCTGAAAAAAGAGGGGTACAAAGAAAACAACTACAGTTTCCATTAGTCCGCATACAGTAATTCCAAATATAGCCTTAATCAAAGTCTGCGGCAGACTCTGTCTAAAGCTAACATGACAAAAATATAAAATGGCTGCATACACCAGTATAGACCAGTATGGCTTAATTCCCCCAAAGTTAATTGCTGCATAAACCAGATAAATTCCTACTGTAAAAAGGGCTAAATACCTATCTGCCGGAATGGCCTTTCTAAAAGAAATCTCCAGACACTGTACAAGAATCAGCACTTCAATCCAAATGATGACTGAATTTAAAATCACATCACTCATTTTTTATCCTGTCTAAAAATGATTTTTTCATAATGGGTCCAATTTCTATCGGATTTTTCATATGTTTGAGTTTGACAAAACGATTCCTGCTGTCCACATACTCAATATATCTTTTGTTAATAATATAGTTTCTGCTTGAACGAATAAACGAAGCGGAATCCAGCTTCCTCATTATTTCCTCGTAAGTAATATACCCAAATTCTCTGATCCCATTTTTTAAATAAATTCTGATTTTTCTTCTGACAAGTTCAATGCAGATAATTTCTTTAATATATACCGAATAGGCAATTCTGTCCCTTTGAAAAAAGACATACCTGTCTTCCTCTTCCACCACCGGTACTTCTAAAGCTTCTAAAATGGTCTTCTTAACCCAGTGTACATTAAAAGGCTTCTCAATAAATCTGAAACAATGTAATTGACTGTAGGAAAAATATTTGGGATCTTCCAACGATGTGATAAAGATAAGAGGTGTATGCTTATACTTGGTTACTTCCCGCATCTCCTTCATAAAATTTAACCCAGAGACATCTCCGGGCTCTGTTGTATTCAATATGATATCAATAATGAACAAATGAATCCGATGTTCAAACGCAATCTGAACGGCTTCTTTTACCGTGTAGGCACAATAGTAGTTTACATGCTGATTTAAATGTTGAATCATTTTCTCCAGAGCGGCCATATGACTTTTATTATCTTCTAAAATCAAGATATTCCGGGCCATCATTCTTCTCCATTGTCTTGTAATTCCTTAATTGATTCCATAATTACTTTATCAATCTCCCTTTGTTCTTCTGTAAGAGAAAAAACTCCTTTTTTTGTTTTGACAAAGTAGAACCATAATCTATACAGCAGTAATAGTTTATCCTCCTCTGTACAGTTCAATATGGACTTCCATATATCATCAGCCGATTTCATTTCACCATACAAGATATAATCTGTAGATACACTCATTTGCTTGTACAATATTTTAAGTCTATCTAAGGAAATAATATTTTCTCCACTTTCAATCTTTTTATATCCAGATACAGAGATTCCTAAAACTTCTGCAAATTTTTCCTGTGATAATCCGGTATTCTCACGTATTTCCCTTAATCTGCATGCAGCCTGTATCTTTTCGATTGAATATTTATTTTGATCCATGTCCTATATCCTCCAATAATAGATTTTATAGTCCATATTAGTGTATATAGCTTTTTACTGATTATCCAGTAGTCCATAATGTACCTTTGGTACATTATGGTATGGTGTTGTGAAATTATACTTGGTAAAACATACGAACCGGAGCTGATAAGCCAGCATCCCCAAATTACGCACCGGCAACGGAGTCGGCACGGGTAGCACAATTTCCCCCCTTCGCAACCCAATTACTTAATTATATATTTCGTTCCTCTGCCTTTCCCTTCCACTGTAATCACACCTCTTTGTCCCATTTCTTTCAGGAGCTGTGTTGTCTTTGATTTTCTAAAAGGTACATATGGTGCAATTTCGCTGATTGGCTTCAACATTGTCTTGTTTAAAATTTTATATATTGTTTTTTCGTCTTCGGTTAAATTAGCATTCTTTTCAAATATCGGAACCAGCTTAGGAAAATCGGCTGGTCTGTTTGGGAAAGTAATTTCTCCTAGCTTTTGATTGTGGCAGTCGATGATGACTGCTGTGTGGGTTTCTTTGTGTAGGTCAATACCCACATAAATAAAGTTTTCCTCAATCTCTCAAGTATTCTTTGCATAAGAGTGGTATAGCCTATCCACTTCTGGTCAGGCACAAAGCATTCTACAAAGGAACACCGCTGACTTTCATGGAGATGGATACATCCTGCAGAACACAGGACACGAAGCAGAAGAAATCTCCTTCGTGGTGTGTGATGTTAACTCTGAGCAGAAAAGGTTGCAAGTTGAATTTTTATTTTGGAGCGAATTTTTTTATTTGAACCACTAAAAATGAGCAGAATTGGCTTTATACCAAAGAGCAAAAACAGAAGGAAAATGGTAATAATGCACAATTTCACTATCCGAGCATACAAAACATCTTTCTCTTGCCCTTGTGAGAGCCTGTGTCGCCCCTGTGTGCGATTTTAAGAGCGAAGTCGAGGTAGTTACCCATAATGGAAATTTT
>JBJFFP010000001.1:46910-75815 GCA_051891855.1 Lachnospiraceae bacterium | reverse complement strand
CTTCAGTACGGAATTTAACTTTACAAGCGGAATTTAACTATTCATTCAACCAACTAACACAAACTAACACAATAATCCCAATCCCCATGGAAAAAACCTAGATCAGCTCCATAGCATCCTTCACGGAAGAAACGTAAACCAGGTGTAAATCCTTTATCCCCTTCAGGCTCTCCCTACAGGCTGCAGGTACAACACAGGTGGAAAATCCCAGCTTTTTTGCCTCCTGAACTCTTTGTAAGGCCATGGATACTCCCCGTACCTCACCGCTTAAGCCTACTTCGCCAAAAACCATCATCCGGTCATCCAAAGGGCGGTTTTTATAGCTGGAAACCAGTGCCATCACTATACCCAAATCCAGTGCCGGCTCCTGTATCTTCATTCCTCCTGCAATATTGACATACGCATCAGAAGCAGAAATCTGCAGGCCTACCCGCTTCTCCAGTACAGCCATTAAGAGGTTGAGACGGTTAAAATCCGTTCCTGTAGCCTGTCTACGAGGAATCCCAAAATTACTGTGACAGACCAGAGCCTGGATTTCAATCAGCATAGGCCTGGTTCCCTCTATAGAACAAGCTACTACGGAGCCGCTAGCCCCCTCCGGCTTTCCGCTGAGCATAAATTCAGAAGGATTTTTCACCTCGGCCAATCCATCCTGCCGCATTTCAAAAACTCCGATTTCATTGGTAGAACCGAAACGGTTCTTCACCCCTCTTAAAATTCGATAAGAGGCGTGTCTGTCTCCTTCAAAATAAAGAACGGTATCCACCATATGCTCTAAAACTCTGGGGCCGGCAACGGTTCCCTCCTTAGTAACATGACCTACAATAAAAATAGAAATCCCGGTTCCCTTTGCCAGCTGCAGAAAAACTCCCGTGGATTCTCTTACCTGTGAAACACTTCCCGGAGCCGAGCCTATAGTCTCATTATACATGGTCTGTATGGAATCGATAATCACTACCTGCGGCTGTATTCTGCGAATGGTATCTTCAATGCTTCCCAGATTGGTTTCGCACAAAAGAAGTAGGGAGTCGCTGAACTCCCCCATACGAAGAGCCCGGATTTTTATCTGCTTCAAGGATTCCTCTCCGGAAATATAGAGAACCTTTTTTCCCTGTGCGGAGAGCTTCTGGCAGACCTGCAAAAGCAGTGTGGATTTTCCGATTCCCGGGTCTCCCCCCACAAGGGTAAGAGAGCCGGGGATAATTCCACCCCCCAGCACTCTGTCCAGTTCTCCTATTCCAAGCTCCATCCTGTCTTCTTTCACCAAGGAAACCTGGGATAATGCAGCAGGCTCCTTACCTTCACTCCTGCTCTTACTGCTGCCGACCTTACCGAAGGAGGCAGCTGCAGGTTCCTCCACCAGGGTATTCCATGCCTTGCAGCCCGGACACTGGCCCAGCCACTTAGCCGACTCAAATCCACACTCCTGACAAAAAAACACTGTGCTTTTCTTTGCTCTTGCCATTTCTTTCCCTTATTCCCTTATTTATCTGCTTATACTCTCCGGATTTCCACTAAAACTGCTTCACCGTCCTGAGGCTCAACGTTAATATTCAATTTCCCCCCAAGTCCTGTTTCCATAATTCCCACAGCTTCCCCCTGAACCCTCACTTCATATGAAGTCTGTTCAGTCAGTCCAATGGTCAGCTGTGCATCCGTATCCGCTTCCACCTGAAAGCTGATTCCCTCCTCAGTTTCCTGAAAATGCTTTACGCTGGTACCGGGAACTGATTCATATAAAAACATACCGTTTTTTTCCAGCTTCGTCATGGTTTTATAGGTTTTTACCTTCAGCAAGTCTCCCTGATAGGCAAAGTCCTCTGCCTTAGCCTTTTCCTCAAGTTTATGATTTCCAAAGCTTAAGCTCTGATCCTGTTCAATCAAAATGATATCTTCCGACATCCTTATTCCTCCTGCTTTTTCCTTTGTCTGTTCTCTTTTTTGTTTATTCTTTCACTTTAAACTGTATCTTCTTCTCTTTAAGTCCCACAGTCACCTTATCACCGGCCTTAATCCTTGCGGATAAGATTTCTTCTGCCAACGGATCCTCAATGGCACTGAGAACTCCTCTTTTTAAGGGTCTTGCTCCCATTTTTGCATCTGCATAATGCTCTACGATATACTGCTTTACTGCCGGTGTCACCACAAGCTCAATCTCCAGCTGTTTTTTACAGCGTCTGATTAGTTCTTTGGTAAGCAGACCTACAATCTGCTTCATTTCATCCATGGTCAGCGGATGGAATACCATAATTTCATCGATGCGGTTAAGAAATTCCGGCTTGAACAGCCTCTTTACCTCTTCCATAACGTTGCTTTTCATCCGCTCATAATCCTTATTCTGGTCTCCGCTGCTGCCAAAGCCAAGATTCTTCGGTTCTATAATACGATTGGCTCCCGCATTGGAGGTCATAATTAAAATCGTATTTTTAAAATTTACCTTACGCCCTTTGGAATCGGTAATATGTCCGTCATCCAAAACCTGAAGCAGGATGTTGAACACGTCGGGATGCGCCTTCTCAATTTCATCAAACAGTACTACAGAATAGGGATTCTGTCTCACCTTTTCCGACAGCTGTCCACCGTCATCAAATCCTACATAGCCGGGAGGCGAGCCTATCATCTTAGATACAGAATGGCTTTCCATATATTCCGACATATCCACCCGAATCAGGGCATCCTCTGAGCCAAACATAGCTTCTGCAAGCGCCTTGCTCAGCTCTGTTTTTCCCACTCCCGTAGGCCCCAAAAATAAGAAGGAACCAATGGGTCTTTTGGGATCCTGAAGACCTACTCTACCCCTGCGCATAGCTTTGGCCACAGCCTGAACCGCTTCCTTCTGTCCGATTACCCTCTGATGAAGAACGGATTCCAGCTTTAAGAGCCTCTCGCTCTCCTTTTCAGCCAGCTTTTTTACCGGTATTTTCGTCCATAGAGATACTACGGAGGCAATACCCTCCTGGGTTACTATCCGGGGATGTGCCGCCTGTTTACGTTCCAAGGCCTTTTGCTGCTTGATAAGCTTCTCCTTCAGCTCCTTCTGACGGCGTTTACAGACTCCGGCCCGGGCATAGTCCTGATTTCTAATCCCGTTCTCCATCTCTTCTCCCAAAAGACGGATCTCCTCTTCCAGGCCGGTAATAGATGCCGGCTTTTCATTTCTCTCAAGACTGATTATCGCTGCTGCCTCATCCATTAAATCAATGGCTTTATCCGGCAGATTTCTGTCATTAATATACCTGGAAGAAAGCTGTACCGCAGCCAGCACCGCTTCATGGCTGATTTCCACATGATGGTGCTTTTCATACTGCTCCTTTATCCCTTCCAGAATAGCCACTGCTTCTTCCTGTGTAGGTTCCTCTACGGTAACCGGCTGGAATCGCCTTTCCAGCGCTGCATCCCTTTCAATATGTCTTCGATACTCACTGATGGTGGTAGCGCCAATCATCTGCAGCTCACCACGGGCAAGAGCAGGCTTCAAAATATTGGAGGCATCAATAGCTCCTTCTGCCCCACCGGCTCCGATAAGCGTATGAATCTCATCCATGAATAACAGGATATTTCCTTCCTCCCGTACCTCCCGCATCAGTTTTTTAATTCGTTCTTCAAATTCTCCTCTATACTTGCTTCCCGCTATCATACCGGAAAGATCCAGTGTCAAAAGGCGCTTATTCATCATTGCTGAGGGTACATCTCCCGACACGATTTTCTGGGCAAGGCCTTCCACAATAGCGGTCTTTCCTACCCCCGGTTCTCCCACCAGGCAGGGGTTATTTTTCGTTCTTCTGCTGAGAATCTGGATTACTCTCTGAATCTGGGACTCTCTTCCTACAATCCGGTCCAGCTTCCCTTCCTTAGCCAGAGCAGTTAAATCCCGGCTGTATTGCTCCAAAGCAGAATGCTCCTTCTTTTTATTGCTTTTAGGCGCCAAATCCTCTTTATATCGGCTTCCCTCTTCTCCCATGGCCGTCAGTAATTCCATGTACAGCTTTCCCACTTGATAGCCCAATGTATTTAACAGTCGAAAGGCAACGTTATCTCCTTCTTTGATAATCGCCATCAGAATATGCTCCGTGCCGGTAAGAGATGAGTGAAATTTAGCCGCCAGTGCATGACTTTCCTCCAATACGGAAAGTGCTCTTGGTGAATAGCCATTTTTCTCCATAACCAAAAGCTCTGTATCCGGGGCAATTAAATCCTTAATTACCTCCATGATCTCTTCTGCATCCACTCCGTTATCCAATAGAACACGGGCTGCAACTCCCGTATTCTCCCGGAGAAGACCTATCAAAATATGCTCTGTTCCAATATAGGGTTGATGCAGCTTTTCCGCTGCTTTAGCTGCAAGTAGCAAGGCTGTTTTTGCTTTGTCCGTAAACTGTCCCTGCATGCTATCCTCCTGCTTCCAGTTTCTTTTCCGTTTTTAATGCTTTAAACATTATAGCTGTCATAAAGCTCATCCATAATTGCGTGCATTTCTTCACGGGAAATATTTTTGCATCTTCCTTTTGCTATAATCACCTTCATTTCCTCCTTCATCTTTGCCTTCGCCTGAATTTTATCCACATCCACTGCAATCACCGCTCCATGTCTTCTGTCTACCTTAAGAAAGCCTTCCTGGCGCAGTACCGAATATGCCTTATTTACAGTATGCATATTAATCCCGATTTCATCAGCCAGCTGGCGTACCGAAGGAAGTGACTGCCCTTCATAAAAATGAGAGGCTGCAATTCCCAGGATAATCTGGTTTCTCAACTGCATATATAAAGCTTCATCACTGTTAAAATCAATCTCAATGTACATCATTATTCTTTCCTCCCGCTCCCCTATAAATCCAAAAATTCAAACTCCATGTCATCGTCTAACTCCAAAAAATCTTTAGACTGCCAGGTCTTTGTCTCCTCTGATGAAGCTGTGGGCTTCTCCTTCCATTCAGAAGAGGTTTTCTCCCGATTTTCGTTGATTACAGGCTTTTCTCTTTTTAGTCCCATCCGGGCTTTCAGCCCTCTTGCCGGAAGTTCATCTTCCTCCTCGCCTTCATCAATTTCATCGATTTCATCGTCTTCCTCTTCCTCTTCCTCATCTTCATAATCTTCATAGTCTTCATAGTCTTCATAGGAATCACGAAGCTTAAATAATAATACGGTTACCGCAACTACCAACAGCACCAATACTACAGCCATGACAATAATAATGATTTTCATGGTGGAATTTTGATTGCTCTCAGTCTGGGCATTTGCCTCTATCTGATCCACTGCTGCCAAAAGCTGGGTCAGACTCTGACTGGTTCCCTGTACCTGGTCAAACAAAAACCAATCCCACTCACCGGCTTCATTTTCCATGTATTTCAGATAAAAATCCTCATTCACCACAGTGGTTTCCGGCTCTTCCTCTATTACTGTCGTTTCTTCTTCAATTTCGGGAGCAGCCGTCTCCAGCACTTCAAGAAAATCCTCCCGGATAAATCCGTTTATCGTCTGATTTCCCTGATTGTAGCTGATCTGATACCATAGCTTCCCTTCACCGTCCACTGCCTCTCCGGCTACGCTTACCTCCACTGCTGCAGCTGCATTTCCGGCCACCTCATAGCTTGTTCCGGCTCCCTTTCTTACTCTCACCGTCTCTGTGGTCTTTGCTCTTACTACCTGTGAAGGAGAAATCGGGGTTTGAGCAGTATTTACAGCAACCGGTTCCTGCGGGCTGGTGGTGGTAGTGGTACTGCTACCTCCTCCTACCGTAGTGACATTTCCTCCGCTTCCCACCGTAGTGACATTCCCGCCACTGCTATCGGAAGTATTTCCTGTTGAAGTTGAAGCTGCAGCTACTGTACTGTCGGCTGTCTTCTCTGCCGGTATTGTACCCTCTGCTGATACCAGGTCTCCTCGAATATAGCCCTGACTGTTTTTATCCACAAAAACCTTATACCAGGTATAGCCGTTGCTGTCTGTGGTGGATGCGGTTACTTCCAGAGTATCATCCTTTTTAACCGAAGCCAATACCATACTGTCCGTAGTTGCCTTTTCTCTGATTTTTCCACTTTCCGCCGTTACTTTGGCCGTTCCCTGTGCAAAAACGGTAATACTCTGCTCCTGCCAGAAAACAAGAGAAAAAATCATGGAAAACAGAATCGCAGCAATCCTGATTCCGTTGGTTATTTTTCTTTCCTGATTTAACATATGCTCTCCTTACTTTTTCTCATGCTGGTAAATGAATCTTAAGCTTCATCTATGGCTTTTCCGATATCATTTCGCATATATTTATTTTCAAAGTCTACCCATTTTGTCGCTTCATAAGCATTTTTACGGGCTTCTTTCAAATCTTTTCCCTTAGCCGTAATTCCCAGCACCCGACCTCCATTGGTTATCATTCCTTCTTCGGTCAGCTTTGTACCTGCATGGAAGCAGTAATAGCCCTCCTTACCCTTAAACTTTTCCAATCCGCGGATCAATTTACCTTTCTCATAGGACAGAGGATAGCCTTCGGAAGCCAATACCACACAGACTGCGGCATTATCCTCAAATTCCAGATTGACTGTATCCAGACGCTTTTCCAGACAGGCCTGAATCACTTCAATCAGATCATTCTTCATTCTGGGCAATACCACCTGTGCCTCAGGATCTCCGAACCGTGCATTATATTCCAAAACTCTGGGGCCTTCTTCGGTCAGCATAAGGCCGAAAAAGATAATTCCGGTAAAGGGTCTTCCCTCTGCCGCCATAGCATCCACCGTTGCCTGATAAATATATTTTTGGCAAAAGGTATCTACCTCATCCGTATAAAAGGGACTGGGGGAAAAGGTTCCCATACCGCCGGTATTCAGGCCCTGATCTCCGTCCTTTGCCCGCTTATGATCCTGGGCAGAGGTCATGGTTTTAATCGTTTTTCCGTCCACAAAAGAAAGCACGGATACCTCTCTTCCGGTCATAAACTCTTCCACCACCATACGGTTTCCTGCCGTACCAAACTGCTTGTCCAGCATAATGCTCTTTACTCCCTCCAGAGCCTCTTCCAAGGTATTGCAGATCAGTACCCCTTTTCCCAGAGCCAGACCATCTGCCTTAAGGACTACGGGAAATCTACTTTTCTTTAGATATTCAATGGCTTTATCCGGATCATCAAAATTCTCGTAAGCAGCTGTAGGGATGCCGTATTTTTTCATCAAATCCTTGGAAAATGCCTTACTTCCTTCTAAAATTGCTGCATTTTTCCGAGGGCCAAAGGCCAAAATACCCGCTTCTTCCATGCAGTCTACCAGCCCCCCTACCAAAGGATCATCCATGCCTACAATGACTAAATCAATCTGCTTTTCTTTTGCAAATTCCACCAATCGGTCAAATTCCATTGCTCCGATGGGAACACATTCTGCCAGCTCACTGATTCCTCCGTTTCCCGGTGCACAATACAGTTTTTCAACCTGTTTACTCTTTGCCGCACTTGCAGCAATTGCATGTTCTCTTCCGCCACTGCCTACAATCAGTACCTTCATCTTCTCCTCACATTCTGCCGCTTCCGCCAGCCTCTCGTTTTTCATCCAATTAAAATCTCCCCCGTTGCAATCTTCTGTATCACCTGGGGCAGAATCACCCATTCTGCTTCTTCCATCACCCGCTTCTGCAGACTCTGGGGAGTATCATCCTCCTTTACCTCCACTGCCTTCTGACTGAGGATGGGACCGGTATCCATTCCTTCATCTACAAAATGTACCGTGGCTCCGGTAATCTTTACCCCCCGGCTCAATGCTCCTTCATGAACCTTAAGTCCGTAATAGCCTACCCCGCAGAAGGAGGGAATAAGGGAAGGGTGGATATTAATAATTCTCCGGGAGAACTCCTTTACCATCCGAGGAGGAATGCTCACCAAGAACCCGGCCAACACAATCAGGTCGGGATGAAGCTCCTGCATTTTATCGCAAAAAGCCTGATTAAAGCTTTCTCTGTCAGCATAAGCTTTAGGGGAAAGGCAAATTCCTTCCACCCCGGCCTCTTCTGCCCGCTTCAGGGCATAGGCTCCTGCATTATTGCTGATTACCGCAATCAGCTGTGTCTGTTGAATCTGCCCTTCTCTCAGGGCATCCAGGATGGCCTGCAGATTGGTACCTCCACCGGATACACAGACTACCATTCTTAACATAGGGTGACTCCTTTTTCTCCCGCTTCAATCTTTCCTACTATATAGGCCGTTTCACCGGCTGCCCTGATTGCTTCCAGGGCCTGCTCTGCCTTATCCGGGCTTACAGCAACAATCATACCGATTCCCATATTGTAGGTATTGTACATCATCTCTTCGGCAATATCCCCTTTTTCCTGAATCAGGGCAAAAACAGGAGGAACAGGATAGCTGTCTTTATGGATCAGTGCCCTTACTCCCTCCGGCAGCATTCTGGGAATATTTTCATAAAATCCGCCTCCGGTAATGTGGCTGCAGGCCTTAACTCTTATGCCTGCCTCCTTAATAGAGCGGAGTGCTTTTACATATATTTTGGTAGGAGCAAGAAGAGCCTCACCCAGGGTACAGCCCAGACGTTCATCGTAAGCATTCAGGCTTTCCTTTGTCATGGCAAATACCTTACGCACCAGCGAAAATCCGTTGCTATGTACACCGGATGATGCCATTCCGATGAGGATATCCCCGGTCTGCAGCTCTTTGCCGGTAATCAGATCCTTCTCATCTACCACTCCCACGGCAAAGCCTGCCAGATCATACTCATCCTCAGGATAAAAACCGGGCATCTCCGCCGTTTCTCCTCCAATCAATGCTGCCCCTGACTGAATACAGCCCTCTGCAACACCTTTAACAATGGTAGCAATCTTTTCCGGATAATTCTTTCCGCAGGCAATATAGTCCAAGAAAAACAGAGGCTCTCCGCCTGCACAGGCGATATCGTTTACACACATGGCCACGCAGTCTATACCGATGGTATCGTGCTTATCCAGTAAAAAAGCCAGCTTTAATTTGGTACCCACTCCATCCGTACCGGAAACCAGCGTAGGCTTTTCCATGTTCTTGAATTTTTCCATGGAAAAAGCACCGGAAAAACCGCCGATTCCCCCCAGTACCTCGGGACGCATGGTGGCTTTAACATGCTGCTTCATTAGTTCAACTGCCTTATAACCTGCTTCAATATCTACACCTGATTTTTTGTAGTCCATGATGGTTCTCCTTCTGTCTGCTTATTTATAGTTCTTATAGCCCACTTCCTGCAGTCTGGCATCCTTTTTCTGAACACTTTCCTTAAGATTTTCCGTATAAGCCTTTAGCCTATTCAGTAGCTCAGGGTCTGAAACCGCAAGTATCTTAGCTGCCAGAAGGCCTGCATTTGCGCCTCCGTTAATGGCTACTGTAGCCACTGGAATGCCTGAGGGCATCTGTACAATGGAGTATAAAGAGTCTCTTCCTCCCAAAGAAGAGGTGTGCATGGGAATACCGATTACGGGCATGGGAAAAATCGCTGCACACATTCCAGGTAAATGGGCAGCCATGCCGGCTCCGGCAATAATGACCTTTATCCCTCGTTCTTCTGCCGTTTTTGCATATTCAAAAAATACATCCGGCTCCCGATGTGCGGAAATAATATTCATCTCATAGTTAATTCCCAGCTCCTCCAAAATGTCAGCCGCCTTTGCCATAACCGGCATATCCGAGTCGCTTCCCATTACAATTCCTACCACTTGTTTTTCCTCCTTGATTCCTTTTCCTTTATCTACACCTTTAGGACAGACTTGCCGCTACGCATAGTCATTACCATAATACTAGAATAAAGCTCATTCGTCAAAGGCCTTATTCAATTCTTCACATTCCGGCAGGACAAACCTACCCTGCCGGATAATTTCCTTCTTTTCTCCCCTCGGTAGGACAGCAGCTAAAATCCCCAGCTCATCATAAGGAATGGTAATATCCGTATGGCAGTGAAAATATGCCTCTTCCAGGCTTTCGTGCCGTTTCATGGAGCATTCATTTTCCTTAGCCATAATCCGCTTACCGTCGGGATTATAGGTGGCCTTTTCCTCCTCCCAGGAATAGCAGGTATCCCCAATAGCAAAGTGGGGCCCCGTTTTTTCTGCAATCAGAATGGGAAGAAGCTGCCCCATTTTATATTTTTTTGCTGCCATATAGGCGGTTGTATTGGTTCCGATGGCAAACTCTCCCAGAGGAAGGCTGTCGTGGTGATGAAGAAGCTTTTCTTTTATCAGCTTTCTCCCTTCTTCCCGGTTCTTTCCGTTTTCACAGCTATAATCCGTAATCATTCCGTCTTCAAAGGTCAGCCGCAGATTCCGATATTCCACTCCGTTCAAAAAAACGCGGGGAACGTGCAAAAGACCTGTTGTTCCCGCAAGCCTGGGTGAAGTAAATACCTCTCCCACAGGAATATTCACGTCAGCTACACAATTTTCAAAATTCGTCTGGGCTGTGGGATCCTCCAGGCTGTGCATTGCCACCTTAATTGAAGTTTGATTTTCCCCCATTCCTTCAACCGTCACATATTCCGCCTTATCCAATACATCAATAATTGCCTGCTGACAATCCGTATATATCCGGTTATCCAAAGTATTCAGGCGTATAGTCTCGGCAAAAATTTCCTCAAAGCTATCTCCGATTGCCGGACAGGGAAAGGCAATAATAGTAAAGCTCCTTTCCTCTCGGTTCACATATTCATTTAACAGCCGTCCCGCTTTAGACTGGTATTCTACCTCCTGCTTCTGGCGTTTTTCCTCCAGTCGAAGGCTTTCCTTCTTTGCCACCGGTGAAAAGGGCTGTTCCCCGAAGGCTTCAATTACTGCCGGCCCTCCCATCAGCTTCGTCTCTTCCTTTACCGTCTCCAAGGCCTGCCTATAGGCCTCCAGCTTTCGGTGGACAAAACGGCTGTTAATATACAGGGCTTTGTCATACTCATGGTCATATTCAAACTGCTTATTGGGTATTGCCCCGCAGTAGCCATTTTTATTCAATCTTCTTCCTGCCAGAAAGCTTACCGGTGCCCGATAGAGAATAGGCTCAAGTCCCATGCTACGAAAGTTCTCCATTGCTTTCTTGACCATACGCTCCATTCCCAGAGGATAGTAGAGATTAACCGTCTTTTTGATGGAAATATCCTTTCCTGTTGCCGCAAAGCCCCTTCTATAGCCTTCCGTATAGGTCTCTGCCATTTTTGTGATCGTCTCCTCCGGCAGTCTGTTCAGATAGGAAGCCAGAGCAAGCTCATTTTCACTGATAAACTCTCCATAGGTATAGAGGTAGCGAATATCCGTCAAATCCGCTCTATCCAACAGCTTTCCTGCCCAATTCTCCTTTGGATTGTACTGTGCCTGTACCTCCCGGGTTAAAATCTCTTCCTGATAGTCATGGACAAACCAGAAATAAATTTCCGTCAGCTCCTTATAGGAGGGTAATTTCCCCTCCTCTGCTGCCTGTAAAAATGCTCCGTATATTTCCAAAAACAGCTCCAGGCGAATCACTGTGGAAAAGAGGTTTCCCTCATATAAATAAGCAGGAAGGCTATACATTTCAGCATACAGGGCAGATAACAGCTGCCCGTAATCCTTCCCCAGCCGGTTTACTGCATTGGTAGGATCCGCGTAGCTGTTTCCATAATTTTCAGGTAAGATATCCTCAAAAAGAGCCCGGTTATGTCTTGCCAGTTCATCCAAGGATAATAAATCCATTCCTTTGAACAGTCTTTTTTTCTCTTCCTCCAGTAAAATAAGATAATTTGCCGTTCGGACAAAAAAAGCTGCAAAGGGCTCTTCTACCTTCTTTTCCTCTTCTATTTGTCTGATTCGTTCTATAGCCAGTGTGTAACGTTCTTCCATAATCCTCTCCTCTCTGATGCAGGCCTTGATCAAAATGGGGCTATCCGATTCCATAAGCTCCCGCGTATAAAATCATACTGATTACGGCAAGTGCCAGGAAATTTAAAAGCATTCCCAGCCAGGCGAAAAGAGGAAATCGATCCGCTTCCCGCCTAGCCATATATCCCAGAATCATGCCCGTTACTGCAAAACAGGTGGCGATAAAGCCTACCGTTCCCATATTGCCGCCGGCCTCGCCCTCTGCCTCATAGGTCCAAAAAATAGCCAGCAAAAGAGAGCTTAAAGAGATAATTCCCAGAATCGTGGACATTATCCCCTTGGGTGAATGCTTTTTATTGGTAAACATATAGTTTTTCGTCAGCTTCATAGGCATCCTTCTTTTTCTACCTGAAACGAGACCACCGCACCTATAGGATCAGTGGGCAGTCTCGTCTGTTTTGTTTTATTTTGCACCATATAAGGAATAATACTCATCAATAGCCTGTTTCATGGCATCATCAATCAAAATCTCTCCTTTGAAGGGCTTGTTATAGAGATACTCAACAACCTCCTTCATAGAAACGATGGCATTTGTCTCAAAACCGTATACTTCTTTAATTTCCTCCAATGCACTCTTATCCCCTTTACCTCTCTCGCAGCGGTTCAGGGATACCATCAGTCCCTTAATGGTCACATCTGCCTGTGCCTGAATAATGGGAAAGGTCTCCTCAATGGATTTGCCGGAGGTGGTTACATCTTCAATAATGACGATTCTGTCACCGTCTGCCAGTGGGCTTCCCAACAAAATCCCGGTATCCCCATGATCCTTAACTTCCTTACGGTTGGAGCAATAGCGTATTTCTTTTCCGTATAACCGACTGTAAGCCATAGTTGTAGCTACGCTCAAGGGTATTCCCTTGTACGCCGGTCCGAACAGTACATCAAAATCATCTCCGTAATGCTGATGGATGGCCTTTGCATAATATTCCCCCAGCTGATTCAGCTGCGAGCCGGTTACATAAGCTCCCGCATTCATAAAGAAGGGAGACTTTCTGCCGCTTTTTAACGTAAACTCACCGAATTTCAGCACCCGGCTTTCTACCATAAACTCAATAAATTCCTGCTTATACTGCTCCATCGCATTTCCTCCTTCCGATTGTCCTCTTAATCGCTACCTTATTCTGTCCGTAATACCTGTATAATCTTTCAAAGTTTAACACATATAGAACAGCTTTTCAATTACTTCTTCCTTAAACTGCAGGCATAAACCAGATAACCGATAAGACAGCCCAGCATATTCAACAAAATATCGTCTACATCAAAGGCTCCAAAAGCGCTGAATAGCTGGAACAGCTCAATTCCCATCACCAAAAGAAGGCTCCACAAAAAAACCTGCCACCACTTTTTACTACGTTCAAAGCACAGGGGCAGCAAAAATCCGAAAGGAATAAAGGCCAGCACATTACCGAACAGATTCTGAAATCCATTCAGTCTGGGGAAATATCGTATGTACATCCGAATACTCTTTCCCAGGGTGAAATTAGCTGTAGACAATCCTTCCAGGATCACTCCCTTTTCCCAGCTTTTGACGATGTCCAGTAAATAATCTATGGGATATTTAAAAATAACCAGCTTAAGTAAGATAATCAAATAGAAAAAAAAGAAAAGCATTATCCGTTTTCTTCTTTTTTCCTGCATAATTCCCTCCCATTCAGTGATAAAAAACCTCCATCAAAGCAAGTCCATGCGGCGGGGCCAGAAATCCCGTCTTAGCCCGGTCACCTTCACGAAAGGCTTCTTCAATACTTTCCGGGCTTCTTCTTCCGCTTCCTGTCTCCAATATGGTTCCCATCATAATCCGAACCATGTGATATAAAAATCCGTCTCCCACAAAGGTAAACCGCCATTCCTCACCAATTCGCTCAAGCCGGATTTCCTGAAGAGTCCGTATGGTGGATTTTTTACTGTTCTTTTTAGAAGTAAAGGCTTTAAAATCGTGGGTTCCCATAAGCAGCTCCATGGCCTTTCTTACTTTTTCTTCCTCCAGCTTTTCCGGATAAACAGCAGCATATCTCCTATCAAAGATATGCGGAATTGAAGTATTTAATACCCGATAACGGTAAACCTTTCCTACCGCATTCAATCGGGCATGAAAGCGTTCTGCCGCCTCCCTTACCTCTATTACTCCGATATCCTCCGGAAGATATCGATTCATATAATCCCGGATTTCCTCCGGGGTCTTATCCGTGTTACTAGAAAAGCTGATGACCTGACCATAGGCATGGACACCTGCATCCGTCCGTCCGCTGCCCTGAACCTCTGTCCTATTCCCGGTCATCCGAAACAGCAACTCCTCCAGCTTACCCTGTATGGTGTTTGCTGTCTCCTTCTGCTTCTGCCATCCCTGATATCGGGTACCTTCATATTGTAAAACCGCCTTAAATCTTCGGTTCATTTTCCCTCTCATTCTTCTTTATCATCCATCTTCCCTGCCTGTGGGGCCCACTCCTCCTCCAGCTCATTTTCCTCCAGCATTCTGAAGTGGTTAAAGCCACGCCAGAGAACGTGCAGACTGTTTTTGGTATTGTTAAAAAAACCGGCCTCATTCATGGTCATAACCAGAATCCCCAGGGGAACAGCTATAATCATTCCCAACACTCCTGCAATCCGATAACCCGCGTATAAAAGAATCAGTGTGGGAATAGGGGGCATACCGATGGAATCTCCCACAATCTTGGGCTGGATAATCTGCCTGGTAAGCTGGCCTACTCCCCAAATAATCAAAAGACCGATTCCAAAGCCGTACTGCCCACTTAAAAATTTGATGATCGCCCAGGGAATCAACACCGACCCTGTTCCTAAAATAGGCAGAATATCCAAAAGAGCAATTCCCAGAGCAATTAAAAAGCCATACTGGATTCTCAGAATGAAGAAGCCAATCACTACAATAAGGTAAATCCATACCTCAATTTTCAGCTGGGCCTTAAAGTAACCGCCGATGGCCCCCAGCATAGTATTTTTCATTAACCGACCTTTTTCCCTGAGACTATCCGAAAAATGTTCCGCCACAAAATGGGCAAAAAACTCCTTTTCCGCCACAAAAAAGTAGGCAGCTAAAAGGCACATGATAACGGCCACCAGAATGCTGGGAATATTTTTGGCCAGGTTTCCCACCGCGCCCACCGTGGGCACACTAAGCTGACCGATAAAGCTGCTTAAATGCTGTCCCAGATTGTTTCCAAATTCCTCTACCTGATAGACCACCTCATCGGGAAGGGCATCGATCAATCCTCCCCAGTTAGAAGCAATACTGGAAAAGTCCTGTTCTAATGACGCCCAGATGGAAGGCAGACTGGTAAGAAGTCCATAGGCTTCTTCTGCCAGTTTCAGTCCCACCCCATAGATGATTAGGCAGATGCCGGCAATAACCGTAACAATGACCAGTGCTGAACCGGCTTTGCGTTTGATTTTAATTTTATCCTCAAAAAAACGAACCAGCGGGTTGGCCATCAAGGACAGGATCCAACCGATAATAAAGGGCATAAACAGCCAGAGTATTTTGGGTAAAACCCACATACACAGTATGAATACCAGTGTGGCAAAGCCAACATTGACCAACGCTTTCAGATATTTTCGAGGTATTTTTTCCATTTTAATCCTCCCTGTTCAAGTTCGCTTCTTCCTGCTCTAAAAGAGAGTCCAATAGGGCATAGATTTCCTCCTTACCCTGCTTCGTCTGAGCAGAAAAGGGAATAATCTGTGTTCCCTTTTCCACCTGCAGACCATTTTTCAACATTTTAATATGCTTATCCTTCTGGCTTCGGTTAATTTTATCCAGCTTCGTGGCAATAATTACCGGTTTATAGCCCTGATTCAAAATCCAGCGATACATCTGCTTGTCATTTGCTCCCGGTTCATGGCGGATGTCAATTAACAGAAAAATGGTTTTTAACCGCTTTGATTGATGCAGATAGCGCTCAATCATCTTCCCCCACTTTTCTTTTTCCGCAATACTTACCTTGGCATAGCCATAGCCCGGCAAATCCACAAAATACAGTTGATGATTAATATTATAGAAATTGATGGTCTGGGTTTTCCCCGGTTGAGAGCTGGTACGGGCCAGAGACTTTCGATTCATCAAGGCATTGATCAGGGAGGATTTTCCTACATTACTTTTCCCTGCAAAAGCCACCTCCGGCAAAAGGTTTTTGGGTAATGTACTGGTAATTCCGCAAACGGTTTCCAAATTTACCTGCTTAACAATCATCCTTCTATCCTTTCTGATTCACAAAAGCCTGTTCAATCACCTCATTCATATGCTCTACAAAAAGAATCTGTAAGCCGCTCTTTATCTCCTGGGGAATTTCTTCCACATCCTTCTCGTTTTCCCGAGGAACCAGAACCGTCTTCACCCCGGCAGTTTTGGCTGCCAGAATCTTCTCCTTTAATCCTCCGATGGGAAGTACTCTTCCCCGAAGGGTTATTTCTCCCGTCATGGCCACATCCGCCTTTACCGGTATGTCGGTGACAACGGATAACAGTGCTGTAGCCATGGTAATTCCCGCTGAGGGTCCATCCTTAGGCACAGCTCCTTCCGGAATATGAATATGAAAATCACGGTTTTTAAACAATTCACTGTCTGTCTGATATTGCCCGCTGACGGAACGGACGTAGCTGACTGCGGTATGGGCTGATTCCTTCATCACATCCCCCATCTGGCCCGTCAGCTCAATATCTCCTTTACCGGGCATCATATTGACTTCAATCTGAAGGGTATCCCCACCCACACTGGTCCAGGCCAGTCCACGGACGATTCCCACTTCATCCTTTTCATTAATCTTATCCAGGGTATACTTCTTCTTACCTAAATATTTCCCTAAATTGGTTCCGGTAATACGCAGCTTCTTCTCTTTATTCTTCAAAAGCTCTCTTGCAGCCTTCCTGCAGACGGTTCCTATGGTTCTTTCCAGGCCGCGGACACCGGCCTCTCTGGTATAGAACTGAATCATATCCTTAAGAGCTCTGTCACTGAAAGTTAAATGTTCCCGGGGAATACCATTCTTTTCCAGCTGCTTTTCAACCAGATGCTCCTTGGCAATATGAAATTTTTCATTTGCCGTATAACTGGTCACCTCAATAATTTCCATTCGGTCTAAAAGAGGTCTGGGAATGGTAGATGTGGAATTGGCCGTAGCAATAAAAAATACTTGAGACAAATCTACCGGAAGCTCCACATAATGATCTCTGAAATGGCTGTTCTGCTCTCCATCCAAAACCTCCAAAAGGGCAGAGAAGGTGTCTCCCTTATAATCGTTGCTGACCTTATCGATTTCATCCAGAAGCATCAGAGGATTCTTTACCTCTGCCTGCTTAAGTCCATTTACAATCCGCCCCGGCATGGCTCCTACATAGGTTCTTCTGTGCCCCCGTATTTCTGCCTCGTCCCGAACACCTCCCAGACAAATTCTTACATACTTTTTATGTAAGGCTTCCGCTACACTTTTGGCAATGGAGGTTTTACCGGTTCCCGGAGGCCCTACCAGGCATAGAATGGAGCTGTCTGCCTTTTTCGTCAGCGCCCTCACCGCCAAAAATTCCAGAATCCTTTCTTTCACCTGCTCAAGTCCGTAATGATCTTCATTCAGCTTCTTCTCAGCCTGTTCCAAATCCAGATTATCCCGGCTGGTCTTCTCCCAGGGAAGCTCCAGAAGTGTCTCAATATAGCCCCGTTCCACAGCCATTTCTGAGCTATGGGAGGATAATTTTTTAAACCGGCTGATTTCTTTGGAGATTTTTTCCTTCACCTCCTTAGGTGCCTTCAGCCTGGATAAGCTGTCCTCAAAACGTTGGGCATCCGTCAGCTCACCATCCTCACCCAGCTCCTTCTGAATAAACTTCAGCTGCTCTCTAAGCAGAAATTCCTTCTGGTTCTCTTCCACTTTGTCCCGAACCACTTCGGTAAGCTTATTCTTCAGCTTTCCGATTTCAATCTCCTTAGACAGGATAACTACCATCTGACGATAGCGTTCCTCTACCTCAAGGGTCTGTAAAATAATCTGTTTTTTCTCATAGGTAATGGGCAGATTAATGGCAATCTGATCCACTAAATGGGATAGATTGGTCAGCTTATCCACCTGAGAGGAAAGACTCTTGCCGATTTTAGGATAATAAATCATGAACTCAGCCAGTATCTCCTTTAAATGACGAACCATGGCCTCGTCTTCATTGGAAAATTCCTCATCATCTCTTTCCTCAATCTTTTCCTCTAAAGACACTATCCCGGCCTGAAGATATTCCTCCTGCTCATTCCCACAGGATACTACCTCCAATTCCATCAATCGTCCTCTGTATATACCTTCCACAAGGACCCTTACCAATCCCCCCGGAAGCTTACTGATCTGCTTGACCAAAGCTATGGTTCCGATTTCATTTAAATCTTCCCTCATGGGTTCTTCTGCCTCGCTGTTTTTCTGTGTAACCAGAAACAGCTTCTGTTCCTCCATCAACGCCTGCTGTACTGCTATAATGGAGCGGTCACGGCTTAAATCAAAATGGATAATCATACGGGGAAAAATGGTAAGTCCCCTAAGTGCCACACAGGGCATCACTTCTCTTAATTGTAATTCTTTATTTTCCATACTGTCTAATCCTTTGAAAAAAGCCGTTACACCACCAATATCGGTGTAACAGCCTCTTTAATCTGCTTTCTTGTCTCCTGCTTCAGCGCCGAACCACCAGAGGCTCGCTCTTACCTTCTACCGTCTCCCTGGTGATTTTACACTCAAGAATCGAATCGTCGGAGGGAATCCGGTACATTACATCCATCATCGTCTTTTCCAGGATAGAGCGCAGACCTCTTGCTCCGGTTTTTCGTTCAACCGCCAGCTCAGCAACGGACTCTACTGCCTCTTCATCAAAGCTTAGGGCTACATCATCATAGGCAAACAGCTTTCTATACTGCTTGATTAATGCATTCTTCGGCTCAGTAAGAATCCGTACTAACGCCTCCTTATCCAGCCCTTCCAGAGATACACTGATGGGTACACGTCCAATAAACTCCGGAATTAAACCGTATTTTGTCAAATCCTGGGGAGTTACCTGGGAAAGCAGCTGATCCAGCTCATGGGAATTTTTCGTGGCAACCTGGGTATTAAATCCAATCGTCTTTTTATCCAGACGGGTTTCGATAATTTTCTCCAGACCGTCAAAGGCACCTCCGCAGATAAACAGAATGTTGGTAGTATCCACCTGAATCAGCTCCTGATGGGGGTGCTTTCTTCCTCCCTGAGGCGGTACACTGGCCATAGTTCCTTCTATAATTTTCAGAAGGGCCTGCTGCACTCCTTCACCGGATACATCACGGGTAATAGAAACGTTTTCACTTTTTTTGGTGATTTTATCAATTTCATCAATATAAACGATACCCTTCTGGGCCCGTTCAACGTTATAATCTGCTGCCTGCAAAAGCTTCAGCAGGATGTTCTCCACATCCTCTCCCACATAGCCTGCCTCCGTTAAGGTGGTGGCATCCGCAATGGCGAAGGGAACGTTGATAATTTTTGCTAGGGTCTGAGCCAGATAGGTCTTTCCTGAACCGGTGGGACCTATCATAATGATATTGCTCTTTTGAAGTTCAATATCATCCTCGTCCTTTTTAGCCAGAATCCTTTTATAATGATTATAAACAGCCACGGCCAAAACCTTCTTGGCCTCTTCCTGTCCAATAACGTATTCGTCTAAATGCTCCTTGATTTCTATAGGCTTTAGCAGATTGATTTCTTCGCTGTCAAACAGCTCTTCTTCCTCTTCATATTCCTCCTCAATGATATCTGCACAGATTTCCACGCATTCATCACAGATATAGACCCCGGAAGGTCCTGCAATCAGCTTACGCACCTGATCCTGGTTCTTGTTACAGAAGGAGCATCTCACATCTGAATTTTTTGCCATAACTTTTCTCACTTTCGCTGTCCAAACAGCCTTTTATTTTCCTTCCGTAATATCGCTGTGGGAAGTAAAGATAGCATCAATTAATCCATATTCCTTTGCCTCCTCAGCACTTTTCCAGTTATCTCTTTCCGTATCTGCCGCTACGATCTCATAAGCCTTTCCGGTATTTTCGGACAAAATGCGATTCAGCTTTTCCTTCGTTTTTAAAATATGCTTTGCCGCAATCTCAATCTCTGTTGCCTGTCCCTGTGCACCACCTAAGGGCTGATGAATCATAATTTCCGCATTGGGCAGGGCATAACGCTTACCCTTTGCACCTCCTGCAAGCAGAAAAGCCCCCATACTGGCTGCCATACCGATACATACGGTAGAAACATCACATTTAATAAAATTCATGGTATCATAGATAGCCATTCCTGCTGTTACAGATCCTCCCGGGCTGTTAATATACAGGTGAATATCCTTCTCCGGGTCCTCTGCCTCCAAAAACAGAAGCTGAGCCACCACCAGAGAAGCGGTTACATCCGTTACCTCTTCTCCCAGAAAAATAATTCTTTCCTTTAATAGTCTGGAATAAATATCATAGGAGCGCTCTCCTCTACTGGTCTGTTCAATGACATAAGGTACTAAACTCAATTCTATCCTCCATTTCCAAGTCGGAGCGCCGGTATTATCTGCCGACGTTTCCTGAAACCTTTCCACATATAAAGTATATGGGGCTACCACCAGGACAGCCCCTTATTACTGTAGTCTTATTCTCTTTAATTTGCAATCTATTTTTGCGATTTAAGAGAAATTTAATTCTTTCGTATTACTCCTCGGTCTTCTCATCCTTCTTCTCTTTGGCAGCCTTTTTTGCCCTAGCCTTAGTTTCCTTTGCATTATCCACAACAAATTCCACCGCTTTATTCACTGCGATGTCCTCCATCATCTGCTCTCTGCCGCCTTCTCCCAGCATTTCCTTGACCTTATCCGCTTCCATATGATAGGTCTCTGCCATGGCTGCAATTTCCTTTTCAAAATCAGCTTCATCCGCTGTAATATTCTCTGCCTTAACGATGGCCTCCAGAACCAGACGGGATTTAATCCTCTGCTCAGCCTGGGGTTTAACCTGTTCCATCAGCTTACCATGATCCAGTCCGGTAAACTGGAAATACTGCTCAGTGCTTAAGCCCTGAGCCCGTAATCTCTGGGTGAAATCATCCACCAGCTGTCTCTGCTGGGTTTCAATCATGGCCTCGGGAATATCCATCTTTGCATCGGCAATGATTGCCTCAATAACCGTATTTTCCTTAGCTGTACGGGCTTCCTTTTCTTTTTTCTCCAAAAGCTTTTTACGTACATCATCCTTATATTCAGCCAGGGTATCAAATTCGGAAACCTCTGCCGCAAACTCATCATCCAGTTCAGGAAGCTGCTTTTCTTTAATTTCCTTAATTTCCACTTTAAATACCGCAGGCTTTCCTGCCAGATTCTCAGCCTGATAATTCTCGGGGAAAGTAACATTTACCTCCACCTGTTCACCGATATTCTTACCAATCAGCTGTTCCTCAAAGCCCGGAATAAAGGTACCGGAGCCGATGGTGAGAGGATAATTCTCTCCCTTTCCACCTTCAAAAGCCACACCATCCTGAAAGCCTTCAAAATCGATAACGGTCTGATCTCCATCCTTAACTGCCCTGTCGGTTACGGAAACGGTTCTTGCATTGCGGTCTCTTTCTTTGGAAACTTCTGCATCCACTTCTTCGTCGGAAACAGAAACCTCTACCTTATCTACCTTTACTCCCTTATACTGTCCCAATTCAACCTCAGGCTTTAAGGCAACCTCTGCTGAAAAGATAAAGGGCTTTCCGGCTTCCAACTGCAGGATGGTGATTCGGGGAGAAGAAACAATTTCCTCTTCGCACTCGTCGTATGCTTTTTCATATGCCGTAGGAATCAGTTCATTTGCCGCATCCTCATAAAAGACTTCCTTACCGTACATCTTCTCCACTATCTGACGGGGAACCTTTCCCTTTCTGAAACCGGGAATATTGATGTTTTTCTTCTGTTTCTGAAACACCTGATTAATTGCTTTCTCCAGTTCTTCCGCAGAAACCTCCACCGTTAACTTGGCCATGTTGTTCTCTAATTTTTCTACCTGTAAGCTCATCTTATCTATTTCCTCCTTAAAAGCTTCTACTATCTTTTTTCAAAAAATATTTATGAGCACCCGTTTTTGCCCATAATCGCTTGACAATTATACCACAGGAAAAGTTTGATTACCAGTGTTTTTTTCAGTAAATACAGGCTTTCGATTATCAATTATTTATCAGTCAAAAATTTCCAACATAACAAAAAAGAATCTGCACACAATAATACCAAGATAAGCGATGAAGAAAGCCAATATATCCTAATGGGAGATAAGTGCTTTCCTCGGTCACTTATCTTCTGACAATAAATTAACAAGAACAAAACCAACAAAATGGAGGTAAGCAAAATGACTAAGAGTAATTCTATGGAAGTACCTGAAGCTAAGGCTGCTATGGATCGTTTCAAAACTGAGGTTGCATCCGAGCTTGGTATCAACTTAAAGGAAGGCTACAATGGTGACCTGACCAGTAAGGAAGCCGGTTCTATCGGTGGTGAAATGGTTAGACGTATGATTAAGAGACAGGAAGAGCAGATGAAATAAGCTTCTCTTCAGGTAAAGAGAACCGATTAGCGAAACAAAAAGGGCTGTCACAGCATGTGACAGTCCCTTTTTTATCCCGGTCTTTTCTCCAAAAATCAGTTCTGTTTTACCGCAAATACACAATTTTTTCTGCCATTTCCCCTGCCGCCTGACTTCCCTTAAACTGTTCAATAATCGAAAGGGAAAAATCGATGGCAGTTCCCATGCCCCGGCTGGTAATGAGGTTATCTTCCTTTGCCACTGCAGCTTGGGTAACCTGAGCCCCCGTCAGCTCTTTCTCCATTCCGGGATAGCAACAGGCTACCCGGCCTTCCAGAAGTCCCAAACGGCCCAAAATAGTGGGTGCTGCACAAATTGCCGCTATAGGCTTTCCCATAGCATGAAAGCTTTTTACCTGCTCTATCAAGGGCTTACATGCCTCCAACCCCAAAGTACCCGGCATTCCTCCAGGCAGTACGATCATCTCCATCTGTCCAAAGTCAACCTCCTCCAGTAAAGTATCCGTCACCACCGGAATCTGGTGCGAACCGGTTACCTGCTTATGGGACGTAACCGATACCATTCTTGTTTCAATCCCGGCCCTTCGCAGTAAATCCACTACGGTCAATGCCTCAATTTCCTCAAATCCTTCTGCCAAAAATACACCTACTGCCATACTTTTCCTCCTTCTGCCGTTTTAAGCCTTTTCCCTGCAGGAACACTCATTCCCATACTAGTCACTGTATTGCACCAAAAGCAGCTCTACGCTCATGCGGTCCGACATCTGTCCCTGTTTTACTGCCTCATCGGCTTCCACACAGGCTTCCAGAGCCCGACGCAGTTCTTCTGCCTTAAACTGCGAGGCCTGACGCTCATATTTTCCCACCACAAAACTGTGAAGGCCGGTTTTTGTCGCCATCACTGCCTGAGAATAGCCCTTTCGCTTTAATTCCTTTATCTGTAAAAGGTAATTAAACTGTCTTCCGATTAGGGCAAGGATTCTCATGGGCGGCTCCTTCAGTGTCAGCAAATCCTCATACAGTCCCAATGCACGCTTCTGCTCCTTTTTTCCTATAGCCTCCACCAGATCAAAAATCTGATTCTGTATCCGCTTAGTACAGACAGCTTCTATATCCTCAATGGTTATTTCGTCCTTTTTCAGGGTATAGCAGAGAAGCTTCTCCATTTCATTTTTAATCTGTTCCATTTCCGTTCCGATTTTATTCATAAGATGTTGGAGAGCTGCCCCTGTAATCTGCTTATTATCTTTTTTTATCATCCCCAAAATCCAACGTTTCAGGGTTTCCTCATTCTGGGGAACAAATTCCGTAATTCTTCCCAGCTTCTTGATTTCCTTGTAGAGTCTGGTTCGCTTATCAACCTGTGCTTCCACCAGAATCAGAAAGGTGGTTTCCGCAAGTCCCGGAAGATAATCCGCCAAAGCTTCGCCCCCTTTAGAAAGCCAGCCGGAATTTTCCACTACAATCACTCGCCTGGTAGCGAAAAACGGAAGGGTCTCTGCCAAATCAATCACCTCACTCACCGAAGTGTCCTTCCCTTCAAAACAGTGAATATTCATGGTATCTCCCTCTTCCACCAGAGCCTGGCGGAGACGGTCTCTGTACTGCTTACGCAGATAGGCTTCTTCTCCGTAAAGCAGGTAAATCTGCCTGAAGTCCTGATTCTTAATGTCCTGCAAAAGTCCCTGCATGGTTTTTCCCTTCTTATTTCTCCGGCTCTGCTTTTCAGTTTACTTTGTTCAAGCCGGAGGTATTTCCAATTACAATCAGTTTCATTGATTTTTCCAGCGGCTTCCCCGGGTCAATATTGATGCAGACGTTTTTATCCTGAATCACAGCCACCACGTTAACAGAGTATTTTTTCCTGAGATTTAATTCCAACAGACTCCTGCCTTCCCATTCCGGCTTGACCTCAAGCTCAATCAGGGAAACATCTCTGGAAAGTTCAACAAGGTCAACAAAGCCAGAGCTTAAAAGATTTTTCGCCAGTCGGACACCTGATTCGCTTTCCGGGAACACCACCCGGTCAGCGCCCACTTTATTTAAAATCTTACAGTTCATGTCATTGGCACATTTGGCAATAACCGTTTTTACTCCTATTTCCTTACACAGCATGGTGGCCATAACGCTTGCTTCCAGGTTGTTTGCCATAGCAATAATCACAATATCAATATTGGCAATACCCAGCTGCTTAATCACTTCCGGCTCTGTTACATCAGCACACTTACAATAGGAAATTTCCGTAATGGCATCATTGACTATATTCTCATCAATATCAACTGCCAGTACCTCCGCCCCATTGTCCTCAAGCTCTTTTGCCACGGCTCTTCCATATCGTCCAAGCCCGAACACTGCATATGATCGACTTATGCTCATCTTATCCAATCTCCTTTCCCCGGATTATCCAATGCTGATTTTCTCCGTGGGATATTTAATCACGGTTTTCATTTCTTTTTTGGTATTGAAGGCTATGACAAGTGAAATAGGGCCAACTCTTCCCAAATACATGGTTACGATGATAATCAGTTTGCCCCACAGGTTTAATATCGGTGTCAGATTCCTGGTGAGCCCCACCGTTGCTGTTGCGCTTACTGTTTCATAGACAATATCCAGTGCGTCTGCATCGGTCACCGCCGCCAGAAGAACCGTTGAAACGAACAGAATCATAAAGGACATACTGATGACAGCAACCGCCTTGCTGACCGCCTGTCTGGAAATAGCTCTGTGAAAAAGAACCACCTCTGTCTTATTCCTGATTGTACTGAACGCGGAAAAAAACAGTACTGCAATGGTAACCGTCTTTATTCCTCCCGCTGTCCCTACCGGCGATCCGCCGATAAACATCAGCAGCAGGGAGACAATGGCAGAGGCATTGGTAAGATTCTGCTGCGGGATGGTTGCAAAGCCTGCAGTCCTGGTGGTTACCGACTGAAATAGGGAAACCTGAAGCTTATCCAATAACGAATATTCTTTTATGGTAAGGGGATTATCAAATTCAAACAGGAAGAAGGCTGCCGCTCCTGCAAAAATAAGGATACCGGTCACCCCCAGGGCAATCTTACTGTGAAGGGTCAGCTGACGAAGGCAGCCCAGCTTCTGGCTTCTTGCTTTTTTCATCACTCTTATCATATCCCACCAGACAATATAGCCGACTCCTCCAAGAATAATCAGCAGAGCCGTTACCCCATTGATTATAGGATTTAGGACATAGTCCCCCAGGCTGTTTTCTGACAGAATATCTATTCCCGCATTGCAAAAGGCAGATATGGAGTGAAAAATGGATATCCACACTCCCCGTATACCATGCTCCGGTACGAATACGGCCATGCACAGCAGTGCTCCTATCCCTTCTACCACAATGGTTCCCACAAGGACTTTTTTAATGAATTTTACCATTCCTGACAGTGTATTCAGATTAAAGGCATCCTGAATCAGCATTCTGTCTTTAAGTCCTATTCTTCGGTGCAGACTGATCATAAGGCCTGACATGATCGTCACTATACCCAATCCGCCAATCTGGATTAAAACCAGGATAACCAGCTGTCCGAAAAAGCTCCATGTGGAAACTGTGGGAAGGGTAACCAGCCCCGTTACACACACTGAGGTTGCTGCGGTAAATAAGGCATCAATGTAGGGAACTGCTTCTGCACCGGCTGAACTGACCGGCAGGGCAAGTAGGATGCTTCCTGCCAATATGGCGATAAAAAAGCTTAACAGGATAATATGTGTTGTCGAATATGCAAATTTCCTTTTCACTGCAAACCCTTTCTCCCCTCTTGCAATTCCACTATCATTCCCTCCTTAACACACAAAATCCGAACCCTTTTCCTGACGGATAAAGCTTCGGATTCATTGATTGAGTGGAGATAAACGGACTCGAACCGTCGACCTCTTGAATGCCATTCAAGCGCTCTCCCAACTGAGCTATATCCCCTTCTTCGTTAATGTATGTATTATGGCATAGCCTGGAGGATAAGTCAAGACGATAAGGTATCAATTCTCCAAATTCTATTTTCCTCATTCTGATTTGTGTAAAATCTCCAACACCTGTCCCAAATCCTGTATTTCATAGTCGATTCTGAGGGAAGAACTATTCTCCTTTTTTTCCGGGTTAAACCAACAGGTTAGGATACCTGCATTGTTTCCGCCCTGAATATCACTGGTAAGGGAATCTCCCACAATCATAACCTCCGAACCGCTGTAGTCTCCTATGGCATTAAAGACCTGTTCAAAAAATCCCTTCATAGGCTTCTCAATACCGATAATATCTGAAATAAAAACGCCGTCTAAAAGGCGATTAAGTCCAGAATTTTCCAGTTTTCTTTCCTGGGCCGCCCTAGTACCGTTGGTCACCGCATACTGAAGGATTTTTCCCCTGCACGCCTGTACCGTTTCCAAGCCGTTTGGATAGAAAACCACCGTATCTCCCAAACGCTTCTGGTATTCTTCATTAAATGCACAGGCCACTGAAGTATCTATTCCATATTCCGCAAAAAATTCCCGAAACCGCCCCTCCAGTACCTGCTGCTTGCTGATTTCTCCCCGCTCCAGGCGCTGCCAGTATCTGCGATTGATTTTACTGTAGGCGGCAAGCATACTGTCTGTGCATTCTCCCAGGCCAAAAACGAAGAAGCACTTTTCAATCGCATATTTTTCTGCCTCCTCAAAATTCAGCAGAGTTCCATCTATATCCCATAAAATTACTTTGATTTTGCTCATTTTTCTCTATGATACCTTTCTTATTTACGGTTAAGGGTAGGAGGCAACTATCCTCTTTATTCTGTCATAGGGTCAGGCTATAAAAGAAGTTTTTGTCCAATAAATGATTATCTTAGGCTCATATCCAAAATATGCCTATCCTATTATAAAGCTAATCCCTATCAAACAAGAAAGAAAAGCCGCTTTAATATTTATACGAAAATCATCACTTGTAAGATAGCAGCCTATTGCAATTAGCAAAATATATCAGAAGAGTAAAAGACGATAATAGCCCTCGTTCATTCCATATGCTCGCTTCAGCAATTCATAAACTGCATTAACAATTCCACAAATAACAACACCCTTAAATTTATACTTTTTAAGGATAAAAAAGATGATAGGAAACAGGAATACAAATTGTATCATAATTGGATAGTAATAGCTGCCCGGGCCACTTCCTCCCTGCAAAAAAGTTAAGAGTAGAGAGAAAACAATATCCAATGACAGTGCTTTTTTACCATAAAGAAAAACAGGTATTTCTTCAATACAAAAAGCAATGATGAATGGTATCGAATATCTTATTATTTTATCCGCCATATTTTTATATAAATTCGTACTATATTTTATTACAAAACTAAAGTCTTGTCCACAGTTGGCTTCTTACTCGGTAATATTATTGCAGTTTTTATTACTAAAAGAAAGGCTCACCTTTTCTTTATCCAGCTTTACTCTGCACAAAATCTCTTTTTTATCAGTTCATCCAGAGCTTTTATATTTAATGGATTTTTACTGGTTTCATAAGTGATGAACAGATTGACTCCCGGAAAAATCCCATTTTTCCCATATGTATTAAGCTTATGAACCGCACTCTCCACATATTCTCTATCATCCATCATACCAAAATGCTCTAGGTATACTTCTTCCTTAGTAGCTATATTCAGAATAGTAAAATCCGGGTATACCTTAAGCTGATTTCCCAATAGAAGAGGATATTCGTATCGGTAGGGAACTCCCATCAAATTTAGTTTATCGGCAATAATTTTTTCAGATTTTGACCTTACTCTTTCTCCTCTTTCTGTAATGATTTCAGGAGTATCCTCATTGTATCCTTTACTATTATATTTTACCTCCTGCCATGCCTTAATATATTCCTCCTCAGGAAGAATCACCGGGCTAATGAGTTCTCTTCTATGAGGACTTATTTTTTGATATACCTTTTTTAAATCTGTCCTTTCATATTTTTCCAAAAAGCTTTTTATTGCTCTTTTTCTTTCTTCCGCATTAGATAAAATTCCTGTATCATAGTCTCTCTGGGCAATCCTTTCTGCCAACTTCATTTCTTTTTTCTTTATGTATCTGCCATTTTTTCCTCTGTCGTTATTTTCGTCTTTGTAGTAGTATTCCACCCCTCTTTCTTTTTTGGCTATTCGCAAATATCCTTCAGGTACATTTTGAAGTGCCTTTTTAGACCTGTTGATTATACTCTCTAATTCCTTCATTTCTTTTCTTAACTGAGCTTCCATTTTTTTCATTATACAATCCTCCATACTTTTAATTTTTCCTTTTTATAGTTTTGCCGTGTTATTCCGTATTCTTTTTCCCCACTTTTGGCCTGCTCACCCAGTTCCAGTGGGGGCTACTCCTAATACTCAACCCCACTTTTTCCTTTTTTCCCTGCAATAGTAGGGTGATTCTCCCTCTTTTCTCCCCACTTTTGGCCTGCTTATCCGGCTCCAGTGGGGGCTACTTCTAATACTCAGCCCTACTTTTAGCTTTTTTTCTTGCAAGAGTAGGGGTAGCC
>JBJFFP010000001.1:0-46810 GCA_051891855.1 Lachnospiraceae bacterium | reverse complement strand
CTCCCTCTTTTCTCCCCACTTTTGGCCTGCTTATCCGGCTCCAGTGGGGGCTGCTTCTAATACTCAGCCCTCCCAGTCCCCCGGCCTTCAGCTTCTACTCCGCCCTGCCCTGGTCTATCCCACTCTACCCTGACTCGCCCCTAGCCGCCCTGCCCCGGCCCGGCAGAGGCTTCTACCAAAGCTTCTGCCGGATCTCTGTCACCTTGCAGTAAATCGCTCTATGGTAAAGCTTCCGTCCTTCCCAGGCCTTATCGTAATGGCTCCCGTGTCAGGAGTCTGCAATACCATGCTTTCTATGGACAGAAGCCGCCCCAGTGTTTCCCCCGCCGGATGGCCATAGGAATTGTTTTTCCCACAGGAAATCAGGCTTACCACAGGCCGAACCCGTTCCAGAAAGGCCGTGCTGCTGGAGCCCGCTGAGCCGTGATGTGCAACCTTAAGCACATCAAATGGTCCTATTTGGTCAATTCTTTCCAAGATTTCTTTCTCGCCCTCTTTTTCAACATCACCGGTCAACAGCAGAGAAAAATCACCATAAATAATCCCCAGCACCAAAGAGCCATTATTTGACTCATATCTCTTTCCTTCCGAAGCACCTCCAGGATGAAGACAGAAAAAGCTTGTTTTTCCGTCTATAATACTGTCTCCGGCTTTCAGATAAACAACTGACACTCCTGCCATCTTTGCTGTATCCAAAAGCTCACTCAGCTTTAATACAGCCTCTCTATCATCAGCTTCATTATCATCAGCCTCTCTACCTCTCACACTTTCCGGCAAAAACAATGTTTCAATCGAGATATGTTCTTCCCCTGCCGACTCCAGAAGCTCCAGGATTCCATTGTAGTGATCCTGATCTAGATGACTGATAAAAATACCCTCAATTCTGTCGTAGCCCTTTGCCCTAAGGAAGGGAATCAGGCGATAAGTGCCCGCCTTACTGACCGAGCTGCTGCCGCAGTCCGAGAGATATACACGGCCGCTTTCGCTGCGAATTACTACCGAATCTCCCTGGCCTACATCCAGCATGGTAATCTCCATGCCCCATTGAGGATTCATAAGCAGAAGCTGTATACAGGCCAACAGCCCTAAAAAGCAAAACAGTTCAGGCAGCCTGTGAGGCAGCCACAGAAGAAGAATGAGACCGAGAGAAAAAAGAAAGATACATATCCATAACGCTCTTCCCTGATATCCCTCCCAAACCGGGAGTCGTTCAAAAGCTTTACAGCAAAGCTGATAATAAAAGAGAATTATTTTGATTGCCGGAACCGGCAGAGTACAAAGAAAGGAAGCAGAAGAAAAAAGTCCCGCTATCAGTAAAAGGATGAGTCCCAGTCCCAAAAGCAACGCCATTAGCGGAACTACTAACAAATTCAGAAAAACACTGTGCCAGGGATAGGTACCAAAGCTGTATAAAAGTACCGGCAAGGTTACAAGCCCCACTCCCAGGCTTACAAACAGGGCCTTAATTCCTTTCTTTTTAGGAGAAAAAAGTTGATTCAGCCGGGGAACCACTGCACTGACTCCTATCACGGCTAAGTAAGATAATTGAAAACCACTGTTATCAATGGCATAAGGATTTAAGATAAGTTGAATAATCGCTGACAGCCCCAGAGCTGAAAGACTGTCATAGGAACGGCCTATTAATTTGGCCAGAAGTAAAACACAAAACATCAAAGTGGCTCTGAAGGTGGATACACTGCAGCCGGTGAAATAGCAGTAAATCGACATGAACGACATAGAAAGCAGGGAGGCTGCAGCCACAGGAAGCATAAGTCTTTGCAGAAGCTTGTATAAACCCATTCCCAACAGCATCAGGTGGAGACCCGAAATTGATAAGAGATGGGATATCCCGTTTCTCTGATAAAGAGCTTTTGTTTCACCTGAAATCTCTTTCTTTTCTCCCAGAAGCATGGCGGAGATAAGTGCTCCCTCTTCTTCTCCCAAAAAGCGAATCAGGGTCTCTTTTGCCCACTGTCTCAGCTGCCATGCTCTCTCACCAAAGCCGCCACCGGAAAGGCTTTTCCTTTCAAGTACCCTGACCTTTTTCAACTGTCCGTAAATTCCACAGGAGCGATACCATTTTCCAAGATCAAACTGTCCCGGATTAGAAGGCTTTTCCCAAAAGCTCACTTCTCCCTCCAACACCAGCTTATCTCCAATCAGTGGCTCCTCTTCTCCGGCTCTAAAGCTGCACAAAAGCTTTCCTGCTTCCAGCTCCTTAAAGGATTCATCCCGGATTAAAGCTTCTCCTACGGTTACCTGCCAGTAGCAGCTTCCGTAGCTTTCCTTCAGCTCCTTATCCAAAACCCTAGCGCTAAACTGTAGGATAATTTTTTCCGATGCAGCTTTTTGCACCTCTTCTGGAAAATTATCAGTATAAGCACGAAAAATGCAGATTACTGCCATTGCTGCCGCCATCCAGCATAAGGGCCTCTGGAAGCCGGATACCAGCAGCTCTGATACCCGTCTCATTCCTCCTGCCCTCCGGCCTCAGCACTTTGTACCAGATGAGGGTTAGCTTCAAAGGGAACAGAAAAATCATACTTTTCCCGGTAATTGATTTTTGATTCTCCTTCCACCAGAAGCTGTACCTTAATCACTCCGGTCAGCTCCGTAAGGGAATTGACTAGGGAATAGATAACCGTATCCGCATTGACATGATAAACTGAGATTAAAAAATTACTGTCCAGATTCACATAACAGATTCCATCCTTTACGTTCACGCTAAGAATCTGTGTCGCCGGATTAATAGTGGCATAGGCTTCTGTATTACTGCTTCCGTTCTGGGTTATAGGTCCCTTGATCAGCTGTTCCACTACCAGCTTTTCTTTGGAAATATTGGTATTATACATCAGCCTGCGATTAATCTTGACCAATCCGTCACCGGCACTGTTGGAAAAATAAAGAACCAGCTCTGTTTCCTCATAATTCTTCATTTCCTCGCCGGTATTATCGATAAAACTATCCGCTGACATTACACCGATGGTTGTGCCGCTCTTATCCAGAAGATTTTCACCGTTTACCAGAATGGTTACATAGGTAAGATTCTTTACCTGGGTCAAGGTTTTCACCATAGCCGCCCGGGCCAAAACCTCCTGTATGGGCTCTAACTCCTTATACTCAGCACTCAGATTCAGGGTAATCTGTTCTTCCTTCAGACTGTAATCCAAAACAGAGAATCCCAGAATGGCCGGGCTAAGCTCCGCCTTTTTAGGTGTAGCAGCAAGCTGTTCCAAAAGCTCCGCGGCCACCGCTTCTGTATCCTCCCTGTCAGCCTCTCCTTCATACTCCAAGGCTGAGAGATGATGATTATTTCGATCCAGATAATAGATCTGATAGGTTTCCTGCTCCTGCCCCGTCCTTTTTTGGCATCCGGCTAAAATGCCCAGACACAGCATCAGGAATAATATAGTTATTTTTTTCATACACACTCCATTCCTTTTCCCAAAAGCTTCTCTCCTACTTGCTGTAAGTCAAAGGAATTTTTACCCAAAACGCAGTCCCCTCCTGCTCCACACTGGATACCTGAATTGATCCTCTGTGCAATAGAATCACGTTTCTGGTAATGGACAATCCCAGACCGGTACCGCCGATTTCCCGGGAGTGGGATTTGTCCACCCGATAAAATCGCTCAAAAATCTGCTCGTACTCCGACTCCGGAATACCGATACCCGAATCCTCTACAGTTATCAAAAAAAACTGGTGGTCGGCATCCAGAGTAACCCGTACCCAGCCGTTAAGCCGATTATATTTTATGGCATTTTCCACCAGATTGGATAAGGCCAAAGTAAGCTTAACCTCATCTACCTCTGCCGTTACCGAACGGTTGCTTTCCAATACCACTTCAATATTCTGTTTCCGGGCAATGGGCCTTAACCGCTTCATTAAAAGCTCCAGAAGCTCATTAATATCCACCAAAGAAATATTCATGCCGGCATTGGTTTTGTCCAGCTTTACCAAAGACAGTAGATCGTTAATGATTTTGTTTTCACGTTCAATCTCCTCTGCAATATCTGTCATAAATTCCCGGTAAAGCTCCGGGGAGGCATCCTCCTGCATCAGCAGAGAATCGGCCAGTACCTTCATGGAGGCCAAAGGAGTCTTTAACTCATGGGAAACGTTGGATACAAACTCCTGCCTGGACTGATCCAGGGTTCTCATCCGGGTCAGTACCTGATTGAAGGCTTCTACAATATGCTCTGTTTCCTCATAGTCCTTGACTGCCAGAGCCTCATCGGTGTATCCCTCCTTAACCTCACTGATGGCTTTGGTAACCTTCTGAAAGGGAACCAGCAGAAAATGGGAGACCGCAAAGCTGGTCATCAGGATCAGAATATTCATTACCACCTCCAACAAAAAGGCCTTCCTTTCCAGAATACTGATGGTCAGTTCAATGGTATCCGTTGAAACACTGCATAAAAGCACACCTTCCACCAAAAGCGACATATCCGTATCATCCGACTTGGCAGTTCTTAAAATGGGGATTGTAATTTCGATAAATCCGTCCCCACTGTCATAATAGGTGGTACTCTCTCCTTTAAAGCTACGCATTGCTTCCTCGGAAATGATGGTTTTCCCTTCACTGATTCCATAAGTGTCCTTAATTACCTTAAAGCTGCTATTCACCACCAATACACGCCCGTCATAAAGATTGGCCATCTGATCCAGCTCTGCATTGATGACGTCAGAGGAAGCATTTTGCAGATAATTGTAATAGAGCAGATGATTGGCAATAATATTAAGCTGATTGGAGACCTCAGAAATTCTCACGCTGACCGCTCTTTCCTCATAATTGCGAATCAGAACCACCCTAACAATGATTGCGGGAACGATTCCCATCACCACAAGAAGCAGAAAGATTCTGACTCTAAGGCTTCTCAGCAGACTGAATTTAACAATTTTTTCCTTTAATCTGTTCCACATATCTCACCCAATCATGCCTTAAAATAGTAACCTACTCCCCACTTTGTGTGGACATACTCCGGCTCACTGGGATTGGTTTCAATTTTTTCTCTAAGTCTGCGGATATGTACATCCACCGTTCTTACATCTCCAGGATACTCCGCACCCCAAACCAGCTTCAACAGCTTCTCCCTGCTGTACACATGATTGGCATTTACCACTAAAAGCTCCAAAACATCAAATTCCTTAGAGGTAAGGTTCACCTCTCTTGCGGCAATATAGAGCCGTCTGCCGTCAATATCCAGCTTCAGCTGCCCCGCAGTAATCAGCTTCTCCTCTTCCTTCTTCCTTTTACTGTCGGTACGGCGCATAATGGCCTTAATTCTGGCCTTTACTTCCAAAATATTAAAGGGCTTAGTAATATAGTCGTCGGCACCATACTCCAATCCCATAATCTTATCCATATCATCTCCCTTTGCTGTCAGCATGATGATAGGAACGTTGGAAAATTCCCGTATCTGTTGGCAAACCTCCAGTCCGTTGAGTTTGGGAAGCATAATATCCAGTAAAATAATATCAAACTCCTGATTTTTTGCCTTCTCCAGAGCTTCTTCTCCGTCAAAGGCTGTAGTCACCTGCATTCCTTCCTGCTCCAGACTGAAACGGATACCCTTGACAATCAATTTTTCATCGTCTACCACTAAAACTCTCTTTCCCATCGCTTCCTCACCTTCTACTGGTTAACACTGTTTATGATACCTTAATCTGATCCTTAATTTTGGCGAAGGCAGCCTCTTTAATCCCGCTTACCTTCATAATATCCTCTATCCGGGTAAATGGCCCGTTTTCTTCCCGATACGCTATAATGCTTCTGGCACGGCTTTCCCCAATTCCCGGCAGTGTACAGAGTGCAGCTATATCTGCAGTATTTATATCAATCCGGGGATCCGTCGGCTGCTCAGCCTGAACCGTCTCCGGGATTGCCTTCTCTCCACTTTTTTCCCATTGCTCAACCTGACTGTAGGAGGGAACCGTAATCTTCATTCCATCTTCCAGAAAACCGGCCTGATTCAAATAATCTCCGTCTCCCTCTTCCGTTATGCCTCCGGCAGCCTGGATAGCGTCATATACACGGCTTCTTCCGGGCAGCTCATACACACCGGGAGAAAGCACCTGCCCGCAAATATGTACCCGGATAGTGGCTGTCTCCTCCCTGCTTTCCCATTCTTCGGATATCGTTTCCTCCACAGCAGGATTCATCCCACGGATGTCATCCCCGGAGTTCACCACAATCTCTTCCTTTACACAGCCGAAAAGGAACAGGCACAAGAAGCCCATTCCTACGCATAGTTTTATTCTTTTTTTCATCAACATATCCTTTCCGATAAAGCAGCCGGTTTAACAACCGGTTGCCTGCAGAAAGCTCCCCGTATGCTGCTGTTTTTTTATTTTATGTCAAATTCTTTTCCTTTACAAGACCTATTTCCATTTGAATACAATAATTCCTCCTATGGCAAGAACTATACCGATCAGCTTGGAAAGCTGAAATTCCTGCTTTTCCACTCCGAAAAAACCAAAGAGTTCAATCAGCCATGCTACTGCCAGCTGTGCCACAACAATGATCATCACCGCCTTGGCCGGCCCCAAAAGCTCCATACTCTTGATTACGGTGTAGGTGATTACCGCTCCAATCGCCCCGCCTAAGAGCATGTATTTTGGCTCCACCCTCCATACCGCTGTCAGGGAAGAACGATCCGTAATCAGCCATGCAATGATACAGACCAGCAGAGCCGTAGCCTGGACAAAGATATTAGTTACCCAAATTCCTGTACTCTTGGTTACCTGTGTATTAAACACTCCCTGTACGCTCATACATAATCCCGATAAAATACCAATGAAAAATCCGACCATTTTTCTCCTCACCTTCTGCTGTTCATAACAGCATTTATAGTATTGCCCCCTGGGAGTCAAATATACAAAAGGATTCAGGCACATATCGATGGTATATGCCATATCCATACTGCAGCCTTCAGACTGGTATATTTCTAGAATCAAAAAGACGATTCCCATGGGAACCGTCCTTATATCTTATTTCTTAATTCTATTGTGCAGTACCATTCTCTGATGAGGCTTCCTCAGTTTCCTCATCTACATATTCATAATACTCTTCATCCTCATTCGGCATATCAATATAGGTCTCACTGTATTCCTCACCGGTTACCTTACTCATCAGATGCTCCGACAGATGCATTAGCTCATTACTTACCTTGGCTCCCTCCCAGATTTTGCCAAAAGCAATCTCGATTTCCACCCAGAGATTACTGGTCAGCAGCATCTTGGGCATGGGTACGGAGTCCTCATACTCCTGCATAAAGGCAGAAATATTCTCATTTTCATGGACAACCTGCTTATTCGCCGTAACCTTTCCCGTCATATCATACAGCTCCTCTGCATGCTCACGAATCAGCCAGGTAGCAAACTCATTAGCTTCACTTTTCAGCTGGCTATAGCCATTAATATATATGGTACTGGTTACGGAAAGGTTTCTGGTTCTCATGGTATCCGTCAAATCCGGAATAGGGGCAATACCGTAATCGTAGGTAAATTCACCGGCTTTTTTGGCCTCCTCCAACCGTCTTACCACCTCGGTGGTGGCCGTGGTCATGACAACCTTTCCTTCCATAAAATCCTGAATTACCGTTTCATAATCCACCTCATCGGCTTCAATGGCAAAGTACTGTCCTAAATCCTGATAAGCCTGAAGGGCCATAATGGCATCCCGGTTATAGAGATTAATGGAATTAGAATCATCACCGAATACACCGCCTACATCAATGTAATCTCCTATAAAGAAATAGTTAAAAAAGATGTCAGATACATCCCAGCGAAAAACCGCTTCAACATCTTCAGGTGCCTCGTAATTATCCGCAAACTCCAAAAGCTGGTCAAAGGTAGCCGGAATCATTGAGGGAACCCGTTCCCTTGCCTGACGGGTCAGTTCTTCATCAGAAATCAGCACCACTGCTTCCTCACTGCTGCTTTCAGTGCTTTCCTCCTCTGTCTCTTGAGTTTGTGTATCGACTTCTTCCGCCTTAGCAGCTTCCTGTTCCTCCAGACTTACACGGATTTCTTCTCCCGCCAGATTCTCAAAATAGGTCATGTTATATAGGAGGGCACTGGTCTCAAAATAGAAGGGATATCCTAAAAGCTTATACTGATAGGTGACTGCATTAATGGCACTTTCCGGCATCATCTCCAAGCTGATAGCTTTGTCAGGATTGGTAATCTCCGAAGCCAGCCCCGCCAGCCAGGCCTTCTCCATGTTATCATTGGAGGCAATAAACAAATCCGGAATCGCTTCGCCGCTTAAAGAAGCCTCATTAATCTTCTCCAGAAATTCCAAACCGGTCTGCAGAACCGGAATTACGCGAACTCCGTATTCCTCATTAAATTTTACGGCAACACTGCTTAAATAATCCGTCAGGGTTTCATCCGCATACCAAAGATGCAGGGTTTTTGTCTGATCAAAAATATCCTGTTTTTCCTGCTTTCTCACCTGATTAGCAATATAAAATACCCCCAGCAGAAGACTTATTGTCAGAAGTACGGATATGGTTCTTTTCCCTAAATTCATTCACTTACCACTTTCTTACTCATTCTGTTCTTCAAGGCAGGGCTCCAGAATATCCAGCATTTCCCTTATGTTTTCCCTAGTAATCACCAAAGGGGGAAGAAAACGAAGAACCCTTTCTCCTGCATTGATCAGAATCAATCCATGTTCCAATGCCTTTTGGATAATCGGAGCCACCGGACGGTCAAATTCCAGTCCCTGTATCAATCCTCTTCCCCGTCTTTCCTTGATACAGTCATGAGCTAATACCAGCCGATCCAGCTCCTTTTCCAGGCAGGCTCCCACCGAAGCCACATGTTCTATTATATGGTTCTTCTCAAATAAATCAAGCACTTTCTTTACCGCAGCTCCTGCCAGAGGATTTCCTCCGTAGGTGGTTCCATGATCCCCGGCTGTCAAAGAAGCCTGGGCCACTCTTTGGGTCAGCAAAAAAGCACCTACCGGTACACCGCAGCCCAGAGCCTTTGCCGCAGTCATCATATCCGGGCGAACCCCGTACTGCTGCCAGGCAAACATGCTTCCCGTCCGGCCCATACCGCATTGAATCTCATCCAAAATCAGCAAAATATCCCTTTGGTCACAGAGTGTTCGTATCTTTTCCAGAAATTCCCTCTGAGCCGGATATATTCCCCCTTCTCCCTGGATGGTTTCCAAAATAATGGCACAGGTTTTCTCATTTACCTGACTGACAACACTGTCATAATTATTCATCTCGGCAAAACGAATATGGCCGATCATTGGCTGAAAGGCCTCCTGGTATTTGGGATTTCCGGTTACGGAAAGAGCTCCCATGGTTCTGCCATGAAAGGAATGCTTCATGGCAATGATTTCATGATCTGTTCTTCCATCCTTTAAAAAAGCGTATTTTCTGGCCGCCTTAATGGCTCCCTCCACCGCCTCTGCACCGCTGTTGGTAAAAAATACCCTATCCATACCGGAGGCCTTCTGCAGACTTTTAGCAGCCTCAATAGCCGGTACATTATAGTAATAGTTGGAGGTATGAATAACCTTGTCAATCTGCTCCTTCAGAGCCTGATTATATTCTTCATTTTTATACCCTAAAGCAAAGACCCCGATTCCTGCACAAAAATCCAGATATTTCTTCCCCTCCGTATCGTAAAGCCAGACTCCTTCCCCTCTGTCCAATACGATAGGATAACGGTTATAGGTATGTAAAAGGGCTGCTTCTGCTTCTTCAATATATGCGTTCATGCTTTCCATGACTGTTCTCTCCATTTATGTTAATCTTAATTTATTGCTCTTCATCCCGAATGATGGCTGTTCCCACACCTTCATTGGTAAAAATCTCCAATAACAGACAATGGGGGATTCTGCCATCCAGAATATGCACCCGGTTTACTCCTTCCCGAATAGCCGATGTACAATTATTCAGCTTGGGTAGCATTCCTCCTCCGATAAAGCCTTCTTCAATCAGCTTTCCGGCTTCCGATGCCGTAATTCGGGAAATAAAGGTAGTCTTATCCTTAATATCCTTATACAGCCCCTCAATATCCGTCAAAAACACTAGCTTATCCGCTCCCACCGCTTTGGCAATGGCACAGGCGGCATCATCCGCATTAATGTTATAGGTGGCAAAATCATCACCCAACCCTACGGGAGAAATGATGGGCAGATAATCCTTTTCCAATAAATCAAATAAAATCTTTGGTGTCACCTGCTTAATCTCTCCTACAAAGCCAATATCCTCTCCCTGGGAATACTTCTTATCTACCGTTAAGAGACCGCCGTCTTTACCGCTGATGCTGATAGCCTTTACCCCCAGCTCTCCCACCATGGTCACCAAACGCTTACTCACCTTGCTTAATACCATTTCCGCAATTTCCATGGTTTCCTCATCAGTAACCCGAAGTCCGTTAACGAAACGGGCCTCTTTCCCGGTCTTTTCCACCCAGCGGCTGATTTCCTTACCGCCCCCGTGAACGATAATGGGCTTGAAGCCCACCAGCTTAAGCAGGGTAACATCCTTGATCACATTTTTTTGCAGTTCTTCATTGCTCATGGCGGAACCGCCGTATTTTACCACAATAATCTTTCGGTTAAACTTCTGAATGTAAGGCAGGGCCTCAATCAGAACCTCCGCTTTTTTTAACACTTCCTGCATTTCTGCTTCCATGCTCTTTCCCTCCCTTTTTCCCAAATTGTTTTCCTCTATTTATCCGTTAAGAGCGATAATCCGCATTGATTTTCACATAATCATAGGTCAAATCACAGCCCCAGGCCTTCGCCTCACTGTTCCCGGCCTTCATGTCCACCAGTATCTGTACCTCCGGCATGGATAAAATCTCACTGGCTTCCTCTTCGCTGTAATCGTTAGCTACGCCATCCTTAAAAATCTGAATCTTTTTCTCTCCTGCTGCAAAAAACAGCTCAATCTTTTCGGGATCAAACCGGACACCGGAATAGCCCAAAGCACAAAGCACTCTCCCCCAGTTTGCATCATGGCCGAAGATAGCTGCCTTAGTCAGGCTGGAGCAGATGACGGATTTTGCCAGAAGCCTGGCCTCTTCTTTGGAAGGAGCATGATATACATGGGTCTCTACCAGCGCGGTAGCACCCTCCCCGTCTCCTGCCATCAGTCTGGCCAGTTGAGTATTGACATAGAGCAGTGCCTCACAAAAGGCCTCATAATCTGCATTTTTTTCAGTAATTTCCGGATTTTTTGCCAGACCGTTTGCCAAAATCAGCAGGGTATCGTTGGTGGAGGTATCCCCATCCACGGAAACCATATTAAAGGTATCCTTTACGTTCTCTCTGAGAGCCTCCTGCAAAAGCTCCTTGGATATGGCAATGTCCGTAGTAAGAAAGGCCAGCATGGTACACATGTTAGGGTGAATCATTCCGGAGCCCTTACACATTCCGCCTAGGGTAACCTCTTTTCCTCCCGCGATAAAGCTGACTGCTATTTCCTTATGGCGGGTATCCGTGGTCATGATGGCTTTCGCTGCCATGGTTCCTGCCTCTTTTGTCTCAGACAGCTGCCCGCTTAAGGCCTTTACTCCCGCCTTAATCTTTTCCAGGGGAAGCTGCATACCGATTACTCCTGTGGAGGCCACCAGACAGGCACTTTCCTGAATCGATAAAGCTTCAGCCATAGCCTGGGCAGTCTGGCGGCAGTAATCAAAGCCCTGGGTTCCTGTGCAGGCATTGGCAATTCCGGAATTAACTACCACAGCCTGGCTGTATTCGGTCTCCTCCACCATCTGCTTATCCCACAGTACACAGGCAGCCTTCACCACATTGGAGGTGAAGGTTCCTGCTGTCCGACAGGGGACAGCACTGTAAATCATAGCCATATCCTTTCGATTCTTATATTTAATATTGGCTTCCACCGCTGCTGCCCTAAAGCCCCTGGCAGCCGTCACACCGCCTTCAATTCTTGTTATCATCTTTCTTCCCCTTCTTATTGATTAAAAGCCTCAATATTGTCCTGATTTAATACAAAATCATAGTAGTTTAAGTCCATCCTCTGGGTCCAGCCTATCTTTCTCCAGAAGGCATTTCCAATGTCATTTGCCGTAAATGCAATTAGGGATACCTTGCTGATTTTTTCCTCCCGTAACGCATTCATGGCAAAGACCACCATACGGGTACCGATTCCCTGCATCCGATAGTCCGGCTCTACACACACATGGTAAAAGCATCCTCTGCGCCCGTCATGTCCGCAAAGAATCGCCCCCACTACCTTTCCCTCCTCATTGAGGGCCACTACACTGGTATCCGGGTTTCGTTTCAAAAAACGCTCTACACCCTCTCTGGAATCATCCAGACTCCGCATGGCAAAGCCCTTAATTCTTTTCCAGAGGGCATAAACTGCATCATAATCCTCTATAGTCATTTTACGAATAGCTATCATTTCTTTTCCCTTTCTATGGGAATACCGGTACCAGCTTTAATCCCATATCCTCCGGCAATCCGAAAAGCAGATTCATATTCTGTACGGCTTGACCGGCAGCTCCCTTTACCAGATTGTCCATGGCTCCCATCATAATCACCCGACCGGTTCGTTCATCCACCTCTATATTCACATCCACATAGTTACTGCCCTCCACCCATCTGGTCTCCGGGCAGCTTCCCTCAGGCAAAAAGCGGACGAAGCTTTCTTGCCGATAGCATTCCTCATAAAGCCGGCGAAGCTCATCCCTATCCGGCAGGCTTCCGTCAGTCCTGCGCTTCAGAGAGGCATAGGCGGTAATCAAAATCCCCCGATTCATGGGTACCAGGTGAGGGGTAAAATTTAAGGTCACCTGCTCTTTGAAAGCATAGGAAAGCTGTTCTTCTATCTCCGGCGTATGGCGGTGGGAAGCCACACCATATGCTTTAATATTCTCATTCACTTCACAATACAGATTATTTACCTTAGCCCCCCTTCCTGCTCCGCTGGTTCCGCTTTTGGCATCAATAATCAAGGTAGAGGGATCGATTATCCCTGCTTTTGCCAAAGGATAGATGGATAAAAAAGAGCAGGTTGGATAGCAGCCGGGATTGGCAACCAATCGTGCTTTTTTCACCTTTTCCCGATTCACTTCACAAAGACCGTATACTGCTTCGTCAATAAACTGTGGTGCCTTATGCTTAAGGGAATACCATTTTTCATAGATAGTCACATTCTTAATTCTGAAATCTGCACTTAAATCAATGATTTTTACCTGGGAAAGCAGCTCCTCCCCTAAAACAGAGGCTAAAAAACCCTGGGGCGTAGCCGTAAAGATCACATCTACTCCGGCAGCCATTTCCTTTAAATTATCATCCTTACAAATATGGGGAACCAGCTGAAACATATTCTGATAAACCTGTGCATATGGCTGGTCAATGTAGCTTTTAGAACCATACCAAACAATCTCAGCCTGGGGATGGGCCAAAAGAAGTCTTACCAATTCTCCTCCTGCATATCCTGTTGCTCCCACAATTCCTACCTTAATCATTTCTTCCTCTCATTCCGCTGCTTATAACAGCAATTAATCCTTATGCGTAAGAATCTGTTCCATTATCCCTTACATCTGCTACAGTATAGCATATTTTTCCTAAAGTGGTAGCCGACTGAAGGGATTTTCCTCCTAATCTTAATAGTCAGCTAAAATTTCTCTCTCCTTAACTTTGTATGATTATACAACATTTTTCATATTTTATGCAAGTATTATTTAATATATTTGTATTTTTATACTATTTATTCATTATCTATGAATAAACTTTCACTTGATTTTTCTTTTTCCCAGGTGTATATTATTGACAACGCCTTAATCGAAGGCAGAAAATAAAAGAAAAAGTATTGTCATAGGTAAGAAAGCGAGGAGATTATGAAAGAAAAAGTCATTTTGGCCTACTCAGGCGGTCTGGATACTACAGCCATCATTCCCTGGCTGAAGGAGAATTTTGATTATGAAGTAATCTGTGTCTGTATTGACTGCGGACAGGGGGAAGAGTTGGATGGTCTGGAGGAACGTGCCAAATCCTGCGGTGCTGCCAAGCTTTATATTGAAGATGTTATTGATGAATTTTGTGATGAATACATTGTTCCCTGCGTACAGGCTCATGCTGTTTATGAAAACAAATATCTGCTGGGGACCTCCATGGCCCGTCCGGTCATTGCCAAGCGTCTGGTGGAAATTGCCCGCAAGGAGAAGGCCACGGCTATCTGCCATGGGGCTACAGGAAAAGGGAATGACCAGATTCGCTTTGAGCTGGGAATTAAGGCTCTGGCACCTGACTTAAAGATTATTGCTGCCTGGAGAAATGATGCTTGGACCATGCAGTCCCGTGAGGATGAGATTGCCTACTGTGAGGCTCACGGTATCCACCTTCCTTTTTCTGCTGATTCCAGCTACAGCCGTGACCGTAACCTGTGGCATATCAGCCATGAAGGTCTGGAGCTGGAAGACCCTGCCCAGGAGCCTAATTTCGATCATCTTCTGGTTTTGGGAACCACCCCCGAGAAGGCCCCCGATACAGGTGAATATGTAACCATGACCTTTGAAAAGGGTATTCCAACTTCTGTTAACGGTAAAAAAATGAAGGTGGCCGATGTCATCCGCACCCTGAACACCCTTGGCGGAAAGCATGGTATCGGTATTGTGGATATTGTAGAAAACCGGGTGGTAGGAATGAAATCCCGTGGTGTATATGAAACTCCCGGCGGAACCATTCTTTATGAAGCGCACCAGCAGCTGGAAGAGCTGATTCTGGATCGTGATACATATGCTGTAAAGATGGATATGGGCAATAAGCTGGCACAGATCGTTTATGAAGGCAAATGGTTTACTCCTCTAAGGGAGGCGGTGGTAGCCTTTATCCAGTCCACTCAGCAATATGTAACCGGTGAAGTCACATTCAAGCTTTACAAGGGAAATATCATCAAGGCGGGAACCACTTCCCCTTACTCTTTGTATAATGAAAGCATTGCTTCCTTTACCACCGGTGATTTATACGATCACCATGATGCCGAGGGCTTCATTAATCTTTTTGGACTCTCCAGTAAGGTTCGTGCTCTGAAGCTGATGGAAGCCGATAAATAGCTGCAATAATATTCTGACAACAGACCGGTAGAGAGGAAAAGCTGATGAATGTTATTTCTGTTCTGCTCCTTTATTTACTTTTAATAAATCTGTTAGGCCTTTTGGCCATGTTTCTGGATAAAAGAAAGGCCCGTAAACGGGCCTTCAGAATTCCGGAATCTACTTTATTCGTTATTGCTGCTATGGGAGGGAGTCTGGGCTCCCTTATGGGTATGTACCTTTTTCACCACAAAACAAGGCATCTGAAGTTTACCCTGGGTATGCCCCTTATGCTGATTTTTCAGCTTTTGCTTCTGCTGCTCCTTTATCTTTCTCCCATTGAATTTATTTTCCTGTAAGATTAAACGGTCACAATTATTCCGCCGTCTGCAGCATAGAGACTGCTGATTCCGGCAGTATCCATAATATTCACTGCCTTAAACTTTGCCTTCGCAAGAATCATATCCCTTACCGCTTCTGCCCGCTTCAAATTATTACAATGGGTAATCATTAAAATACGCTCTTCCGTCTTTTCCATCTTCTCCACTACTAAATCCGTCATCTTACTCAAAGCCTTCTTAATTCCTACCGCCTGGCCTGCCTGTGCAATAGTTCCTTTTTCCCCCTGCATGATCGGCTTAATATTCAGCGTGGAGGCTACCAGGGATTTTACTCCGGTAAGTCTGCCGTTCTTTTTGAGAATATCCAGATTATCCAGCACAAAGAAGGTAACCATCTTCTTCTTAAACTCCTCCAGCTTTTCCACAATTTCTTCAAAGCTGTATTTACCGCTTTCTTCCAGCTCCATCGCCTTTAATGCAATCTGAGTCTCACCACAGGAAGCCGACTGGGAATCCACAATATGAATCTTCTTAGCCGGATGAGCTTCCTCATACAGGCTCTTTCCTAAAACCGCACTGTTGTGGCTTCCGCTCAGGGCTGCAGAAAGAGTAACTACATAAACCCGCTCTGCATCTGTCTCGTAGCTTTTCATAAATACCTCCGGGGAAGGACAAGAGGATTTCGGACATTCTCCACACTGGGAAACACGTTTTAAAAACTCTGCCTGATCAAAATTCTCATCATCCTGAATATGCCAGTCTCCTACATGGATCCCCAAAGGAACCACCTGAAAGCGGGGATCATTGCGGTACACTCCCGGCAATTCACAACAGCTGTCAACTACGATTTTATAACTCATATTACCTCTTTTCCGCTGCCAAAGGCAGCATTGTAATAAGTGAATTTGTGCCAAAGCACAAATTCCGCCGGGAAAGCTTTCTTTCCCAGGCCCTCTTTTCCGCTGCCAAAGGCAGCATTGTAATTATCGGATTTTACACATGTAGTTTTCATTACTACATATGATAGCATTTTCCCTTCCTGCCGTAAAGATTATTTGCTCTTTTTATTCTTTTTTAAGATTATCCATGCTATACTATTTTAAAAGGAGATTTTTTATGATTGCTCTGGAAATAAAAGATATAAAAAACTTTATGAATAAGCTGCTGAGTTCTGAACTCTTTGATCATTTTCTTCTGGAAGAGGCCAAGATTCAGACCTCTAATACCTTTCTTATTGATGGTCATCTCAATAAAGACTTCTACAGCCGGGAAGAATTAGAGGATCCGGAGTTTCTTCCCTATGAACTGTCTTTGTGGAAAACCATGAAAGCCACCTGTTTTCAGCTGATAAAGGGGAAAAAGGTACCTCTCCTGTTCAAGCTTACTTTGCTTTACAATCCCCATGATTCCCATTTATTGCTTGAAAAGGCCGGTGCCGGTGAATATGCTTCTTCTCTTAAAAGCCTGGTTTTAACCATACGTTTTGATCAAAAGGGGCTTATCCTTACTACCGGCACTTCCTTCCATACCTTTTTCATGGATAAAGAGCCAGATTTAATCTGGGATAAGGAATGCCGCCGATTTTTAACCGCTGCCGGAATAGATTTTGAGGAAAAATAAAGCTATGGAAATTGAACGTAAATTTAAGGTAAAACAACTGCCCGATTTATCCCGATTTCCTGTTCATCTTTTAGAGCAGGGATATCTGTGTACCGATCCCGTAGTTCGCATCCGAAGAGAGGATGAGAGCTACTACCTGACCTATAAAGGAAAAGGCCTGCTGGTTAGAGAAGAATATAATCTTCCTCTTACCCAGGAGGCCTATCAGCATCTTCTTTCTAAAGCAGATGGCAGGATTATTCGCAAAAAACGCTATTTAATCCCTTTTGAAGAAAAAACCATTGAACTGGATATTTTTGATACCCCCTTCAATGGGCTGCAAATTGCGGAAGTGGAATTTACCAGTGAAGAAGAAGCCCTTTCTTTTCTTCCTCCCGACTGGTTCGGCGAAGAGGTAACCTACGATAAGCGTTACCACAATTCCAATCTCAGCCGCGGCATATCACCCTTATAGTTAATAAAAACGGAAAGTTGGTGATTTCTTCTTCTATCTTCCGTACAGCCTGGTCAGTTTTTTAATTTGCTCTGCCAGCTCTTCTGTCAGCTGTCCCGGTACAAGCCGCCAGCGCCAATTTTTTCCCAAGGTAGAGGGGATATTCATTCTGGCTTCGGCTCCCAGACCCAGAAAATCCTGAATGGGAATGATGCAGGTATCTGCCGTACTGGAAAAAGCCAGACGAATCAGTTCACTACAGGCCTTACTCTCATCCTCCAGATTCATATATCGTTTGGCAAAGTCCTTGTCATGCTCATTCAGTGCCTCAAACCAATGGGGTGTAGTATCGTTATCATGGGTTCCCGTGTAAACAATACTGTTTTGTTTGTAGTTGTGGGGAAGATAATCGCTATCCTCCCGAGAGTCAAAGGCAAACTGCAGAATCTTCATTCCCGGATAGCCCGTATCCTTAACCAGCTGAATGACACTGGGCGTTAAAAATCCCAAATCCTCAGCAATAATCTGCTTCTTACCCAGCCTATTCTCTAAAACCCGGAAGAACTCGATTCCCGGTCCCTTCTCCCATTTTCCCACCTGTGCGGTTTTGGCAGGATAAGGAATGGAATAATACTCATCGAAGCCTCGAAAATGATCGATTCTGACTACATCATAAAGTCTGAAGCAGTAATCAATCCTTTTGATCCACCAGTCATATCCTGTTTTCCTATGGTAGTCCCAGCGATAAAGCGGATTTCCCCAAAGCTGCCCCGTTTCGGAAAAGGCATCCGGCGGACATCCCGCCACTGCAATAGGCGTGCAATCCTTATCCAGCTGAAATAATTTCGGATTTGCCCAGGTATCTGCACTGTCCAGAGCCACATAGATCGGAATATCCCCTACAATCTGAATCCCCTTTTCATTGGCATATTTTTTTAGTTTCTGCCATTGCCTCTGGAAAAAATACTGCTGAAATTCGTAGCAATGAATTTCCTGTGCAAGCTTCTGACGATATACCGAAAGGGCTACCGGTTTTCTCAGCTTAATATCCTCCTGCCAGCTTATCCAGCTGATTCCGCCTAAAGAATCCTTAATGGCCATATACAGGCAATAGTCCGAAAGCCAATAGCTGTTCTCATTTACAAAGCGAATAAAATCCCTGTCTTCCAGAATATTACTCTTGTTATAGGCCTTTCTCAGCAGACTGAATCTGGTATGAAAAATTTTCTCATAGTCTACTAAGCCGGGATCCTCCCCGAAATCAGCCGCCTCACATTCTTCCTTACTCAAAAAGCCTTTTTCCACGAACTCATCCAGGTCAATATAGTAGGGATTTCCTGCAAAGGTGGAAAAGGACTGATAAGGGGAATCTCCATAGCCCGTAGGCCCCAGAGGAAGAATCTGCCACAGCTTCTGTCCTGCCTTCTCCAAAAAATCGATAAATCGGTAGCTTTCTTTTGAAAATGTCCCGATTCCGTACCGGGAAGGAAGGCCGGATACCGGTAAAAGAACCCCGCTTTTTCTCATAACCTATTCTCCTTTATCTCTGGTATAAATAGAACCGTTGCCTAACTCTTACAGTTTCCAAATATCCCGATTATATTCCGCAATAGTTCTGTCTGAGGAAAAATATCCGGCTTTTGCAATATTGGTAAGCATCATACGCTTCCATTTTTCCTGATTACGGTAATCCTCAAAAACTCTATCCTTGGTGGAAATATAATCTTCCAGATCGAGAAGAGTCATAAACCAGTCCTTATTCAAAAGCTCCTTATGCAGACGCTCCAGATTCTCCTTCTTTCCGGCCTCCATTGCCTGTCTACCTATAATAAAATCAACTGCCTCTCGGATAACAGGGCTGTTTTTATAATAATCCTTCGATACATAATCCCCATTCTTATAATGGTTGATTACGGTTTCTGAATCCTGTCCGAAAATATAAATATTCTCATCTCCAACAAGATCATGTATCTCTACGTTTGCACCATCTGCCGTTCCCAGAGTAACTGCACCATTTAACATAAATTTCATATTACCGGTTCCACTGGCCTCCTTGGAGGCAAGAGAAATCTGCTCGGAAACATCACAGGCGGGAATCAGCCGTTCAGCATAGCTTACATTATAGTTTTCTACCATAACCACTTTCAGATAATCCTTGACCTCCGGATCGGCATTAACGATTTCCTGGAGAACCAGAATCAAATGGATAATATCCTGTGCAATCACATAGGCCGGTGCTGCCTTAGCTCCGAATATAAAGGTAATGGGGGTAGAGGGCTTCTTTCCTCTTTTAATCTCCAAATATTTATGGATAATATAAAGAGCATTCATCTGCTGACGCTTATACTCATGGAGCCGCTTGATCTGAATATCAAAAATAGAATCCGGGTTCAGACAAACTCCCTCGTGTTCAGCAATATATGCCGCCAGCTCTTTTTTCTTGCTCCTCTTAATTGCCGCCAGCTCATTCAGAAACTCTTCATCGTCATAGTAATCCAGAAGCTTCTCCAAATCAGCAGCCTTTTTCTTGAAGCCGACTCCAATATGCTTTTGAATCAAGGCCGTCAACTCCCTGTTACAGCTAAACAGCCAGCGACGGAAGGTAATTCCGTTGGTTTTGTTATTAAACTTCTCAGGATACAGCCGATAAAAGGCATTCAGCTCCGTATTTTTCAAAATCTCCGTATGAATAGCCGCCACACCGTTTACGGAAAAACCGTAGTGAATATCCATATGTGCCATATGAACACGTTGATCCTTGTCAATAATCCATACGGAAGGATCCTTGTATTTTGCTTTGATTCGCTGATCCAGCTCCTTAATAATAGGCACCAGCTGGGGAACCACCTTCTCCAGATAGCTTAAGGGCCATTTTTCCAATGCCTCGGCTAAAATGGTATGGTTGGTATAAGCACAGGTACGGCTTACCACCTCAATGGCTTCATCCAGGGTAAATGCCTTATCCTCTACCAAAATCCGAATCAATTCGGGGATAATCATGGTGGGATGCGTATCGTTGATCTGTATGACCGCATGCTTATACAGCTTACGAAGATCGTACTTTCTCTCCTTCATTTCCTTCAAAATCAGCTGTGCTGCATTACTCACCATGAAATACTGCTGATAAATCCTCAACAGATTTCCGGCTTCATCAGAATCATCCGGATATAGGAATAGGGTTAAATTTTTGTCAATCCGCTCCTTATCAAAGGTAATTCCTTCCTTGACCAGAGATTCATCCACCGATTCCAAGTCAAAAAGATGCAGCTTATTTACGCCGCTGTCATAGCCTACCACATCAATATCATAAAGTCTGGAGCTTACCTTCTTCCCTCCGAAATAAACATCAAAGCTGGTATTGGTTCTGGTAAGCCAGGAATATTCTTCAATCCAGTCATTTTTTTCCGCTTTTTGCAGCTTATCCTTAAACTCCTGTTTAAATAAACCGAAATGATAGTTCAAGCCTATTCCCTCTCCAGGAAGCCCCAGGGTTGCAATGGAGTCCATGAAGCAGGCCGCCAGTCTGCCCAGTCCCCCGTTCCCCAGAGAAGGCTCCGGCTCAATTTCTTCCAAAAGGGCAAGATTCTTTCCCTTACTGGCAAGTACCCCATCCAGATAATCATAGATTCCCAGGTTCATGATATTATTCATCAGCAGCTTTCCCATAAGAAACTCAGCAGAAATATAATAAACCTTTTTCTCACCGGGATTAACATTGGAAGCCTTCATCAACCGCTTAACCAGTACCAAAACTACATACCAGGTTTCCTGATCCGATAAATCAGCCACCTCCTTTTGGTACATTTCGGCAGAAATCTCTTCCAGCTGCTTATCCATGTTCATCACCAGTATATCTTTTTGCAGGTTTGTCTGTATTGACATAATCTCCTCCTGTTTCAATTCTATATTGCTTTCATCCTATCACAAGAAAACGTTTTCTTCAAGTTTTAAAAACAGCCTCTAAAACAAGATTTTTTCCACCGTATAGTCTGCTTCCACACTTCTTCCCTCCCTGCCGTTCATCAGACGATGAAGCTCCTCCATGGCACAGGCAGAAATCTCTGAAAAGTTCTGTCTTACGGTATACATCCCCTGTCCTGCATAGGCCATAAGAGAAATACCATCAAAACCGCAAATGGGTTTGTCAAGATTCATTTCTCTTAACATATTTTTTGCTCCTATGGCCATCAAGTCTGAGGCACAAACGATGGCATCTGCCTTTCTCCCCTGCCGTCCGGTAATCTCACGGGCACTTTTTTCCGAAAAGTCTGCATATTCCACCGTAAGCTTCAGCTCCATTTCTTCTGCAAGCTTTTCCATTCCGGCAAGACGGCTCTTCGTTACATAGCTGTTTTTATCTCCGCTTATATACAAGATTTTCTTTCCCGGAATTTTCCTTCCCAGGGATTCCTCCAGCATTTTTTTTGCCACCTCATATTGAGCCTCTGTCTGGTTAATGCTTATGGATGATGTAGATTTGCCAACCTGATCGGCATCCACAATGACGCATTTAAACCTTCCTCCCAAAATCATCTCCCGAAGGGCAGGATCATCTTCTGTAGCTCCATAAATAATAATACCTGTAATACTTTGTGACTGGAGATAACGGATTAATTCCTCTATGGTTTTATCCTGAAACATAAAGGCAAAAATCGTTGTTACATCCAGATTCAGCTCCATAGCCCTGGTAATCGCACCGGAAATATATCTCATGGCCACTTCATCAATGGCCTGTGTTTTCACATTCAAATCAATCATCAAAGCCACTCTGCCTGCCTGCTTTGAGGATAAGGCTGCCGCAACGGAATTTGGAACAAAATTCAACTCCTCTACTGCCTGATTCACCCGCTTTCTGGTGGCTTCACTAATATTAGGATAGTTATTCAGCACCTTAGAAACGGTAGAAATAGCCACTCCTGCCTGCCTGGCAACATCCTTTATGGAAACCATTTCCGTTCCTTCCTTCTATTCACCGATAAACTTTTGAATTACCTGAAGAACATCACTTCCTTCATATGGCTTTGCAATAAAATCACTGGCTCCGTATTTAATTGCCTGCAGCATTTTTTCTTTTTGTCCTGCGGCTGTAATCATAATCACAACAGCATGTTCATCAAATCTACGAATCAGCTGCAATGCCTCAATTCCATCCATCTTCGGCATAGTAATGTCCATAGTAACTACATCCGGTTTCAGTTTTGTATATTCCAAATATCCTTCTTCTCCGTTTGTAGCTTCACCGATAATTGTATGTCCGCCTTTTTCCAATATTTTTCTTAATATTTTTCTGGATGTTCTGGAGTCATCTACAATCAAAATATTTGCCATATATATGCCCCCTATACAATACCAAATTCTTCATTAAAGGAAATTACAAAATCTACATTCTGCCTCAGTATTTCCATAGAAATAACCATAAATTCCTTTGCCTCCACCTGATTGATTTCCAGAGAGAAATAAGGAGGACATAATTCTAGATTCTTACCCTCTTCATCAGTATTACTCATATTAGTAACCACCAGACCATTGATGCAGTTAACCAGTTCACCTATGGCATCCAGAGCATCCTCCTCAACTGCCATAAAGTGCTCTTCACCAAAAACACAGGCAATGGGTGCAAGGGTATCCTGTACTCCCACCAGACCACTGGAAAAGCCTTTTCTTCCACTGACCTGCTGAAAAGCCCCTTTCTGGGCTTCCCAGGAGGAAGTCAAGGTAATGCTTTTTAGCCAGATATCCTGATCCACCAGACGCATCAACGTCCTTAAAGCAGTGCTGGCAATCAACTCATACTTCTCGCCTCCCGGTGGGGAATAGAGCTTCAATATGCGATCAGGATCACCGCTTTTCAACGCTTCCATATCTTCATCGGTGTAGTGATAAGCCTGCTGAAAATCAAGAGCCAAAAGTTCCAGCTGCTCCATTTTCATTATCTGTTGATTCTCCAGTGCCTGTGCGAATGCCAGATAATCATTTCCCTGCTTTTTTAAAAGGCTCTCCACCTGTTCTTCGGTCAGATAGCGCTCTTCTACTGCAATATCCCCAAAACGCATATCCATAATTGCCTGGAGGCGATTCACCCGTTCTGCCTCCTCCTGTGTCATCAGACCCTCTGAGACTGCTATCAGCCCCAATTTAACCCGCACCTTATGATGCTCCTTTAATAAATCATGAAGCTGTTCTACGGTAATCTGACCAATATCAATTAAATAATGCCCTACAATACTTGCAATCATGGTTAAATCTCCCGGTTAGAATTTATCTTAATGTGTAAAGGGTAACCCCACATAGTAGAATTACCCTTATAATCCGTTTTTCTATTTTCTTACTAAATGTCTGGGAAGTCCATTGACCATCATCGGCGTTAATTCGCCCATAATTAACGGTCTAGCGTATTTCTCATAACCATCATTCAAGCCACAGCCATCTTCAGTAATCCATTCTGACGGAACCGGTCTTTCAACATTGGCAATAGCGTGAATGTCATAAGCACTTGTGCCGCACTGATAAGGATCATCACCATTTCTGTCCAAGGTAATCATCATACCGGTCTTGCCATTATCTGCAGCCTTAACTGCATCTGCTCCAACCTGGAAGGCTTCATTAATATCCGTCAGTGAAGCCAGATGGGTTGCCGCTCTCTGTAGAGTAGAAAATTCAACGGCACGGGTCTTAAGGCCTGTCTCAGCCGCAATCTGCTGAGCCAGATATGCTGCTGTACCGGACATCTGCTTATGACCGAATGCATCCACGGGAACATTCTCATTAGCCACCTCACAGACATAGCGTCCATCCGCAATCTTAACTCCTTCGGATACGGCGATTACTACGGAGGATTTGGTTGCTGCAAGATGCTTAACCTTCTCCATAAATGCCTCCATATCAAAGATTCTCTCCGGCAGGTAGATAGCATCTACACCGCTGCAGTCCTCACCCTTTGCCAGAGCTGCCGCTGCAGTCAGCCAACCGGCATTACGTCCCATAATTTCAACGATACAGATTGTAGGCTTCTTGGCACCAAAGGATTCATTGTCACGAATGATTTCTTTCAACGAAGTAGCAATATACTTGGCTGCCGAGCCGTAGCCGGGACAGTGGTCAGTAACCGGAAGATCATTGTCGATGGTCTTGGGAACACCCATGAATCTTTGGGGCTTATTGTGTGCTGCTGCATAGTCGGATAACATCTTCACCGTATCCATGGAATCATTACCACCGCAGTAGAACAGGCACTCGATATCGTGCTTCTCCATAATTTCAAAAACCTTCTCATAGACATCCTCATGTCCTTCAATCTTAGGCATCTTGAAACGACAGGAGCCTAAAAATGCGGAAGGAGTTCTTTTCAGCAGTTCAACATCTGCCTCTCCGCGAATATAATCATCAAGGTCACACAGCTTATCGTCTAAAAACCCTTCGATTCCGTGTACCATTCCATAAACCTTCTTCACACCCAGCTTTTTGGCTGCGCTGTAAACACCTGCTACAGATGCATTAATTACCGCTGTAGGTCCTCCGGACTGTCCAACTACGATATTACCTTTCATGTTGAATCTCCTTTATGTTTTCATATTGTTTTTCTTTCGGGAAATTGTTTCACTTCCCCTTATTGCCTATCAATTATAGCAGAAAGCAAATCATTGTACAAGTTTTAATTTAGGAGATAAATAAAATATGCCCCGTATGAAATCAACATAATCGCTCCTGCCGCTCTTCCCAGCTTTTTGTTCTTTGCCACCGATATCCACAGCAAAAGTGCCGCTTCCGTTGCCACCAGACTGTCCACCAAAAAATTGGAGGCAAAGGGAACCGGAGCAATCAGTGCTGCCGTACCTATAACAAAAAGAATATTGAAAATATTACTTCCCACAATATTGCCCACAGCAATATCCGCCTTTCCTTTTCTGGCTGCCGTCACCGAAGTAATCAGCTCTGGAAGGGAAGTACCAAAGGCTACAATGGTCAGACCGATCAAACGGTCACTCATACCAAAAATCTGAGCGATTACCGTGGCCGCATCTACGGTAATATCCGCTCCCCAGACGATCATTACGCCGCCTATAAAGATCATCAGAAGCATCTTCCACACCGGCATAGGCTCATCCATTTGGGGCATATCCTCCCCGGTAGGATTCCCCTGACCTTTCTTGGCCATACGGAGCAGGTAAAGCAGATAAAAGATGAACAGTAACCAGAAGATTCCTCCATCTATCCGCCCAATGGTTCCATCCAGCATTCCCAGTGCAGGAAGCAGGAGGGAAATAGCAATCAAAAAGGGGATTTCCACCCTAATGGTGGATTTTTGTACTGCCACTGCAGTAATTACAGAGGTCAGTCCCAGAATCAGTAAAATATTCATAATATTGCTTCCCACCACATTACCGATGGTAATACCGGCATTATTCTGCAAGGCTGCTGAAACACTTACTGCAGCCTCCGGTGCACTGGTTCCCATGGCCACAATAGTCAGACCAATGACCAACTGGGGAATACCAAACTTATCTGCAATCCGGGAGGCTCCCTCCACAAACCAGTCTGCTCCCTTCATCAGCATGGCAAAGCCGATAATCAATAAAACAACCTGAATTAACAGTTCCATATTTTTCCTCTCCATTTCATTTGTGTTTTTACAGAAGCTTTGGTAATACGAGAAAATAAAAAAGAGACCTTCACACGAAATACTCTTTCGCGTTAAAAGTCTCGTTCTCTCTGTTTAGAAAGTATGCAACCATGACCGATTGTCAAACGATCAGGGTATGTTGATTGCATAAAACAACTACTCCCTTTCAACTGCTTCAGCATATCATGCCAAAAAACAAATGTCAAGAGAAGCTGTCTTATGTGATACGCAAAACTTTCATACGCAAAACTTTTATATGCGGAAAATTCATATACAAAACTTTTATATGCGGAAAATTCTTGACATATTCTCTCTTCTCTTATATAATAGAGAAGATTTGCGGATATGGCGGAACTGGCAGACGCGCCAGATTTAGGTTCTGGTGGGAGACCGTGGGGGTTCGAGTCCCTTTATCCGCATTGCTTATTCATTGATACAAAACGATAAAAGGGGCTGTCGGGAAATAGACAGCCCCTTTTATGTTGATTATTTCAATTCTTGACAAACGGGTATATTATCAATGCAGCCCAATCCTATACAAGCTTTGCATCTTTTAAGGTGCAGTACAAAAATTCACCCTCCATGTAGGTATCAAAAACACCTACCACCGTAATCTCACTTCCCAACTGCGGATAATCCTCGGGATAATGGTAATCCTCCGTCAATACAAACTCTATCCCCTGTGCACAGCAGGCGGTAGCATCCTGTATGATGCAGGTAAAATAGTCATTATCCGTTTCCGCATCATAATAATAGTTGAAGCTTCCTTTCATCTTAACGGTTTTTCCCATATAATCCTCTGGCGTAACCATCATGTTATACACCTCGGAATAGACCATCGTTCTTGAAAGTATAGTCAGATCTACATCAATTCCTTCCGTGTCACTCAGTGTATCGTCAGAAGCATTAACCCCCTCCGACACAGAAGCCTCCCGAAAAACCGTATCCATCTCAGACAGAGAAGCCTCCTTGCTAACACCAACTGACTGTTCCTCTGCCCTTTCCGACACACTGCTGTCCTTCCCACATCCTGCCAAAGCAGCTATGAGGGTCAAACAAAGAAATAGCCTTATCCGTTTTTTCATTTTCCAGTACCTCCTGTTATTCTTCCTATCCCGTAACAGATTACAAAGGCTGCAACATCTGCCGCCACAATGGTGGAACCAACCGGCGTTCCTGCCAAAATAGATATGATAATTCCCAAAAAGGCGCACACCACCGATAACACTGCCGCACATACGGTTACCAGCTTGAAATGGTGAAAGAGACGCATAGCTGACAATGCCGGAAAAATTACTAATGCCGAGATCAGGAGTGAACCCACCAGATTCATAGCCAGTACAATAATTACTGCAATGACGATAGCAATCAGTAGATTATATCTGTCTGCCTTTGTTCCCGTAGCTTTTGCAAAATCCTCATCAAAGGTTACCGCAAAAATTTTATTGTAGAACATGATGAAGATAATCACCACTGCAATGGATAACACCGTACAGAGCCAGACCTCTCTTTTTGTTAATGTCAAAATGGAGGTTGAACCAAATAAGGTACTGCATACATCCCCTGACAGATTGGACGAGACCGAAAACAGGTTCATAATCAGATAGCCAAAGGCTAAAGCTCCAACGGAAATCATGGCAATAGCGGCATCTCCCTTAATCTTCGCATTCTGTCCCTGCCGCAAAAGAAGAATTGCACTGATAACCGTGATTGGCAGTACCAGCAGTATTTCGTTGGAGAGGTTCACCACAAAGGCTATTGCCATTGCCCCAAAGGCCACATGGGACAGGCCGTCTCCAATGAAGGAGAAGCGCTTCAAAACCAGGGTTACCCCAAATAAGGATGAGCAAAGTGCAATAAGTACTCCAACAATCAAAGCATATCTGACAAAGGGATACTGCAGGTACAATCCAAGCTTATCCATCATTTCTCCTCGCCTCCTTTCTGCTGCATAAGAAAGAATCTCCCCGCCGTACTTTTCAGATATTCCTCCTTCGTCCCAAAAAAGACGGTACTTCCAATATGAAGAATGTGGCTGGCAAAGCGAACAGCCGCAGATACATCATGGGAAATCATAATAACCGTTACCCCCTCCTGATTCAGCCTGGAAATTAAATCGTACATTTCCGCCGTTACCTTAGGATCAAGACCGGATACCGGTTCATCAAGGAGCAAAACCTTTCTGGTGGCGCATAATGCCCGAGCCAGCAGCACACGCTGCTGCTGGCCGCCTGACAACTCCCGATAGCACCGGTTAGCCAGTTCCGTCAGTCCCATACGTTCTATATTTTCTTCTGCCAGCTTCTTTTCTTCCCTGTTGTAAAAGGGCCGAAGGCCACAGCGGCCCTGACAGCCGGAGAGAACGATCTCCCCCACAGATGCCGGAAAGTCCCTCTGCACCACTGTCTGCTGTGGAAGATAACCAATCTCATTTATCTTCAGCCCGTCACCAACCAGAATCTGACCGCTGATTGGCTCCTGAAGATGGAGCAGTGTTTTCATCAGTGTGGTTTTACCGGAACCATTTTCCCCCACAATACAAAGGTAATCTCCACTATTAACAGAAAAATTAAGATTCTCCACAATGGCATGCGAATCATATCCAAGAGACAGATTCTGAATCGTAAGTAAAGCCATCAGCTATTCCTCCTACTGCAGTGCTTCCTTCAGCACCTCCAGATTTTTTTCCATAATTGAAAGATAGGTAGTCCCATTTTGGACATCTTTTGCTGTGGTAGACTGCATAGAATCCAGCCTTAGAATCTGCTGCTGTTTCCACTGCGTATTCTCAACGACGGTTTCCGCAATCCTATGCCCCGTACCCTCAATTTGTATAATGCTTTGAAGGGAAAGCTCATCTGCCTTCTGAGCAAGGAAGGTGATGGTTTCAAAGCTGGCCTCCGTTTCCGCAGAACAGCCGGAGAAAGCAGCATAGTAAGAAAGCCCATAATCATCCACCAGATAGCGGAAGGGGAAACGATCTCCAAAAAGAAGAGTAGTTACCGGAGCCGCCGAAATCGCCTCCTGGTATTTTCCATCAAGGTCATTCAATTTTTCCTTATAAGTCTCAGTATTACTTCTATAGGCTGCAGCATTATCCGCATCCATAGCCTGGAGTGTTTCCGATATTCGGTCTACTAATACAGTGGCATTCCGCAGGGAGAGCCATACATGTTCATCATACACCACTTCTTCCTCTTCTTCATCATGCTCATGCCCATGTTCCTCTTCATCTTCCATACCCTCTACAAGCTCTTCCTCTTTGGCCTTTTCCCCCAATATATCCAGAAGATTTATCACCACCATTTCCTCGTTTTCAGCCTCCCTCAGGGCAGCTTCCACCCACTCATCCGACGCTCCGCCTACATAAATGAACAGATCACAGGTGGCTATCTTCAGAATATCGTCTGCCGTGGCCTGATAGCTATGAAGATCAACTCCATTATCCAAAAGCAGGGTAACCTCCGCATTAGCCGGATTATCCCCAAGGATATTCCTTACCCAGTCATATTCCGGAAAAATCGTGGTCACAATCTGCAGCCTGTCATCCTTTGCAGCACTCTGTACAGGCCCAGAGCCACATGCCGAAAGACTACTGCCAAGCAAAATAACAGCAAGAATAAAAGCAAAATATTTTTTCACACTAAAAACCTCCGTAAACTTTAGCAACATTCCTCGCACAGCCCATAAAATACCGTCCTCATCGGATTTAAATTAAACCGATGTTCCTCATGCAGATGAATCTGTATTCCTTTCAGCTCATCACAATGAAGATGGATCAGTCTTCCGCATTTCTCGCATTTGCAATGAAAGCAGGTTTCCGTATCCTCATGGCTGTCCGCACCCACATATTCAAAACAGGCAGGACTATTTCCGTCAATGATGTATTTATTAATAATACCTTCATCCACAAGGCTCTCCAATTGGCGATACACAGTGGACTGCCCGATAGATACTCCCTGTTCCTTGAAGTATTTACATACATCACCGGCAGTAAAATGAACTCCGGGTACCAGCTCAAAATAACTCATCAGCATTTCCCGCTGCTTTGTTCTGTACTTTGACCGTGGATTCATGGCATACCTCCTTGTCCGAATATGATATTCGTTCCCAATTATATTACGCAGTCATTCTTCCGTCAAGTAATTTGGGAATGGTTTTCAAATTCATAAAATATTCAAGCAGTAGGGGACATTGCTCCTTCTAAGACAAGTACACTCTCCCCAGCTGGCTCTTACACGAAAAAAGGGATCCCCAGGATCCCTTAAAGCATATTGGCTTCCAAGCTTTTGCCCACATTGAAGTATTGGCAATCTTAAGAATATTTACCACATAGCTAATGTTGAATATCAGATTTCATACCATTTAATTTCATTGGCCTCCATAGATAATTCAAAGCTGCTGCCATCTCCCCGGTAAACAGTGGTAATCTGGGGCTCATAGGTGTTGTTGACCACACAATACTTTTTATTCTTCACATAAGCATGAACCTCCACATTAAAGTTGGAGGAAAACCATTTATGCAATGCCTTTTCGTCGGAAGCACTCCAGAGAATGCTTCGGTACAGAATACGGCTGTTCTCGAAGCTGTAGGGCAGACCGCTGATATAAACTGTGCGGCCTTTTCCAAAATGATTTACGGCCATCTGCACTTCTTTCTCTCTCTGAATCAAAATCTGAGTACCTTCATAGGCATAGATATTCTTCTTGCCCTCCCCGAAATCCACTTCTTTTGTAATATCCTCAAGAATAAAATGCTCCGGATGCTCTTCCCAGTTATATTTATCATAATTCAGCGTAAAGCCTGTTTCCTTTTCTATACCAAGCACCGAGGCCAGCTGCAGAAAATGACCTTGGTATTGATGACCGGAGGGTTCACCCACGCCAATAAAACCTCCCCCGTTATAAATAAATTTACGAATAGCGGAAATAATTTGAGGATTCTCCCAGGCTACACCACCTGTGTGGGCCGTGTCAGCATCTCCCACATTGATAATGACATCAATGTCATCTAAAATCGACAAATCACTTTGTATATCATCAAAGGAAATAAACCGAACGTCAAAGGGAGCTCCTGATAAAGCCTCAATGATACCGGCATAACTGTAATTCTGCTTCTGGTATAAAGCATGATGCACCATGTGATTTCCCCATTTGCGGATTTTCCCCCAGCTGTTTAATACCGCTACCGTTTTTACACAGTGGGGAGTAGTGCCTTTTGTATTCTCATACAATTCACGAAATTCATTGCAAACCGATTCCACATAATCGATAAACTGCGGAAAATCCAAAGCCAGCTTTAAATATCCTCCATAACCAATTCGGTCAATGGGCTTTCTCAAAATTGCTCTTCTGGCAGTGACCCAGTTTTCCTTTGCTTCCTTAACCGGATCCCCTCCTTCATGGAAAACATCAGGAAAAAAGTACGGCAAAAATCTTCCCTCTCTGTATTTTACTCCTTCAATATCGGAAATCAGACGTAGGGTTGAACCGTTGCCTACACTGCCCACAATGGCATCCAGACCGATGGTTGCAAACTCCTCCATAAAGGGCTCCGTACCGATCCAGTGATCTCCCAGAAACATCATGGCTTCTTTTTTGTATTCGTGGGTGATATCTACCATTTCCTTTGCAAGCTTTGCTACTTCCCTTCTCTGAAAAGCCTGAAAATCCTTGAACTCTTTACTGGGCACACGATACTGGTTATTATAATAGCCCTGATCAATAATATATTCCGGCCGAAAAGGATAACCCACCTCCTTTTCAAACTGCTCCAAAATATAAGGACTCACTGAAGCAGAATAACCATACCAGTCAACATACTTTTCTCGTTTCAGCTCATCAAACATTAGGGTAAACTGATGAAAAAATGTGGTATAACGGATTACATTCACATATGGATGCTCCTCACAGAATCTGCGAAGACGCTCCATGGAATATTTATGAGTTTTAGGCTGGCGGACATCAAAGGTAATCTGATGTTCAAAATCCTTCCACTGATTGGTCACGGCATTATACATATGTACCGGATCCCAGATAATATATGCCAGAAAGCTTACCGTATACTCATGAAAAGCCTCAGGAGCAGAAAGAATAACACAGCCCTTTTCTTCATCATACTCCCATCCATCTGCCGTAACTACCTCACCTGTAGTCCGGTCAATTACTTCCCACCATCTTTTGATATTATCTCTGGTATTGACCTGCATTAATTCATGAGAAATCCCCTTCATCAAGGGTATCTCCAAGGTCTCATCTGCCGCTGTATAAAAAGCAGTCATAATATAGCATTGCTGTACTTCATCAGGATTGGCCTTAGCCCAGACATTATCCTTTCTGGTGGTATAATAGGTGGAATAAATCTTGGCACCCGTTTGCGTCAATTCTTCGGGGAACTCAGTTCCGTCACAATCCCGTATTGCGTCCGCCCCCAGACGCTTCATGATTTCAATGGTTTCGGGTACTACATCCAGATTCGTAGGAATAGTTACTCTTCCGGTTCGCTTAATTTGTTCCATAATCGACAGTTGCTCCTCTCATTTTTTGCATAATTTTATTCTTCTATTGTATCTGTCCGGGCCTTCCGAATGTGGCCTCCAAACAGTTACCTTCTATTTCAAACATAATTTCCTGTTGTTCTTCCCCTTCCAGTTCTATTTCCTTTACACCAAATCCCTTTACCTTTACAGTCAATTTTTTTCTCATCGGGGAATATATCCTAATCCTCACTCCTTCTTCTGGATGATAAAAGGCGGATACCATCATCCCATAGAAGGAACGAAAATTTTCAAAGGAAAATTCCCTCTTTCGCCATCTTTCAGGAATTCCATAAAAGAGCCTGATTTCATTCTCTTTATTCTGCAAAAGCATTTCCTGCAGTGCATTGGCCGCACAAAAATTGGCCTCCAGAGTGAACGGTTTATAATGGAAAGTTGAATACCCTCGTTTTTTATAATCTCCATTTAAATGAAAACCATTGGAGGAACAAAAGCTTTCCCAGAAAATCCTTAATTGCTCGCAGGCACCTTCACCGTTCCCCTGCACACTATACAGGTGTGACATCCAGACGAAGGAAAAGCCCACCCACATTCCACTGCCCCATTTCTCATAATCCAAAATAGTGGCATCAATAATTTCCTTATGCTGTTCATAATCAAGCAGCTTTAACGGCCATATAGCCATAGCGTTGGATAAGTGTCGGTGAGATTCCTGCAGGCTTTCGGTGGGTGAAATCATCAGTACACTATTGTCATTAACTGCTAAATCCGGCAGCTTATCCAAATAATTCTGCCATATTTCTTCCCTGCCGTTTTTTAACCAAAGTGCATACTCTACCAACGTCTTATACAAATATCTCAATAATGCCAGATCATAATTACTGTTGGGTGTAACCCATGAGGCCGCTTCATCGTCATGAAGCTCGGGAGAGCTGGATACCGGAAGATAGAGCTTTCCTCCTCGTTTTTCTAAAAGGGGGCTGATACACTCTGCTGTTTCTTCCAGATATATCCATGCTTTTTCCCGTAAAAACTCTTCATCTCCGGTATAACGGTAATACAAATCGAAGGATTGGCACAGCCAAATCTGATGAACCGGCACCAAGGAATACATAGGCCAACCGCCCAAAGGCTTTCCGTCAATTGTCATCACTCCCGGAAGACAGACTCCTTTTGTTCCATAAAACTTTTCGGCAAATTCCCGCCCTGCCGGTCGCAGCTTCCAGAGAAAATCCAAAAAGCTTTCTCCTTCTTCCAGATGATTTGCCTGATAAAAATGCGTATAAGAAAATTGTGTATTTAAATCATTGTGATAGTCTCCTTTCCAAGGCGGCAGCATACCATCATCTACCATCCATAGTCCCTGCAGTGGCATCGGGTACTCTCCCTTTCTGGAGCAAGAGGCAAATAGGTAATTTGCCAAATACCACTGTTTTTCAAATTCCAAATCAGGTAGTCTAAGATTACTCTTCTTCCAATAGTCTTCCCACCATCCCGTATGGGCAGCAAAGTCTTCCTGCCCCAAGGCCAGTTCTCTGTAAATCTGCCCTTTCGCATCCTCCAGCCATTCCTCTCCTTCCAAAGAGGTGATGATACGATAGCATATATGGATAACCTTTTTTCCCCGAAGGATACCCATTATGATTCCGTAAGAAAACTGTTGATCAACCGACTGTATAAACCAATAATAGGAGGGAAATCCTTCTTGGATTCCTTCTATCGGTTTGGGATAAATCAGCTCTTTCAAGCTTCCCTTAATAAAATTTCTGGTTAGTCTTTTCTTTTTCTGCTTAATTTCCTCATCCGGCCTTCCAAACCCGGGCGGCAGCAGCCGAATCCCGATTCCGTCCTTATCCTTCTCTGCTTGAATTTCGATAAAACCACTTTTATTTTCTGCGTGGCAGTAGGCCTTCACCTCTATCCTATCTTCCCGCGTCTTAATGCTTAATCCGGCACAGGCAGTTTCCAAATCCAAATATCCGTTTATATCCTGTGCCTCAGGAAAGGTAAGCAGGATTTTTCCTGCTGGCAGCTTGGTAGGTGCTTTGGCATTATAAGGAGCATCAAATAATTCCCGTATCTCTTCAGTCTGCCCGCTTTTAGCCATTTCGGTCAATCGTTGATAGGTAAACTCTTTCCGATCAGTATTCATTGGGACAGTGCGATCCCACAGGTCGGTTCGATCCATACAAATTCTCAGCTCCCCGGGTGTTCCCCAGATATAAGCCCCTATCTTCCCATTCCCCAAAGGAATCCCATTTTCCCACCGTTCTATACTTTTGTCAAAGATTACCCTGTTATTTCTCATATACATATACTATCTACCTATTTATATTGCCTATTATAATATCCCAGCAGTCCAAGAAGCCCTGCCAAACCAAGCAGCTGTACACTCAGCCCACGAAGACTGATATTTCTGTGTCCCCTGACTACCAAAAATACACAAAGACAAAATAATAAGGTAATGATAATTCCTTTTACAATTTTTATACTTTGTTCATTCATTTTCTCTCCATTCCGCCACCTTCAGAGGCAGCATTTACAGTCCCACAATTATCCCTTCAAGCCGCCGACTGTCATTCCTTCTGTCAACTGCTTCTGTACCAGCATATATAAAATCAGGGTAGGAAGCATTACAATAACCAGACCGGCATACATCTGTCCATACTGCACTGCAGATTTCTGTGCTGCCATCAGATTCATTAATCCTACCGGCAAAGTCTTCATTTCCGGTTTTGTCAGTAATGTCATGGAAATAATATATTCATTCCAGAAGGATAGGAAGTTAAATAAAATCACAGTGATAATACTTGGCTTTGCCATAGGAATAATAATCTGTACCATGGTTCTAAAGTAGCCCGCACCATCTACATATGCTGCTTCCTCATAGTCTTTGGCAACCGTTTTAAAGTAGCCTGCCAGAAGGTAGATGGTAAAAGGCAGAGAGGTGGCAGCATACACCAGTGCCAGTATAAAGATATTATTCAGGAAAAACGGCTGTCCTATCGTTTTCCTAAGAACGGTATCTCCCTCACTGAGCATCAAAAAAATCGGCACTACAATATAGTTCACATTAATGAACAGACCGGCCATAATCAATGTATTTAAAAATCCGTTTCCAAAGAATTTAAAACGGGACAATACATAGGAGGCCGGCAAAGCTACCACAATCAAAATCACTAAAGCAAGAGCCGTTACTATCACAGAGTTCAACATATAAGAGCCCATATCCGCCTTCGTCCAGGCATCCACAAAATTCTGCCAGTGTACTCCTGCGGGTAATGCCCAGGGATTACGGTAAAACTCTACATTCTCCTTAATAGATGCCATAAATACCCATGCTACGGGAACAATAATGGTAATGGCCAAAGCAATCAGGGGAATATAGATTAAAATTTTACTCATTACTGAGGTTTCACGAATTGATTTCTTCTTTTTCATCCTGCTTACTCCTTTTATAATTCAATGGGATCACGTTTAGTTACTGCATTTAAGATTGCAGAAAGGGCAAAGGAGAAGGTAAAGACTACCGCACCGATTGCCATACCGTATCCGTAAGATGAGTTAGTGTAAGCTTCCTGATACATATAACTTAAAAAAACATGTGAAGCACTGTCCGGCCCACCATTCGTCATCGCTTTTACGAATAAAAAGCTCATATTTATTGTACTGATAACAAAAAACGTTAATGTGGTTCTGATGTTGGTCCAGATTAAAGGCAGAGTTATGGTAAAAAACTGCCGAATCTTGCCTGCCCCCTCCAAATCTGCCGATTCATAAAGACTCTCGGATACGCTGGACATGCTTGCCATATACATAACCATATAATAACCAATGGCCTGCCAAATCATGGCGATAACAATACTGTAAATAACAATTTTCTGGCTTCCCAACCAAAGAATCGGCTCCTTATCCCCTCGAAAAACTCCGAGAATAGAATTTAGTAATCCCTGATTAGGGTCGTAAATCGCAGAAAAAATTGCACTGATAATGACTACCGACAGAATATTGGGAATATAAAATACAATTCTGAAGAAATTCTGTCCTTTAATTTTTTCTCTGGTTAAAATTGCTGCAAAAATCAATGCCAGTGACATAGTTACAATGGTGACGATTACAATCAGAAGAATCTGATTCTGAAAAGAACGAAGAAATTTTTCACTGGAAAGCAATGTTTTGAAATTTTTCAATCCTACAAAGGTTTTATCCGCTGTATAACCACCCCACTTATACAAAGACATACGGAATACATCTATAGTGGGAATCACCATAAAAATAACAAATAATGCAATAGCCGGAGCCACGCAGCAAAAAATAAAAGCTCCTCTTCCTTTAGTCCGTCGCATACTTCTCTCCTATTCGAAATTGCCATGATCTTAATTTAATAAGGGACACCTGTCTTTCCTGAAAAAAAGCCGGTGCTCAAGTGAACACCAGCTTCGTTTTCTCTCAGCAAATAATCGACATTTAATTACTGCTGCTTCAGGTTTGCTCTAAATGTGTCATTATCTGCGATGATCTGTGCTTTCCAGTCGTCAATTGTCTTGTCGCCTGTTACTACAGAGTTGATAGGATCACAGAAAGTACCACGAATCGTTGTTCCTTCGATTGCTTCAGTAGCTGCAAATGCATCTAATACTGCGACTGCACCCGTGTCGTAAATACTATAGTAAATCTTAGCATCACCTTCTAAGGAATCCGCCAAACCGTTAATGGGCTGAATAGCACCCTGTGCAGCGAAAATTTCTGCTGCTGCATCAGAATAAAGGAAAGCAATAAACTGCTTGGCAAGCTCCTGATTCTGGGCTCCACCGGGCATCCATACCTGTTCAAACCATGCGTAGGAAGCTCTTTCTCCACCTGCTGTAATTGCAGGAAGTGCAGTGAATCCCCATTCAAAGCCTTCTGCGCGGGGTGCTTCTGCCATTTCACCGATTACCCAGTTACCATTAGGCATAAATAGTGCTTTGCTGTCTAATACCAACTGCTGATTTTTCTGGAAGTTGTCATCATTGGCATTTGCAGGTGTAGTAGACTCGGTATAATCAGCCAACTTATCGAGAATAGCAAAAATCTGCTCTGCTTCTGCAGTTTCCCAAACACCTTCACCATAATTTAATACGTCTGTGAAATTATCCCCAAATGCTTCATGCATTAAGGCGTACAGGAAAGCATCAAAATAACCTGCAGTAGGATAAGTAAACAGGGCAATTCCTTCCTCTGCTGCCTTATCACCCAGCTCCCACATTTCGTCCCAGGTCTCGGGAACATCCCAGCCTTTTTCAGCAAAGAGACCTGCATTGTAGAACAGTCCGCAGGGGCTATAGAACATGGGCATTAAGTATACCTTATCATTGCCATAGGGCTGAGTAATGGTATTGTCGGTAAAGCCGCCCAGCATCTTATCCCCCACGGCTATATCCTCACCGGGAATAGTCATCGCCAACACATCCGTCAGTTCAACCAGATTTTCATCCTTGATAAAAGTCTCAGTCATTCCGGACTCAGCACCAACTGCACGCATGATAACGTCGGGATAATTACCCGCTTTCATATCGGGAGAAATAACGTCCTCCAGATTCTTGTCAACGGTTAATTCAACCTGGATACCGGTTTGGGTACTGAAGGCTTCTGCTACCGCCTTCCACATATCTGCACCATAAGCGGTTTCAACGGCTGCTACCTTGATTGTACCGCCACCGGCTTCTGTAGTATCCGTGCCGGTGTCAGCAGGTGTTGTTGAACCTGTAGTCGTAGCAGAATCACCGGAGCTGCCACAGCCTGCTAAAAGAACGGCAGCCATAGCTACACTTAAAAGTGCACTTACAAATCTCTTTTTCATATATGTATCCTCCTTTTTTGTTTAAGCGGCAGAATATCCAGCCGCTATTGTGCTTTAAGTATAGCCGTTTAAGTTTTCTATTCAATCTTCTTTTTGCTTATTTCTTTATATATCTTGCTTTTATTGTTATTTTTGTCCACTTTTAACTAAATATATTAGTTATAATTATGCATTTTTTTATTTTCTCTTTTTGTTTTTATTTATTTTTCTTCAAAATCCTCCCTTATTTCTTCAATATTATCTTAAATATTCTTGCATTTTTCCTTTTGTCTTTTTATAATACATTTATAAACTTATATTATCTTTAGTGTTTTTATAGCAATATTGCTTTTAATCTTCCATTTTATTTTCAAATTCAGCAAAATAATCATATTTTTACTAAAAATATATAATTTTAACCATTTGACCGCTATTTACTCTTACCGATATCCCTATTTTAGATAAGAAAGGAGGCCACATGAGCAACAATCGCTACGATTTATCCTTACATCAAGAAGATTCTCTGCGCAAATCCGCCAAGCTACTCTATGTGAGCCAGGCTACCTACGGTGGTGACTGGCACAGCATACAGCATACCCATCACTGTGCCGAACTCTTCTATGTCGTCGAAGGCGAGGGACAATTTTTTATTGAAGGTGTAACTCACCTTGTCTCCGTAAATGATCTGGTCATCATTAACCCCCGAGTCCTTCATACTGAACTCAGCCTGAACGGCTCTCCTTTTAAATATATTGTACTGGGCATCGAAGGTCTCCAGCTTGCTGATCCGAATAATCAGGAGCCGGACTACCGCATCGTCAACTTTAAAGACATTCAGGAGACCATCTTCTTCTATTTGCAGAAGCTTTTGTATGAAGTAGAAGCCAAAATTCCGGGAAACGAGATCATCTGTCAAAACCTGATGGAAATTCTGGTCGTTTTGTTGGAAAGGCAGACTAATTTCTCCACCACTCTGGCACCCGTATCCCAAAAAACCAGCCGCATGAGCAGCCACATTCGCCGTTACATTGACCAACACTATAAGGAAAATATCACTTTGGATCAGTTAGCCGAGATTTCCCATGTAAGCAAATTCTATTTAGCTCATGCCTTTGCCGAAGAGTACGGAATATCTCCTATTAATTATCTGATTTCCAAAAGAATCGATGAGGGGGCTCATCTTTTAGAAACAACCGATCTTTCCCTGGCTTTAATCAGCCATATCTGCGGTTTTTCTTCCCCCAGTTATTTTTCACAGATTTTTAAGAAGCAGCATCTTTGCTCTCCCCGTGAATACCGCAAAAAAAGCCGCAGCATAACACAGACTTAATTATGAATCAATTTGAAAAATATGATTATTCTCCAGATGATATTTCCCTCCATCCATATGGGCCCGGATAAAAGGTACATTTGAACGAACATAAAAGGTATTGTTGGCAATATAGGCATCCGGATTATTTGCCGGGCTGATGGTTCCTCCCAGATCATCCATACTTAAATTATAGCAGAAACGGTTATTTACCGCCTCTTCCAGACAGAACATTATGCAGCCGCCTTCATTTAAGCGACTGTAATTATACTCGTAGCTCGTTCCGTCTCCGGAATCCGCATCGTAAGCCATTCCATCCTGATTCAGCCGGGTATCCACTGCTTCATTATGGCAAAAATAAGCATTCTTACATTTCCAGGGCCATATGGCCGCTGCCACCATTCCCTGCCGCTTAAGCGGCTCTTTGTAACACCGGGCATTCATCTGCCCTGCCACAGAATCCACCGTGTTATGCTCCACCAAAGGCTTCAGGGCATACATCACCGTAATTCCGTCACCGCCCGCTTCCTTCACATAATTATTACGTATGACAATATTTTCATGCCCATACTTTTTAAACCATTCCTCTTGCAAAAAACAGCCTTTAAATCGTCCATGCTGGTAGGTATAGCCCAAGGCTATTCCCCAGCGGCTTACGCGATAAACAAAGCAGTTTTCTATGGTAAAGCCGTCATATCTGGCAATTCCCGTCTCCTGTTCATTATCCGGTTTAAGGGCAGTAATGTAGATTCCTCCGTTGTTCATGTGTTTATTGTAGATATTCCCCTCCACATCATGAACATACAGATTTCTCAGGGTAATCTTGTTCAGGGTTCCTCCATTTTTTGCCACAACAGCCACTCCTGTCCTGTCCATCTTATGAGCACTGTTATAGACCTCATCTTTCCTGTTGTTTCCCCGATTGGTAATCTCCAGATCAGAAAGAATCAGATAACTGACATCGGTAAGCAGGACGGCACTGGATACCTCTCCTCTCCATACATGTGTAGGTGCATCCAGACTGTTCCCGTAATCCTGAAACCATATTCCCTGTCCATTAGCCTCTATACAGGGCAAGCTGCCCTCTCCGTATTTTCCAATAAAAACAGGCTGTTCTTCTGTTCCCCGAACCGATAAATGAAGATATTGATTCTCGAAAACCGATCCACATTCCAGCAGAACCTGATCCCCCGGCTCCAGAATTAATTGATTCACCCGGTTCAAAGTTGCAAAAGCCTCTCTTTGGGAGAGACCGGAATTTTCATCATTTCCTGTATCAGCACTGACATAATAAGTTTTGCACATATCGATAATACTCTTCCTCTCTGATACGCTTTTCTATTACTGCATCTACATCCTCAAAAAGAAAATGATCTCCCTCACATCGTTGAAAAAGCTCCCTGTTTTCTCTGAAAAAATCTTTCTTTTCCTTTTCTGTTACACAGGCATATTGATAGTTTTGCGCTTTTTGTGACACAAAGTCCAGCCTGAACCGGGTCAGCTCATACTGCAGATATGCCGGTGGGGAAAAATGTGTCATCCCATAGATGATTTTCCCCTCTTCCAGCTCCTTCTTTATTTTTTGATTATGTTCTTTTCTCCTGACCTCCATTGCCTCTAAGCTTTCTTCAGCAATAAATCCGAAGTCTGTCGCCGCCTTCAGCTTGGCACAGGCCAGCTTAAGCTCCTCAGAAGATAAGCAAAGTTCCTTTTCTGTCATTTTACCGTCCTCTTCATTTAATTAATAAAGCTCTCATGCAGATAAAGAAAAAACTCTTTCTACTATAAAAACAAGTATAGACTTTCCCTCTTCTGATGCAAGCTTAATGTTGCGATTTTTTTTAGATATATTGTGTTACTATGGCTTTATATTCTTGAACTCTTTGGCTTCTCTGTTTATAATCAAAAAGGAGAATTATTTTTGTTTTTTATCCCCAAAGGAGTCTGTCTCATGAGCATATTACGATATGATTTGCAGGATTTTCACATCGGCCTTACCCGACACAATGCCAGACTATTATATATAAGCCAGGAAAAATTTATGGGAGACTGGCATTCAATCGAGCATACCCACAACTGCTCGGAGCTGTTTTATATCATTGAAGGAAATGGATTTTTTTCTATCGAAAATCAGATATGCACCGTTTCTGCCAATGACCTTGTCATTATCAATCCCAATGTTGTACATACCGAAATCGGTATCTCTGACACCCCGATGAAATATATTGTCCTAGGTATAGAAGGACTTGAGCTTTCCCTCTGCAGGGATGAAAAAGCCTTCCATCATTATGTGCTCAGCTACAAACCTATTCGGAAGCAGACTATGTTTTTACTGCAAAATCTATTGACTGAAATCGACCAAAAGCCTCCCCGTTTTGAAGAGGTTTGCCAACATTACCTAGAGCTTCTCATCCTGCTTGTGAATCGACAAGCCTGCCTTTTATCCACTCCAAAACCAATAAAAAGCAGTTCCGCCAGACTGGCCGTCTCAGTTCGTCGCTTCATAGATGAGCATTACAGAGAATACATAACCTTGAATCAGCTGGCAGAGGTCTCCCATGCCAATAAATACCACATTGTTCATACCTTCACAGAGGAATATGGTATTTCCCCCATTAATTATCTGATTAGCAGACGAATTGAGGAAGGGGAAAAGCTTTTGACTACCACAGATTTTTCTCTTTCTACAATCAGTCGATTTTGCGGTTTCTCCTCTCCCAGCTATTTTGCACAGGTTTTCAAAAGGCAGCAGGGCTATTCCCCCAGCTCTTACCGCAAACAGAGCCGCATGAATAAGCAATAATATTTACATAAAATCGGACAAAAAAAGGAATGCCTCTACGACATTCCTTTTCTTTCTCTTCTTTAGCTTTTCCTTCCTTTACTCCCACAGCTTTTCGGGATAGAGTCCGCTTTCCTTTAATTCCCGTATGGCCTTTACTACCATGGGCTTATCCTCCTGATAGGTGACCCCGTGCCACTTATCTTTGGATTTCAACACGGTAACCGTGGCTTTACTCTCTGCCAGTAATTCGCTGACCACTGCCGGAAGATAAAACTCGCATTTCAGTGGATTCTCCTTCAGTCCCTTTTCCAGAAAAGCAGGGAAGCGTTTCTCAATTTCCTGCAAGATACTGTTGCTGAATCCCCACATATTCATGGAGACGATGGTTTCATCTGCAAGAGTGTTCCATGTACTTCCTTCATCTTCCGTGTAGGCTATGCCTTCTGCTCTTTTTTCAATCCGTGTCTTTTCCGTCACCCGGACAAGCTCACACCGTTCATTTACCTCGCAGACACCTCTGGAGACATAGCCGTTATCGGTAACGGTATTTTGCAGCTCATAGCCTACCATAGCGTAACGGTATTGCTTATCATCCTGATGGGTGGTCAAATAATCATAAATCAGCTTAAAGGCCTCTACACCATAGTAATCATCCGCATTAATTACTGCAAAGGGGCCCTTTACCAGCTTCCTGCAGCTAAGGACAGCATGTGCCGTTCCCCAGGGCTTTACCCTGCCCTGTGGAACCTCGTATCCAACGGGCAGATCCGACACATCCTGGTAGGCAAACTCTACCTTCATTCGACCTTCTGCCTTATCACCGATCACTTCTTTAAAAAGTGCCTCATTTTCCCTTTTAATGATAAAAACAACCTGTTCAAAGCCTGCACGATGTGCATCATAGACGGAAAAGTCCATAATAATATGGCCCTGTTCATCAATTTTATCAATCTGCTTTAAGCCTCCGTAACGACTGCCCATTCCCGCTGCCATAACGACCAAAGTCGGTTTACTCATCTTTTCCTCTCTCCCTTATTCTCTATCCATCACCATCCTGGCCGCTCCATAGATTCCGGCATCATTTCCCAGGCAAGCCAATACAAGCCTTGCCTGTTTATTGGCAAAAAATGCACGCTTCTGATAGTATTTTTCAGTATACTCAAGAATCACCTCTCCTGCCTTGGATACACCTCCTCCGATAACGAAAACTGCCGGATCGGAAATTGCAGCTAAAATTGCCAGTCCGCTGCCCAGATACTCACCGAACAGCTCCGCTATCTCCATGGCCACTTCATCCTTTTCCTTCACTGCATCAAAAACGGATTTTGCGGTAATTTCCCCCTGAGAAAGCAGGGTTTTTCTGGTTTCCGTTTCCATCTTTTTCCTTGCCAGATTTACGATTCCCGTAGCAGAGGCATACTGCTCAAGGCAGCCCTGATTACCACAGCCGCAGTGGCCTGTTTCGCTGTAGTTTACACAGATATGGCCTACCTCTCCTCCTGCACCATGTTCTCCGGTAATTACCTTTCCTCCTACAATGACTCCTCCGCCTACGCCGGTACCCAGCGTAATCATAATCATATTCCTGCAGCCCTTTCCTGCTCCCTTCCACATTTCTCCCAGAGCAGCAACATTGGCATCATTTCCCACAATAACGGGCATTCCGATAAGCTCTTCCAGCTCCTTCTTCACTTCCTTATATTTCCAACCCAGATTAGCACTTCCGTTAACTATCCCATCACTGGTTACCGGGGCCGGTACTCCTACACCTATACCCAGACACTTTCCTTCCTCCAAATGATGTGATGCAATCTTCTCCTGAATGGAAGCTGCAATATCCGGCAAAATCCGAATCCCTTCATCCTCTGTATAAGTAGGAATCTCCCATTTTTCTACAATTTCCCCATCCTCTTTAAAGATTCCCATCTTAACCGTGGTTCCGCCGATATCTACACCAAAACAGTACTGCATCATTTATCCCCCTTTTCTTTTGCCGAATTTGTTATTACTTTATCAAATTTACCCTTGAAATACAACCGCTTATTCTCCCTGCTCAGTCGTGAGCAGATTATCCGCAAATTCCCGGGCATGCTGTTCCTTCTCTTCATCCATAAATTCCGTCTGATAGCCTAAATGACGCTTAACAAGCATCCCCCGATAATGGAGCCGGGAGTGCTTACAGTATCGCTTCATTGCCTCTTCAAAAAGATCCGCTCCCCGTTCGGGACGATAACCGCAGCTGACAAGTAAAGCAAGCTCCTTTCCTTCCCAAAGGGAGGGTCCCTTTTTTTCACCATAATACTTATTCATGCCATATACCATGCGATCCAGTACATTTTTCATTGGGCCTGTACAAAACCAGGAGTAGATTGGGGTGGCCACGATTAACAGATCACTTTCCCGGATTGTTTCAAAAATTTTGTGCATATCATCCTTAATGGGACAGCCAAAAACTGTCCAGTCCTTCTGGCAGCAGCGGCAGGCAACACAGGGCTTAAGCTCCATTCGGTATAAATCAAATTCCCGACATTCACAGCCCTTTTCTTTCAATTCTTCTGCGAAAGGCTTCAGCAACGCGTTGGTATTGCCGCCCGCTCTGGGACTTCCCTTTAATATACATACTTTTCTCATTTTCTCCCTTTCTCTATTCCAAAAGCAGTCGTTTAAGCAGTTGCTCCCGATTATTGATAAACAGCTCCTGGCCGGTTAAATCCACGGGATATTCTGATGGCATCGCAAAGCTGAGAATGAGTATCCTTGGTGGAAAAGCTGTAGTTTTTCGTTCCTCCTTCGGGATTAAAGCCACAGGCTATGGCGATAGCTTCCAATAAGGTGGATTTTCCGCTTCCGTTTTCTCCCACAAAAAAGGTGATGGAACGGTGAAAATCAATTCTTTCCATTTTCCGAATCGTCTCGATATTTCGCAGATAGCTTCCTTCCTCCACTTTACTCCAGTCTATCCATACATTTTGAATAAATTGATCATTCATGGCTGCCTCCGTGTTTTGCCATCCCACTCTCCCGGATATTCGCAATTAACACATCATATAGAAAGAAGGCAATCAGTATGATGTTCAGGGCTAAAACCACAATACTCCCCTCTATTTTACATGAACCGCCTGATAAAAGTTCATTTCCTTCAAAAACCATATTCAGCAAATGGGGGTAATCCTCTGCAAGATTAACTCCTCCTAAGATTACAGCACCCACACCATTCCAGATAAAATGCATGATCACAGGGGCTATCAGGGAGCCTGTATATTCAAGAATAACTGTCATCAACAGGCTCATTGTTATGACATTCAATACGGGAATAATCCCCGCCTCAAAAGCTCCTCCATGCAAAACAGTAAACAGTGCTGTGGTCACAAAAGCCGCAGCATAAATGCTATGCCTCTGCTTTATCATTTGGTATAAATATCCCCTCACCAGTAATTCCTGCATGACCACATTAAGGAAAACCGCAAGAATCCAAACGATAAGCATAGGAACTTCATTCCTTCCCTCGAATCGGATGACCCCCATTAACTTCATCACGATAACTGTACTCCCAATCCAAAGTACTCCAGTGACAACAGCAATCAATATACTTTTTAATGGATTGTTGAAACAAGCTAATCTTATGGTTTTCCTGTCCATAAACCAAAAGAGCAGGGTAAAGATAAGCATTGCCAGAAAAGGCATAAACTCAGCCCATAATCTCCAGACGGATGGCTGCATAAACTCTATTAATGGCAATACTCCAACAAAGATCGCCCATCCAAAGAAAAACAAGATAAATTTTGCTATAGTTATGGCTGTCTGCTTCAACGCTTTTCCTCCTAAGATTTAACGCAAACTCTTTTCTCGTATTATATAACCTTATATAACCGGCAATAAGAAAATGCCAAAGCTGGGATTTTACTGCAGAAGCCGCCAGCAGTTTTCATTTGATTGCAGTCCATTGCCAATCTTTTCGATCCGTTCAACTTCGCCTTCCCACTCTCCCGGATATTCGCAATTAGCACGTATGAATTCCTCAACATTGAAACACTCATTTGTACAATGCCAAAATCTTATTTCCATTTGCAAGCAACTCCTTGTGTAAATTTTTCTTAGTTGCTGCATTAGCTTTTAAAATAAGTATTGGGATTCTAACCAGATGCCTGCTTTCAAATACCTGTTACCTATTTTTTATAATACTTTTTCCGGCAGCAAAAAGCAAGCAGCAGATATAAGCATTTACTTTATTCACATTCATATAATTGAGCACAGGAGCATTAAATAAATGCGTCAGTGCACACGCAACTATCCTTGACTTATTGGAGGATTTAGGCCCGATTTCCAATACCCTTCGTCAGCG